>CALVMN010000001.1:0-101312 GCA_944346365.1 Candidatus Gallimonas merdigallinarum
GGCGCGGGCGCAGGGTTGAGCGGCGCGTTATGCGCATCACCGCAGTGCGGTGTGCGCGCGTCGCGAAATGAGTTTTTTGCCATTGTCGGCAAAAAACTTGCCCGAACGCAAGGTCTACTTGCGTGAGACCCCTGCTTGCGCGAGTGATTGAGAGCTTTTACTTTCCCAACTTGGTAAATTTGCTATAAATCACAGATACAAGCAAAATCGCTATTTTGCGCAGTATGCCCCTAATTGTTGCGCAAGCAACTTTCAGGTAGGTGTGAATGCGCCGTCCGCTATTATGTAAGCCCTGATGGGACGGCGCAGAGCGGGAGGTGCGGTTAGCGCACGCCCTCCCCCTCATCCGTCTGCTTCGCAGACACCTTCCCCCGAGGGGGAAGGCAAGGGGCGGGCGCGTACCCGCAACTTCCTGCTCAAATCACGGAATTTTGTCGTCCCTTTGGACGAGAAAATTCGTGAACAAATCAGATATCGAGATCCTTCACCAGCGTTGCGTTCTCTTCGATGAATTGGCGGCGCAGAGCGGGGCTTTCGCCCATGAGAATGGTGAACATTTTATCCGCCTCCATCGCGTCGCGCATGGAAACGCGCACGAGCGTACGGGTCGCGGGGTTCATGGTGGTATCCCAGAGCTGCTCGGTGCTCATTTCGCCGAGACCCTTGTACCGCTGATACTCCACCTTGTTGTTGTTCGCCGCGTCGTAGGCGGTCTTTTCCTCTTCGGAATAGAGGTACACGTCCTCTTTGCCCTTGACGCTCGCCTTATAGAGCGGCGGCATCGCCGAATATACGTGTCCGTGCTCGATGAGCGGGCGCATATAGCGGAACAGGAACGTCAGAAGCAGGATCCGGATATGCGCGCCGTCGACGTCGGCATCGGTCATGGAAATGATGCGGTCGTAGCGGAGCTTGCTCTCGTCGAAATCGTCCAAGATCCCGCAGCCGAAAGCGGTGATCATCGCCTTGATCTCCGCGTTTTCCAGCACGCGGTTGAGGCGCACCTTCTCGACGTTCAGGATCTTGCCGCGGAGGGGCAGGATCGCCTGAAAGCGTCTGTCTCTCCCCTGCTTTGCCGTGCCGCCTGCCGAGTCGCCCTCGACGATGTAGATTTCGCACAGTTCGGGGCGTTTATCCGAACAGTCGGCAAGTTTCCCGGGGAGCGTGGTCGATTCCAGCACGCCCTTTCTGCGGGTAAGCTCGCGGGCGGAACGCGCCGCCTCGCGCGCCTTCTGCGCCGTGATGCAGCGGAGCACCAGCTCGCGCGCCTCGGCGGGGTGTTCTTCCACGTATTCGCCGAATTTATCGGAGACGCACTTCGCCACGAACGGACGGATAAAGGAATTGTTCAGTTTATCCTTGGTCTGCGACTCGAACTGCGCGTTTTCCAGCTTGACGGAGACGACGGCGGTGATTCCCTCGCGGACGTCCTCGCCCGTGAGACGGTCGCTCTCTTTGAGGATATTCAGCTTTTTGCCCGCGTCGTTGATGATCTTCGTGAGCGCCTGTTTCAGCCCCTCGACGTGCGTGCCGCCGTCGATGGTGTTGACGTTGTTGGCGTACGAATAGATGACCTCGTTATAGCCCTCGTTGTATTGGAGCGCGATCTCGCAGACGGTCGTGCCGTCCTGCGCCTCGAAATAGAGCGGCTCTGCAAAGAGCGTATTGTTGCCCTTGTTCAGCTCCTCCACAAGTTCGCGGATACCGCCCTCGTAACAGAAGCTGTCGTGCTTTTCCTGTCCGCCGCGTTTGTCCGTCAGCGTGATCGTCAGTCCCTTGTTGAGAAAGGCAAGCTCTTTTAAGCGCACGCGCAGAATGTCGTATTTAAAGACGATCGTTTCGAAGATCTCCGCGTCGGGATAGAACGTGACCTTCGTCCCCGTGCGGTCGGAATCGCCGACGATCGCGAGCGGACGCTGCGGCACGCCGCGGTTATAGACCTGCTTATAGACATGACCGTTCTGACGGACTTCCGCTTCCAGCCACTCGGAGAGCGCGTTGACCGCCTTGACGCCCACGCCGTGCAGACCGCTCGAAACTTTGTAGCCCGAATCGCCGCCGAACTTGCCGCCGGCGTTGACTTTGGTAAAGACGACTTCCACCGTGGAAATGCCTTCCTTGGGGTGAATGTCGGTGGGAATGCCGCGCCCGTTGTCCTCAACGGTGCACGAACCGTCGGCGTTGATGGTGACGTCCACGCGGTCGCAGTAGCCCGCGAGCGCCTCGTCGATGGAGTTATCGACTACCTCGCTCACGAGGTGGTGCAGCCCTCTTTCATCCGTCGAACTGATGTACATTCCGGGGCGTTTGCGGATATGTTCAAGCCCGTCGAGCACCTGAATCTGTTCGGCGCCGTATGCCCCTTCTACTTTGTCAGACATTCTTTTCTCCTTGACTTGTACTCACAGATTTTTCCCGAACTGACGGGAAAAATCTTCGTGATGTTTTAAGACAACCCGCATATTCGCTTTCGGCTCTGCACGCGGTTTTTCTCGGCGGCGTTTGTGGCAACATAACAGCAACGCCGCCTTCATTTCTCTGCAAAAGCCGCATGAGCGGCAAATTGAGGCGCAAAAGGCATACCAAGTGAAGCCTTTTGCAACCATTTTTCAATGGGTCTGGAAATAAAATCAACCGAATTTATTATACCACAGGCGCAAAAAAAAGTACAGTAAAACGGCATGGATTTGCCGAAATTTTCCATGCCGACAGCAAAAAAGGCGCGTAGAAACGCCTACACGCCTTTACAATGTATTTGCAATGGGGGGATACGCTTCCCGCCATGCGCGTTTTTACGGCATATTTTACGATGAAACGCCCGTTTCGGGCGGCGCGGAGAACGCGCCTTCGGAAAACACCTCTTCCGCCACGGCGCGGAGGGCTTCGACGGTATCCGCCGAAAAGAGCCGCCGCTTGTACTCCGCTGCGCCCTTTACGCCCTTGCAGTAGAACGCCGCCATCTTGCGCATAAAGACGATTGCGAACCGCTCGCCGTACAGCGCGAGCGTTTCGTCCAACTGGCGGAAAAAAAGTTCGCGCATGGGCGGCGCTTCCGTACCGAGAATATCGCAGAACGTCTGCGGACGGTAGAGCGCGGCGCGGGCGATCATCACCCCGTCCGCGCCCGTGCGCTCCGTCATCTTTTCCGCGTCGCCGCGCGACCAGATCCCGCCGTTCGCAATGACGGGGATATGCACGGCGTTCTTTGCCGCGGCGATCTCCGCGTAATCGGGCGCGCCCGCATACAGCTTGTCGCGCGTTCTGCCGTGGACCGTGATCATGCACGCCCCCGCGCCCTCGCACAGCCGCGCAAACTCCGCGGCGATCTTTTGATCGGGCGCAACGCCGATGCGGAACTTGACGGAGATCCGCTTCCCGCTCTTTGCGCATTCGGAGATGACCTTCTCCGCAAGCGGGAGATTTTCCATGAGCGCGTTGCCGTCGCCGTTCGAGACGATCTTGGGCATGGGGCAGCCCATGTTGATATCGATGAGATCGAAGGGCGACAAGTCCTCGCTCTCGCACGCCGCGCGCATGATCGCGGGATCGCTCCCGAAGATCTGCGCCGCCTTGGGCGATTCCTCGCCGCAGTAAAGGAGTTTTCTCGTCTCCTCGCTGCCGTAGGCAAGCCCCTTGCAGCTCACCATCTCCGTAAACGTCAGCCCCGCGCCGAGGCGCATGCACATGGTGCGGAAGGGATAGTTCGTATATCCCGCGAGCGGCGCGAGGAACACGTTGTTCGGGCATACCATGCCCGCGATATTCAGCTCACGAATCACGATTCGCCTCGTCCATGTACCGCGCGCGTTCCTCTGCGGAGAGCGCGTTCACGTCCTTGCCGTCCGCAAGCACGCGCGCCTCGAACGCCGTGTACTCCTTCTGCGCGCGCTTTGCGCGGTCAAGGAGCGCCTGCTCGCAGTCCACGCCCGCCGTGCGCCCCAGCGCGGCGCACTCCCACAAAATTTCGGAGAGCGCAGCCTCGGCGTCCGCCTTCTCCTTGGCGTTTTCAAAGGCGGTCAAAGACGACGAGAGACGGGCGGAGACCTCCGCCGCCGTTCCGCGCGCCCAGCCCCCTTTTTCCATGCGCTTGCACACCTTCTGCGCGCGCAGCAGCGCGGGGAAGCCTTCGGGAACGTCGTTGACGGAGTCGGAGAACGTCTCCTGTCCCTTCTCCTTCATCTTGTTCTTTTCCCACACGGTGAGCGCGCCGTCCGCGCCCGCCGCCCTGTCGCTCCCGAACACGTGCGTGTGCCGCGTGATGAGCTTTTCGCACACCCCGGAGAGGACGTCCGTCATGTTGATGTTGCCGCGCTCCTCCTCGATGAGGGTATGGAACGCCGCCTGCATGATGACGTCGCCCGCCTCCTCGCACATCTTCGCGGGGTCGTCCGCGTCGATCGCGTCCACCAGCTCGTAAGCCTCTTCGATGGCGTTGATGCGGATGCTCGAATGCGTCTGCGCCCTGTCCCACGGGCAGCCGTCGGGCGCGCGCAGACGCTTTAAAATGGCGATGAAATCCCAAAGATCGAACCGTTTCTTTTCCAGAAGCGGCACGTCGGGCAGGACGAGCGCGCAGGTCGCGTCGTAGTCCTTCTGACGGTCCGCCTCGAAGAGCGCGATCTTTTGCGCCTTGCCGCCGCAGACGAAAAACGCGGGCGATTCGTCGCCGAACGCGTCGCAGAGCGCGAGCTTGACGTCCGCCGCCTGCACCCTGTCGGCAAGATCGTACACGACGAGCGGACGGACGAGCTTCGCCGCCGTCACGTCGTACGCCGAAAGGGCGAGGAAATCGCCGATCCCCGCCTTTGCCGCCGCCGCGGACGCCTTGGAAACGCCGTCGACGGCGATCGTGCCGCGGTATTGCATGAGCGCGCGCGCCGCCCTGTCCTCCGCGGGAGAGCCGTCCACGCAGTAGCAGACGTTCTGCCCCTTTCCCGCGCGGCGCACTTCGCGCACGATGTTTTTCACGAGCGCGTCGTAGCTGCGGCTGCGCTCGTAGAATGCGTCGAAACTCTCAAACGCGATCCCCGCGTCCGTCAAGCTCTGCGCCGACGGATGCGTTTGCGTGCGCACGAACACTCTGTCCGCCGCCTTTGCCGCGGCAAGCCCGTGCGCCGTTGCGTCGCCCCGCTCTGCGCCCAATCCGATGACTGTGATCATAACTCTTCACCCGTTTTTTTCTGATAGTATAAAACAAATCGAGGAAAAAAGCAACCAGATAGCAGGCGTTGGCGGCAACCGCCGCGCCGTAGACCGACCACGCGGGATCACCCACGAGCGTCCATTGCACGAGAAACTTGACGCACACGGCGACGAGCATGGAGAGCGCGGCGCATTTCGCCTTCCCCATGCCCGTCAGGCAGGCGGAAATCGTATCCAGCCCCGCGAGCGACGCCGCGGAGACGGACGAAAGGCGGAGGAGCGTAACGAGCGTTTCCGCCTCCCCCGCCGTCAGCGACGGATACAGGAGCGCGACAACGGGGCGCGCGAGGACGAACAGCCCCACCGCGCAGGGCGCGGCGAGCGCGATTGTGACGAGCACGGCAAGCGCGGCGCGGCGGCGCGCCTCCTCTCCCTCCCCGCGCGAGGCGCACGCCGCCACGGCAGGCACGGACGCCGCCACCAGACCGTAGCACACCGTCGCGGGCAGTCCGATGAGGGAAGCCGCGCTCCCCGCGAACAGCCCGTACAGCGAGACCGCCTCCGCCGTATGGCGGGACAAAAGCCGCACGATGACGACGCTGTCCAGCATATGCGAGAGCGGCAGGAGCGCGGCGGCAGCCATGACGGGCAGGGCGGCAAAGAACACACCCATGTCCGCGGGGCGGCGCACGGAAAGCCGCTTTCCCAAGCGTACGCGCCCCTCTCCGCGGGCGCGCGCGGCAAGAAATACAAGGGCGAACAGCTCGGAGACGGTCACAGCGAGCAGCGCCGCCTGCGCGGCGCGGACGGGATCGCCCGCAAAGCGCGAAGCGAACGCCAATCCCGCCCCCGCCTTGACGATCTGTTCCACGATCTCCGAGAGCGCCGTGGGGAGCATATCGCTCTTTCCCTGATAATACCCCCGCAGCACCGCGACGAGCGCGACGAGCAGGACGGCGGGCGCGAGGGCGAGATAGCACCCGACAAGCCCGCCGTCGCCCTGCCAGCGGGCGACGGCGGGCGCAAGCAGGCACATGAGCGCAGTCCCCAGAAGCCCCGGGATCGCAAACAGCCGCAGCGCGGTTTTCAGCGTGCCGCTGTCCTTGCCCGCCGCCCGCTCCGCGGCGACCGTCCGCGCGAGCGCAGCCGGCACGCCCGCAGAGGAAAAGGTGAGCATGAGGCAGAAGAGCGGATACGCCATCTGATACAGCCCCATGCCGTACCCGCCCAGAAGATTGGCGAGCGGGATACGGTAGAGCGCGCCGATCCCCTTTGCGATGAGTCCGCCGAGGCTGACGACGGCGACGTGTCTGAAAAATACTGCGTGCTTCATTATGTAAGGGCGCGGCGCAAAACGCCCTCGCCCCTGTTCCGTTCCGCCCGCGCGACAGCCATCTTCGTGCAGCTCACCCCATGCGCAGGCGCACCGCATTTGCGCAAGTAAAACCGCATTTTGCGCCCTTAACTTATCGTTTGCAAAGAGAATTCTAAATCTCGCGCAAGCAAAATCGCATTTTGCGCCAGCGCCCTCAATTTGCGCATACCTGCGCTTTTGCAGAAAAGTGAGCCGCCGCGAGCTATACTGTTGCGAAACAGCGGCGGCGAGAAAAACCGAATGCAGAGCGCAGCGAACATTGGGTTTTTCTGAAAAATCTGTGAGCTCATTCAAATTGACTCGCAATAATATCCGCCGTCAGCCGCGCGAGCTTGACCGCCGACGACTCCATGACCGCGCCCTCCTCCGAGGACAGCAGGATGACCGCGCCGAGGCAGTCTCCGCCCGCCACGATGGGAACAACGAACTGCGCCGTGAAATTCGTCTCTCCGTCCTTGACGACGGGCAGCACGCTCCCGCCCTCGGCAAGGCTCGCCAGATGACTCCCGCGCGACGACATGAGTTCCGTGATCTCGTCGGAGACGGCGCGCCCCATCAGAGCCTTTCTTCCCGTGCCGAACGCGTGCAGAATGTTGTCCGCGTCCGAAATGGCGGCGAGATACCCGCTCTGCTCATGCAGCGATTTCGCCGTCCCCTCCGAAAAGCGTTCCACGCTCGCAATGGGCGAATATTTTTTGAGCATCAGCTCGTCGCGGTCGGTGAACAGTTCGAGGGGGTCGCCCTCGCGGATGCGCAGCGTCCGCCGTATCTCTTTCGGAATGACCACGCGCCCAAGCTCGTCGATCCTTCTTACAATTCCCGTTGCCTTCATAAAAAACCTCCGTATACTGTCATTATGCGGAGGCTGTGGATTTTTATGCAGTTTTTTCCGTCAGTCGCCCTTCCGCCACATCGTTTTCAGAATCTCGCTGAAAATCTCTTCCGAAAGGAACGGATACAGTTTTGCAGTCTTTGGGCGCGTCGAAAAGAAAAAGGGCGCGGAAGATTCAGCTCTTCCGCGCCCTTTTTCTGCGAATGAATAAAACGAGATACCCGACCGCCATGCACAGAACCGCCGCAAGCACAAAGCCGATCGCGTCGATCCCGACGTCCTCTATCTTGCTCCCGCGCCCCGCCACAAACGCCTGATGCAGCTCATCCAAACAGGCATAGAGAAAGGATATTGCCACCGCGCCGCCCGCGCAGATAACGGGCCGCCACGCCGGTTCCGTACGAAACGGCAAACGTGAGACAAATAAAAATGCGCTTGCCCCGAGGAGCAGATACAAAAAAATGTGCGCACATTTCCGAATCGTGAACCCCCAGATGATATCCACATCCGAGGCGGACTGCCCGGGCGGGATCTCGATCCCGAGGCCCCCTAACACCCACTCACCCACGGCGTTGCTCTGTTCGGACGACACATCCCCCGCCCGCTGCGAAAAGACAAAAATGACGACCATAACCGCAAGCATGGGAAGAATGCGTAGTGTTAAAAATAAGATCTTTCGTTTTGCAGGCATATCTCTTGATCAAGCGCTTTCTGCGTACACTCGCCATCCGTAGTTCGCGCATATCTTTCTTGCGACGCTATAAAAAAGTCAAATCCTCGCCAATATACAAACATTGCGCAAAATCGTTTACATCTGCCCCGCAATCCACCTCACCGTTTCGGCTCGTCACGCTCTTGCGTTGCAGGCGCTTCGTCATTATCCGATTCATTTGTCTGATTATCAAGAGCGGATTCCGAAGATATATCTTGTACGGATGCCGACATTTCTACGTTAGCTCTCTTTTTGATATGCAGAAGAACCAACCCCTTTTGTACGATTTCCAATGCAAAGGAATCACGGAGAACAAGCAGCATAATGGCATAAATCATTATCCCGCATACGATAAGAACAATAAGACTCCAAACTGCAATCGGGAGAAACGCTTTAATCAGGAATAAGATCCCCGTCATCACAGCACCGGCGATCCAATACTTAATCGAATCCGTGAAAATCGGTCTTAACTTGATCATTCCTTTCTTCTTCAAATAAATAAACCCTGCAACCGTTACGCTCGTCTCAGCCACGACGGATGCAATGCTTGCGCCGACCGAATAAAATCGTGGAATTAAAATCAGATTGAGCACTAGATTGACCGCCGCGCCAATCAGCACCGTCAACGTCATCACATTCTGCTTTCCGACAGGCACTAAATACTGTATTCCGGTCACGTTGCTAAGACCAAGCATAATTGCAAGCAAACTGAAAATTGGAATAAGAATCTCGCATTTTTCGTATCCGCTTCCAAAAAAAACAGGAACAAAAATACTCGTAATAGCAATCAATCCCAACGCAATCGGAATCGCCAGCATCCAGATGAAGCGATAGGATTTATAAATATAAATTTTTAATAAATCGAAATTTCCCTCTTTGAATACTTTTGCAATGCGTGGGATCATTACCGTTCCGAGCGCTGTTACCGCCGTCGTCGCCATTTTGATGATCTTTTCCGATTGCTCGTAGTAACCGTTCTCCGCGTATCCGTCCGTAAACCATCCGATCATGGATTTATCAAGCACGGTATACAGCTGGATCGCCACGGTCGGGATAAAAAGCTGCAATACCGTTTTAATATCGTGAAAAGGTCTTATCCCATGAACGCGACACAGATATTTGGGAAGATACAGCCAAAGTGTGATATTGCCTAACACGGTATATGCCGTCATAAACAATACATATAGCCACAAGTCATCCGGCGTTTTAACGAAAATGAAGACGGAAATAATACTCAGTAGCCGAAAAAGAATACTGCGCGTAGAAATCTTTCCGAACTCCTCCATTCCCTGCATAAACCATGTAATATCAAAAACTGTATTCAGAATGTTCAATGCAAGAATAAGATAAATCGTGAATTGACCACTTCCCGCCGTGAAAAATGCAAAGAGCAAATATGCAGCCAGCGTCACAAACGAGGTCAGCGTGCGCAGGATAAAAACTTCCCAAAAAGCACGGCTACGCGATTCTTTATCATCCTGCACGTAGCTGACTGCCCTCTGACCGTAAGTTGCCGTCCCAAGTACCGCCACAAGAAGAAAATACGATACAATGGAATTTGCATAGCTATACAGCCCGATGCCCTCTACTCCTAAAGCGCGAGAAACGTAAGGCGTTACAACCAGTGGTGCAATTAAAATGAACAACTGGTAAATAATATTATATATAAAATTTTTTTTGATGCTTTTTGGCTTTGCCGCGCCTTTACTTCTCATTCAAAACCTTTTCATATACATCCATTAATTGCGCATAGTGTTCCTGAGGCGTAATCAGCCGATGGATATTTTTTTTCAAAATTGCTATTTTCTCTTGCGATAAGGTGTTTAAGAACTCCACCGCCGCATTGATTTCTTCTTCACAGAACGGATCAAATAAGAATCCATTATCATTCGACACAAAATCCGGAATACCACCCATTCTCGTCGCGAAAACGGGAAGATGATTATTCAACATTTCCATCACGACTTGTGGTCCGTTATCTTCCCAAATCGGAACCATAACGCCCATATCCATGGATGCCAATATTCCTTTTAGCTCGGCCTGTTTATACGGACCATGATCAATGATCCCATGCCGTCTCAGCATCTGAGCCTGTTTTTTATTGCACCGACCATAAAAATGTACTTTAAGCTTCGGATTTTGCACCTTTTCTAAGATTTTACAAAATAGTAATCCCCCCTTTAACTCGGATACGGAGCTCAAAATTACTAAATTAATATCTTTTTTGGGTACATATAAATAATCGGCATCAAAATCGTTCGCACTAATATTACCAATGTTCAAAACAACATAATTACCGTGAATCCCGGATTGTTCGTATATTTCTTTTACACGATTTGATACAGGCAGCAATGCGCTTGCGCCTGCAAGCAGCGCGTCGCTGTTTTTTCTCCATTTTGTATAAACCGTTTTACTCTTTAAAGGAAAACGCGTAACGAACTGTTGCCCAAATATTTTTCGCATAGCCCGCAAAAGAAAATGATTTTTTTCCAAACAACTAAAACATCTGGTACATTTTTCGCCCGTTTTTTCGCATCTCTGCTCACCGGTCCGGATCATTTGAATCCTAGGGCAAATCATCCAATAATCGTGAAGACTGACAATATATTTCACTTTAACATCTTGTAAAACCTGATATAGCCTTTGGTCCATATTAAGCATCATATGGATATGAACTATATCAAATTTATTATCTATTAAAAAATTTTTTATTTGATCGAGTTCACATTGATCATGTCGTTTCACAAAAGACCATGCGTGATTTTTTGGATTATGCGTAATTACACAATACCCGTCATCTTTTCCTCCATCACTTAAAACGTATACTTCATGACCATTTTCAGATTGGCTTTTAGCAATGCACCGTACATAATTTGTAATACCACCATTGAAATCGAGATTGAACCCCGTACTTATATGCAAAATTTTCATGGCTTCTCCTTATGTATCCGAATTGTTTATATTATAGTCCCATTCCTTATCTTTCTCGCTTAAAATCAACGGCGTTCCGTCTTGTAAAGTATAGCCTGCGCTATCAGCCGAGCCTTGATATTCGCCGACAACTTCGGGCCAGACAACGCCGATCGACGGATCGTTCCACGCCAGCCCGCCCTCGTCGTTTGGATGATAAAAGTCGTCGCACTTATAACAGAATTCCGCCGTATCGGAAAGCACCAAAAATCCGTGTGCAAACCCGCGCGGAATGAGAAATTGTTTTTTGTTCTCCTCCGTCAGCTCTACGCCAAACCACTTCCCATACGTCGGACTGTCTTTTCGGAGATCGACGGCGACGTCAAAAACCCGCCCTTTGATAACGCGGACAAGCTTGGTCTGCGGAAAATTTTTCTGAAAATGCAGCCCGCGCAAGACGCCCTTCGTGCTCATGGACTGATTGTCCTGCACGAATGCAATATTCAGCCCCGCTTCCTCCATATCGCGCTGCGAATACGTCTCCATGAAATATCCGCGGCTGTCTCCGTGCACGGCCGGCATGATGATGCAGAGCCCCTCAATGCCCCCAACGTTTTTTTCTACCATAATTTGTCCCATATCTAATCCTCTTCATTTTTTTGGTAACCAAGCCAACTGATCGACATTCGTGAGATTTCGATATAATTCATCAATATGGGATTTGATCATATCATCAGAAAGATTGGAATAATCTATTTTGAGAAGTTCCTTGATCAGATCTTCCGAAAATCTATATTTTATAACATTTGCAGGTACACCTCCGACAATAGCATATGGTGGCACATCCTTTGTAACAACGGCTCCGGCCGCAATGACTGCACCCTGACCAATCGTCACTCCTGACATAATGAGCACTCGCTCGCCGATCCATACATCGTCTTCTATCCGAATATCGCCCTTCGTTCCCGCTTCTCCCGATTCCCCTATAATTTTGACTTTAAAAGGATATGTGGAAATTGTGTGAAGTTGATGCTCGCTGTTTAAGACAAATACTACGTCGGAAGCAATAGAACAATAGCTCCCGATATATAAATGCGCCTGAAAGCGTGATTGCCTTACGTTTATCGTTCCATACGTTTTCTTCCCAACATGGATAAAATCTGAATTAAATATGTTTTTCGCAATGGTTTCGTTGTGTTGATTGGCTTTTCTCCATGCTTTTCTAAACTTGTACAGCCGAAAATAATGACGCAATCCCATATCAATACCCGATTTCCTTTAAATATCTTTTTAAAGCATCCTTCCAGTCAGGAAGCGGCGTAAACCCGTTCTCAACAAGTTTACGCTTATCCAGACGGCTGTTGAACGGACGCTTGGCTTTGGAAAGTCCGTATTCCACGGTCGTGACGGGGATCACCTTCGTCGGATACCCCGCCTGACGAAAAATTTCACAGGCGAAGTCATACCAACTGATATACCCGCCCTCATTCGTCGCATGATAGTAACCGTACTTCTCACTCTCCGCCATATCGACCAGCAACCGCGCAAGATCGTAAGTATATGTCGGCGTGCCGATCTGATCGTTGACAACGCGTATCGTATCATGCGTTTTGCCGACGTTCAGCATTGTCTTGATGAAGTTCTTCCCGTTTACGCCGAACACCCATGCAATGCGTACGATGAAATACTTTTCCACCGTATTCGCAACGGCAAGTTCGCCTTCGAGTTTGGTCTGCCCATAGACGTTGAGCGGACGATAGTCCTTCTGATCGGGAAGCCACGGCTCGCTGCCCTGCCCGTCAAATACATAGTCGGTCGAAATATAGAGAAGCTTGCAATTTAACTTTTTGCAGACGTTTGCGATATTCTGCGTGCCGTCTGCATTGACGGCGCGCACTTTGGCTGCGTTTTCAGACTCTTCCGCCGCATCTACCGCAGTCCATGCGGCACAATGAATCACAGCGTCGGGATCTGCCTCTGCAATCACACGGTCAACCGATTCTGGATCGGTGATATCCATATCCTCAACGTCTACGCCGATCGCATCGTACCCGCGTTTCTGACATTCATTGACGACGTCATAGCCGAGCTGCCCCTTAACGCCGGTAACAAGTATTTTCATTTCTTTTTTGGCTCCAAAACCAGTTTCCCTCAACCTCTGTTTCCGTACATTTTCTGATAATAGTTCTGATATTCGCCCGAGATGATCTCTTGCCACCATTCTCTGTTGTCAAGATACCATTGAATCGTCTTTTTGATGCCGTCCGCAAACTTCGTTTCGGGAAGCCAGCCAAGCTCGTTATGAATCTTGGTCGGATCGATCGCATAGCGCATATCGTGTCCCTTGCGGTCTGCAACGTACGTAATCAGGCTCTCCGGTTTCTCCAACGCCTTACAGATGAGCTTGACGATGTCAATATTCCTCATTTCGTTATGCCCGCCGACGTTGTAAACCTCACCCTCTCTTCCTTTATGAATAATGAGGTCGATCGCTTTGCAGTGGTCCTCCACATACAGCCAGTCGCGCACATTCTCCCCTTTTCCATACACGGGAAGCGGCTTGTCATTAAGCGCATTTGCGATCATCAACGGAATCAGCTTCTCGGGGAAATGATAAGGTCCGTAGTTGTTGGAACAACGGCTGATGGTCACAGGCAATCCGTACGTCCTGTGGTAGGCGAGCACCAGAAGATCTGCCGCCGCCTTGGAGCTCGAATACGGGCTGGATGTGTGCAAAGGCGTCTCCTCGGTAAAAAACAAATCGGGACGATCGAGCGGCAGATCGCCATATACTTCATCCGTCGAAACCTGATGGTAGCGTTTGATGCCGTATTTGCGGCAGGCGTCCATCAGCACGGCAGTACCCATGATATTCGTCTGCAAAAAGATCCCGGGATCTTCAATACTTCTGTCCACATGACTTTCCGCCGCGAAGTTGACCACAATATCGGGTTTTTCCTCTTCAAAAAGACGGTAAACCGCCTCTCTGTCGCAGATATCTGCCTTCACAAAGCGGAAATTCGGCTTGTCCATAACGCTTTTCAGCGTAGAAAGATTCCCCGCGTATGTGAGCTTATCGAGGCACACAATGCGGTAATCGGGATATTTCCCGAGCATATGGAAAATGAAATTGCTGCCGATAAATCCGGCGCCGCCCGTCACAATAATCGTCATTCGTTTTTCTCCTCTCAATACAGTCCGTCCATATACTTTCCGTCGATGACATCTTTCAGATACTGACCATAACCATTTTTCATCATCGGTTCGCAAAGTTTCAGCGCCTGTTCCTTGGTGATCCAACCATTAAGATAGGCAATCTCCTCAATACAGGCAACCTTCCTCCGTTGATGCGTCTCAACCGCCTTGATAAAGTTGGTCGCGTCCACCATACTCTCATGCGTGCCCGTATCCAACCAAGTAAACCCCTGACCGAGAATTTCTACGTGCAGACTCTCATTTTCCAGATAGATACGGTTGAGGTCCGTAATTTCCAACTCCCCACGCGCAGACGGTTTCAGACCTTTTGCGTATTCCACAACTTTATTGTCATAGAAATACAATCCTGTAACGCAATAATTGCTCTTGGGCTTCTTGGGTTTTTCTTCCAGCGAGATCGCCTTACCGTGTCGATCAAACTCAACAATTCCGAATCGTTCCGGATCGTCCACATAATACCCGAACACGGTCGCCCCGTTTCCCTTCTCCGAATTTTCAACAGCCGCACGCAGACGTTTTTTCAAACCATGTCCGGCAAAAATATTATCGCCCAGCACCATGGCAACGCTATCTTTTCCGATAAATTTCTCCCCGATGATAAACGCCTGCGCAAGTCCATCCGGCGACGGCTGCACGGCATACTGCAGATTCAGCCCGAGCGCACGACCATTTCCGAACAGCTCCTCAAACCGCGGCGTATCCTGCGGCGTAGAAATGATGAGAATATCCCTGATCCCCGCGTTCATCAGCACCGAAAGCGGATAATAGATCATCGGCTTGTCGTAAATCGGCAACAACTGTTTGCTTGTGACTCTTGTGAGCGGATACAGTCTTGTTCCGCTTCCCCCCGCTAAAATGATTCCTTTCATTCATCCTCTCCGTTGCTTTAGATTCTCGCATTTTGCAGCCTATCTCTTTTTTTATTGAAGAGTCGCGCGGTATATCCCTAGCAGTTGTTTTTGCAGCTCCGCGCTGTCCTTTTTTTTGAGTAGAAACGAGAAAAAAATTTTTAATTTACATTTTCTGACTTTTTGTTTTATTAATTTTATAAAATTCAAACCATACTTTTCACAGTAATATCTGTCCGCTTCAATTGATCTAAGCTCAACTTGTACAAGACTGTCCACAGATAAAGATTGCGTGCCCCCTTCGAGATGAATAAGTTTCTTTTTTTTAAAAAATCTTGTTTTGTTTGCTTGTGATTTGTTTTTTATACGTAAAATTAAATCTGATTCTTCCCGATACATAAAAATATTTTCATCAAACCCGCCACATTCTATAAAACTCTTTCTGCGGACAAACAAATCTGCCCCTGAAATAAACATTTTGCCATCAATGTATATACCAAATAAATGAAAAAATTTGTGACAGATTGCCGCAAATATACCTGCGCCCCATAATAATCCAAACGAATAATTTTTATTTAAATTAAAGTCCACAAGTTGTATTCCAAATAATGACAATTTTGAATCTTGGCAGAATTTTTCAATCGCGAACTTGAAAATCGGCTCAACTAAAATAGTATCCGGATTCAAAAAAAGGAGAAATTGTCCGGACGAGATCTCAACGCCGCGATTGTTTCCGGCGCCAAATCCCCTGTTCTCATTTTTTAAAATTTTAACCCACGGGTATTCTTTCTGAATACAGTCGTACAACAATAAATCAGGACTATTATCTGAAACAATCACCTCCAAAGCATCCCCAATATCGTTGTACTTATGGATTGAATCCAAACAATCTCGCAATATGTTTATATTCTTATATGAAACTATAATGAGCGAAAGTATTTTAATCATTGGTTTGTAAAGATTCCTTTCAGTATATAACCATCAGGAGCCAACATTCTCACGCTTTTTCCAATGGCAATAAGGCAATTTTCCTTGACTCTTTTCCTGCTTCATCGTCCGTTTATCCAGTGCAAACAAAATCACATAAATGCACGTAAAGCCTATGGTGCTTGTTATAATTGGTGAAACAAGCATTACCGCAAGAACAAAACCAAGATACAATACTAAAATCCACTTGCGTTTCATCAGGCTGAAAAACATTAACACGTAAGCCACCAATCCCACCAATGTTGTTTCCAAATACAACCGCAAGATATCGCTATGCATGTCGTTGCCGCCAAATAATATGACGGATATTGCTCGCGTACTTCCCAATCCGGCAATGCCGTCCGCGTTTGACAGAATTGCGCGATACATGCTCTCCCGCCCTAACATGAACGCATTGAACGAGATGCCAAAATTCTGTATCATAAATGTATTCAATACATCTGTAGAGAGTGCGCTCACCAATAAAATCGGAAAGACGCATACAAATACAAATAGAACAACTTCTAAGAATTTTGGAAGTTTGCCATGGTACAAGTACCTCTTAAATGCAGGAAAAAGAAAAGTAATAATAAAAAGAACGATATATAATAGTAGAAATAATTCATGGATGCGCTTCATTGAAAGCCAACATAACAGAATAGAAATAATCGCCTTAAACAGCCTCTTATTTCCAAACATGTAATAAAATGAAAGCGGCAGGAAAATATCTACCAATTCCGATTCATATGGAGAAAACGAATCACGGAAAGATACGGATCCTATTCCGCTCAGCGACAACGTAAGCCCGTACCGAATAAAAAAAGTAGCCGTCGTGAAATAGAAAAAACAATCTATTATAAAATTGCAGTCATGTTTATTTGAAAAAGCAAGCAACGTCCAGGCCATTAACATTGGTAAAATCATAAATAGTATTTCCTTGACAAATGCCAAGTTCCATACATTTTTCGCCATCATCAAAACGATGGAAATGGCCGATAAAAACACGCATAACCCTATCATATGGAAGAAAGGTCGTGCAAAGTTCGTTTTTAAAAACCTCGTTCTTGTCCTGTATAAATACCAAATGACGGGCAAAGCCAATACGGGGATTAAAATATAGCGTACATCACGAATTTTTGGAAACAGCTCCGCTACAATTGCCACGAAAAACAAATAAATAACGCAACTGATTTTCGAATATTTATTTACAGGCATAGCTCAAATCCCCATAATTCTCCTATTTTTTTAACCGTTTCTTGCAGTCTTGAACGACCTCTGAGAATCTCCCGTGTAAAAGTTTTTTACCGCACATTCCGATAAAACGAAAAAATTTTAATACAGGATGGTTCCACCCATGCATCCAATAAACATATTTTTGATATTTCCTGTCTACAATAATTTCTTTCGGGTGTTGAATGTTGCTTGTATCTATCTCAAAAACCTTCATCGTACTCATCTTTTGCAATGGTTTTGGGAGATATTGCAATTCCGTCGTATAATGTGCGGAATCCGGATCTATGCCAATGTGCAATGCCAAATTTTTCGATGGAACGATTGTAAGTCCCTCATGAAGGTACTGATTTGAAAACAAGATTGATTCAAAATGCTCTATTCCGGATTTACGATGTGCGTCACATAATTTAGGTATATTATTCGCTAAATGATTTTTCTTAATAAATTGCTTGAATTTTCGTGCTTTTTCGTCGTCATCAAGAAAAGAATATGCTTTATCCCATTCACGAACCACCCTGCTCCATGACGACCATGCAAGCGTTATGGTTGTATATGAAAAAAAATAGTCGGATTGAATATTTGGCGAAACTTCTTCTAAATTCATCCCGGAAATCAGCATTATCCTATCATCATTTTCATAGTAATCCAATAATTCCTTATGAAATGAAAACAATGATGGCGAAGGAATAATATCGTCTTCTAAAACGATGCATTTGTCCGTCAAAGAAAACGCCCATGTATCGGCAATATATCCGGACGGATCCACGCCAACATTTTTTTCCTGATAGTACCGATGAACTTCACATTCCCAATCAATATCCTCTGCAATCTCGCGGCATTTCTTTATATTTTCGACATCGTCAGGACGCCCCTCACGCGGTCCGTCTTGGTATAAAAACAACCTAGCGGGACGGGCTTTTTTTACCTCAGCAAAAACTTTTTTAAAAATTTCATGCCTGGTAAAAAATATAATCAATACAGATATATCCGTTTTAAATGGTTGCATCATTTACTCTCCTATCATTTTGTTCCTAAAATATATTTTTTTTGCTAATCGATAAGAAATGATGTAAATTAAATAACATGCTTTATCATTCAATTTTATATGTTTATCTAAAAGGATTGCTATTTTTTTTACCAGCTCTAACTTACTAATTTTCCTATCGCTCACATAAAATGATGCATAAATTTTAGCGACAAACGCCTGTCGAATTGCAAGTTTATATGCATCCGTTCCCTTCAACAACTCTGCCGCAAAATCACGTGCCTGCAACATGGAAAGTATTTTTTTTATGCTCAGTCTGCTTGTCGTTGAATATGAATGTTGACGGTAGTAATATATTACATTTATTTTATACGCTCTCTCATCACGCGAGGCCTTTATATATTTCAAACAAAACAATTCATCTTCCGATATTAAAACATCTTCATCAAATGCAATCTTCGCATTTTGTATTACTGAATATCTAAATACTTTATTAACCAAGTATCCGCCCAAATACCGCTCATCCAATAAGTTTCTATAAATTTCCTCTTTATTGTTTATAGTATTCTTATTCTTATTTTTAAATTTTCGAGTACTTTCTAAATTATCATTATAAAACTTCCGTATCTCAAAGTACAGTATATTCCATTCTTGCTTACATGAAGCAATCCCCGAATAGATTGATTCAACGAAATTATCTTCAATGAAATCGTCAGCATCCAAGAATACAAGATATTGACCTGTAACCCTCTCGATCCCTCTATTCCTTGAAAAACTAACTCCATGATTGGTTTCATTGCATAAAATTTGAATTTCCTGAAAACCTTCTTTGCATTGTTCCAAATGGCATTGCGTTTCGTCCGTAGAACCGTCATCAACTATGATCAATTGAAAATCTTTTCTTGTTTGTCGGAGTAAAGCATCCAATAACTCACGAAAATATATGCCACCATTATAGACTGCACAAATTATTGATAACTTGCCTTTATGATCCGGATTTTTCATATAAATGCTCTCTTGCCATCTCATATGCCAGGACTAATTGATTATAATTCTCCTTATCGGAATATCGTTTCGCATAATTTCCGACAATCGTATTTGTGTTTATATGCACTTCACCCGAATCGCAAATCTGATTTAATATAACGTCACGCAATTGTTTATCGGTTGCATACTTCCACCCTGTCACGCCATTTTCAATTAAATTGCCTACATTCCCCATATCCGGTCCGATGACGGGCGTTCCGACGGAATACGCCTCTACAATCGTCATAGGAAACCCTTCATACCACTGCGTTGGGAATACAAGTGCAAGTGATTGCGCCATAATATCTTTTGCCGTTATATTATCCACTTGCCCAAGCATCTGAATGTTGGAAATATTATGTTCAGCAATAAACTCTTTGCACCATTCTTCCATTGGTCCGCTGCCACAAACGACCAGCTTCGGAGCAGCATCTCCCATAGCCGCCCACGCCTCGAACAGAACATCGATGCCCTTTAATTTCTCCAACCGACCGACAAATACGAATTGCCTTTCCCGTTTTTCGTACGGGATGATCTCTCTGCCTGTTTCTTGGAACGTAAAGTTTGGTTTGACGAAAACCTGCTCCGGTTTAATTTGTGAATGATCGCAGATCATTTTCTTATTAAACTCGGTCAGACAGATATAATTGATTTTTTTATAGATCCCCCGACGGCGATGGCGCTTCAAAATCGCAACGCTGATCCGCGTTTGCAGGCGGCTGTTGCGGTAGCACCTGTGTTTTACTGCACAGCGCAAGCCATGGTTGAGACAATCCTCACAGATATGTCCGTCACGGTAAAGAGTCGCCGCGGGACATATCAGGCGAAAATTGTGGACCGTCTGCACGACCGGTACTTTGCATTTCAATGCGGCGTAATAAACGGACGGGCTGATCAAAGTAAGCGTATTGTGAACGTGCACGATGTCGATATGTTGTTCGCGAATGATCTTCTTTATATCCCGATAAGTCTTTCGGTTAAAAATTGCACGGAACGGAAGCATGAGCTTTTGAAAGAAGGAAAATCGGTCGATCTCACTGTTACTTCTCGTATAGATAACAACTTCATGCCCATTATTTTCCAACAATTTTTTTTCGTTGGCAACAACAGTATCTTCCCCTCCGGGAATTTTATAATAATTATGAACAAGGAGAATTTTCGGTTTCTTTTCCATTATCTTTTTCGTATCATTGCATGCCAAATAAACTTTGGATTGGAATAAAAATATCGCTTGAACAATCTCTTGGGTTCTTGAAATAGACGATACAGCCATTCAAGATTACATTTTTGCATCCACTTAGGCGCTCGTTTTATTTTCTCTGCAAAGTAATCAAATCCGGCCCCTACGCCCACCATAAAACCTTTTACTTTCCACTGGTGATCCGCCATCCAGCGCTCCTGTTTCGGGGCGCCCAGTCCAACCCACACAAAATCTGCGTTTGCCTCTGATATCATACGAATGATTTCAGCATCTTCAGCGTCTGTCAGCTCACGATATGGCGGACTGTACATCCCCGCAATTTCGATTCCCTGATATTTTTCCGTGAGCTTACTCTTTAAAATATCCAATGTTTCAGGCATGGAACCATAAAAAAAATGTTTATAATGGTTTTCCGCAGATATTTGGAAAATTTCGTTCATGTAATCAGGTCCCGTCGTTCTCTGCATTGTTTTATGACCGCGCTTTCTCCCGACAGAACTCAACGGTCCCCCGTCCGGGATTGCCATGATTCCACCATTTTGCACCGCACAATACGTCTGATCGTCATAGCTCATAACCGTAGTGTGTACATTGGATACACACATATAATCCCCTGAAAGCTCTTTTATATGTTCTTTGGTGAACGCGACAAGCCATTCCATATTGATTGCCGCGATATTCACTCCCATGATCGTGCAAACAGGAATGATAGACTTGTTGACCAAATGATCATGCTGTGCCGGTTCTTCCATTGTATTATCTCTCCGCTCGCATAGGGTTATTTAGAAAGTCTTCGTAAGTCAGACGAATGCCGTCTTTCAATTCTGTTTTATAAGTCCAGCCCATCTTGGTCGCCTTAGATACATCGAGCAATTTCCTTGGCGTACCATTCGGCTTTGAAGGATCCCATTTTATCTCACCGTGGTACCCCACCGCTTCCGCAACCATTTCCGTGAGGTCTTTAATCGCAATTTCTTTCCCTGTCCCTGCGTTTACTGGTTCATTTCCGCTGTAATTATTCATCAAAAAAACGCAAAGATTTGCCAAGTCATCCACATATAAAAATTCCCGAAGCGGACTTCCGTCGCCCCAGCAGGTAACAGAGGACAGACCCTGAACTTTAGCCTCATGAAACCTGCGAATCAGCGCGGGAAGAACATGGCTATGAGTCGGATGATAGTTGTCATTGGGTCCATAGAGATTGGTGGGCATTACTGAAATATAATCCGTACCGTATTGTCTATTCAAATATTCACAATATTTCAAACCGGAAATTTTTGCAAGCGCATATGCTTCGTTTGTTTTTTCCAACTCCGATGTGAGCAGACAATTCTCCGGCATCGGCTGCGGAGCCATACGAGGATAGATACAAGAAGACCCTAAGAACTCTATTTTTTTACAGCCGTTTTGCCATGCTGAATGAATGACATTCATCTCCAACATCATGTTATCATACATAAAATCAGCAAGCGCTTCCGCATTGGCAACGATCCCGCCGACTTTGGCCGCCGCGAGAAAAACATATTCAGGCTTTTCTTGCGCAAAAAATGATTCAACTTCATCTTGCCGCGTCAAATCAAGCTCTTGGTGAGTGCGGGTAATAAGATTGGTATATCCCTGCCGATGAAGCTCGCGTACAATGGCTGAGCCAACCATGCCGCGATGTCCTGCAACATAGATTCTGGCGTTTTTTTCCATTTATACCATCTCCTTTCTTGCCGCCTCTTTTTTCGCAAGTTGATAATCATGTTCTGTCATAATGCGAACAAGTTCTTCATAACTCGTTTTCTGCGGATTCCAACCAAGCAGCGTCTTTGCTTTGGTCGGGTCGCCCAACAGATTGTCAACATCGGTGGGACGGAACCATTTCGGATTGACACAGACAAGCATCTTTCCGGTTTTTTGATCATATCCTTTTTCGTCAATGCCCTGCCCTTCCCAGCGCAAATGAATCCCTACATTTTTAAAAGCTCGCTCAGTAAAATCGCGAACGGTGTGCTGCACGCCGGTTGCGATCACGAAATCCTCCGGAACATCATGTTGCAAAATGAGCCACATACATTCAACATAGTCTTTTGCATAACCCCAATCCCGCAGTGAATCAAGATTCCCGAGTTCCAAATGATCCTGTAACCCACAAGCAATCCTACCTGCGGCGAGCGTGATTTTACGGGTCACAAAATTTTCACCGCGCCGCTCAGATTCGTGATTGAACAGAATCCCGCTCACGGCAAACATTCCGTATGCTTCACGATATTCTTTGGTTATCCAATACCCATACTGTTTTGCAACCGCATACGGACTATATGGATGAAACGGCGTCGTCTCTTTTTGAGGAATCTCCTCAACCTTGCCATACAGCTCAGATGTTGATGCCTGATACACCCTACACTTCTTCGTAAGCCCCAGCAATCTGACCGCCTCTAAAACGCGCAATACCCCGAGGGCATCAACATTGCCGGAGTATTCCGGAACATCAAAACTGACCTGGACATGACTCTGAGCAGCAAGATTATAGATTTCATCGGGATGCACCTCGGCAATAATCCGGATAATACTCGAAGAATCGGAAAGATCACCGTCATGTAACGTAACCGCTTTCTTTGTC
Organism: Candidatus Gallimonas merdigallinarum; assembly: GCA_944346365.1. GTDB lineage: Bacteria > Bacillota > Clostridia > Christensenellales > Borkfalkiaceae > Gallimonas > Gallimonas merdigallinarum_A. Next base: position 23,055 of record CALVMN010000001.1, read on the forward strand.
AATAGATGATCGATCCTTCCCGTATTGGAAATAGAGGCTCTGCGTACAATGCCATGCACCTCATATCCCTTTTCAAGCAAAAATTCTGCAAGATAACTGCCATCCTGCCCCGTGATCCCTGTAATCAATGCCTTCTTCATGTTGTAATCCTCACTTTAAACTCGTACAACAAGTACTTTCATTTTTCCTTTTAACGTTACGCGCTCCTTGGAGGCGGCGAAGAACGTATCGCCTGCCGAGCAGGGATAGGACAGCCGCTCGTCCGAAACCGTTCCGTTGCCTTCAAGGGCAACGATCGCCTGAAAACTCGCCTCCGACTGCGGCAGATCGCACTCGCCGTCGACAAAATACTGCGTCACCGAAAAGTATTTGCATTCCCCGATGACCGATTTGACGAAATCCGTGCTCATGACGGCATTATATCGATCGAACGTCTTGGGCGTGACGGCGCGCATATCCAGAACGTCGAGCGCTTTGTCAACGTGCAGTTCGCGCAGATTTCCGTTTTTATCCCGACGGCTGTAATCATAGAGCCGATAGGTGACGTTGGAGGACTGCTGCACCTCGCAGATGAAACACCCCGCGCCGATGGCGTGCACCGTACCCGCCGCAAGGAAATATGCGTCTCCCTTCCGCACGGGAACCTTATTCAGGACCTCCATGAGCGAATCGTCCGCGATCCTGCGGCGCAGCTCTTCGGGCGTGACGTCACGGTTGAATCCGACGTAAATGCACGCATCCTCCTCCGCGTCCAGAACATACCACATCTCGCTCTTGCCGTACTGCCCCTCCACGGTGAGCGCGTACTCGTCGGCGGGATGCACCTGTATGGAGAGATTCTGCTTGGCGTCGATGAACTTGACCATGACGGGGAACTTTTCATACCCCTGCGCCTTCCAGCCGAGCCGCTCTTTTCCGATGATGTCAACGTATTCGGAAAAGGGCATCCCCGCGAACTCCCCTTCGGCAATCGTCGATTCCCCGTCGGGATGCGCGGAGAGCTCCCAGCTCTCGGCGACGATCTCCATGTCCCCGACATCTTTGTGGAAAACGTCGCGGATCTTCGTTCCGCCCCAAAGATTATCTTTAAAGACGGGCGCAAGTTTGACGAGCAGGTCGACCGACTCTTTGCGCTTGTGCGTGCTCGCCCTCTGACGGCGGATGGTACACAGCAGTTCCAGCGCGCCTTTGCCCGTATTGACGACTTCATATTGCGCCGAATCGGCTATAAAAATGCTTTGATCGACGGAATAATCGATCTCGGTATTCTTGCCGCGGAGGATCGCCGAACCCTGCAAAATGAGAAAGTTTACCGAATACCCGCGCTTGCACTGATAGGCGACCTGCTCTCCCTGATAGACGACGACTTTACTGACCTCGATCTGATCGGTCGTGTACAGCGTCTCCGCCGTACCCCATGTGGTGTAACGCTTGGGCTGTACGTCGAAATAGCGTTTCTTACCGTTGTAATATTTCTGCCCGATGCTCTTCGCGTCCGCTTCGCGCGCCTTATCGGAGATATAGATCGCGTCGCGCGTGTTGACGATGACGATATTTCTGAGACTGTTCGCCACGACCAGCTTGCTTTCGAGCATATTGACGATTTCCACGCCCTTGCAGTTATAAGCGATCGTGTTATTGTTGTTTTTGGTGACTTTATCGACGTACTCGTAGAACGAGGTGATATCCGTGATGCGCGTCCACTCGAACGTTGCCGTGACGAGATCGCACCTGTCGGTGCGCAGGATCTTGGAAAGACTCACGGGCGAGACGGGCGCGTCGGAGACGAACTCTCCGTTTTCGATCCGAAGATCGGCGCAGCTGTCCACCGTTCCGCGCGGAAGCACGGAGAGCAGGACCCACGCCTTGACCGCCATGATCCCGCAGTCCCACAAGCTGTATTTTCCGCGTTTGGAGCTGCAAGAGACAACCTTCCCGCGCACGTTGATAAAATTATAGCCTTCCCGCGCGTTTGTCGGTTTGCAGACGACAATCGCCATTCTGTCCCGCGCGGCGATCTCCTTGACCTGCGCAATGCTCGCCCCATAGTCGCCGTCTACCAGACATTCGGAAGAGACGATGAGCAGCTGTTCGTCCGGATCACACTCCTTTGCGTAGGCGATGACGGGCGGCGCGGTCTTTAATACGTCCTTCTCGTAGATAATGGTACAGTTGAGGCCCTGAAACGCCTGCAACTGCCCTTTGACGACGTTCTCATACCGTCTGTTGGTGAGGACGACGAACTCATCGCAGAACGGAAGATTGCGGAGGATCGTCTCCTGAAACATGGAACGCCCCTCGCGGATCTCCATAAATTGTTTTGGGTAGTCTCTGCGCGACAAGGGCCAGAGCCTGTCGCTGCTGCCGCCCGCAAGAACAAGACACTTCATACGTTATTTCGTAAGCTCGAACAGCCCCTCTTTGAGCAGGCGGATCCTCTCCTCCGCCTCTTGCATGCAATCTGCCTTTACGCCGAAGTAGAATTTGATTTTCGGTTCCGTCCCAGAGGGGCGGACGCAGCACCAGCCGTCGTTTTCCAATTCAAAATACAATACGTTGCTCGCGGGCAGCGAAAGTTTGGTCATGCTCCCGTCCGCAAGGCTTGTCCGCGTGCCTGCGCGGTAGTCGCGCAACGCGATCACGCGGCTGCCGCCGATGACGGCGGGCGTATGTTCGCGCAGCCCCGCAATGATCGCCTCGATCTTTTCCGCGCCCTCTGCGCCCGGAATGGTAATGCTTTCGAGCGATTCGCGGTAGTACCCGTATCTGCGGTAAATTTCCTGCATCTGATCCCACAGCGTCATGCCGAGGGATTTATAGTATGCCGCCGCCTCGCAGAGCGCCATGACGGCGACGACCGCGTCCTTATCGCGCGCGTGCGTGCCGACGAGACACCCGTAGCTCTCTTCATACCCGAACTCGTATTCGTATGCGCCCTTGGTATGATCGGGCATGCCGCCGTTCGCCTGCACCGCGGCTTCAAACAGTTTGATCTGTTCGCCGATATACTTGAACCCCGTCAGCACCTCGATGACGGTCAGTCCGTACCGCGCGGCGATCGCGTACGCCATTTTGGAAGAGACGATCGTCGTGACCAGCGCGCCGTCCGCCCTGTCTGCGGGCAGAAGCCCCTTTGCCGCGCGCTGCGAAAGCTCGTATTCGGCGATGAGAAGTCCGCTCATGTTGCCCGTAAAGGACATATATTCGCCCGTCGCGGAGTCCTTGGCATATACGCCGAGACGGTCCGCGTCGGGGTCGGTCGCAAGCACGAGGTCTGCGTCCACTTCCTTCGCAAGTTTCAGCGCATAGTCGAACGCGGCGGGGTCTTCGGGGTTGGGATAGCGGAGGGTGGGGAAATTCCCGTCCGGAGCAGCCTGCTCGGGAACGACCCACACCTTTTCAAATCCGAGCTCCCGAAGAACGCGCGTCACGGGGACGTATCCCGTGCCGTTGAGCGGCGTGTATACGATTTTGATGTCTTTCGCCATCTTTCTGATGACGTCGGGATTTAGCACGACGGTTTTCAGGGCAGCCATGTACGCGTCGTCCACCTCTTTTCCGACGATGCGCAGAAACCCCTGCTCCTTCGCCGCCTGTTCGGACATGGTACGGACCGCGCCATAATCCGTGACCGCGTTCACGCAGTCGATGATCTTTTTATCGTAGGGCGGAACGATCTGCCCGCCGTCGCTCCAATACACTTTATAGCCGTTGTACTGCGGCGGATTGTGGCTCGCCGTGATGACGATGCCCGCCGTTGCGCCGAGATGGCGCACCGCAAAGGACAACTCGGGCGTGGGGCGGAGCGATTCAAAGAGATACGTTCTGATCCCGTTCGCCGCAAGAATACACGCCGCGCGCATGGCGAATTCGGGAGACATTCTGCGGCTGTCGTACGCGATCGCGACCGAGCCGTTCTTTGTCTCGGAATTGATGAAATCCGCAAGTCCCTGCGTCGCCTTGCCGACGGTGTAAATATTCATACGGTTGGTCCCCGCGCCGATCATGCCGCGCAGTCCGCCCGTCCCGAACGAGAGATTTTTATAAAAGCGGTCGGCGATCTCCTTTTCGTCCGAGATCGCTTTGAGTTCCGCCTGCGTCGCCGCGTCAAAGATCGGGTCGGAACACCACCTGTTGTACTCTTCCAAAACGTCCATCTTACAGCTTATCCGTCCTGTTCTGTTCTTTGAGCGCATCCACGATCTTTTTCACGTCCTGCGCCTTGGATTTGGGGCATACCATGACCGCGTCCGGCGTCTCCACGACGACGAGGTCGTCCGCCCCGACGACGGCGACCAGCCGTCCGCCCGAATAGACCGTCGTATTTTTGCTGTCGATAAGGAGCGCGTCGCCGACGGCGATGTTGCCCTGCCCGTCCTCTTTATGGAGAACGTTCATCATATCCCAGCTCCCGACGTCGTTCCAGCCGAACTCGCCCGGGACAACGAGAATGCCGTCCGTCTTCTCCATAATGCCGTAGTCGACGGAAATGGAGCGGATCTTCGGATATACCTCGTTTAAGACCTTTTCCTCGACCGGCGTGCCGAACGCGGCGGCGATCGTTTCAAGATCGGCGTAAATGTCGGGAAGAATCGTTCTGAATTTTTCCAGAATCACGGACGCTTTCCAGACGAACACGCCGCTGTTCCAGACGTAATCGCCGCTTGAAACATATCGTTCCGCCGTTGCAAGGTCAGGTTTTTCCACAAACTTTCTGACCTTTTTGACGGCTTCGCCGCTCTTTGTGAAATTGATATAGCCGTAGCCCGTTGCGGGGAAGGTCGGCGTGATGCCCACCGTCACGAGCACGTCGCTCTTCTCCGCCGCCCGAACGGCGGTTTGCAGCACGCGGGCGTACTCCGCCTCGTCGCGGATATATGCGTCGGACGGCGTGACGACCATCACGCCGTCGCCGTACGTTTTGTAAATCTTCATTGCGGCGTACCCCACGCACGCCGCCGTATTGCGCGCGGAAGGCTCTTTGAGAATGTTTTCCACGGGGAGTCTGTCCGCCGTCAGCGCCGCCATTTTCTCTGCCTGCGTGCGGTTGGTGACGATAAAAATGTTCTCCCGCTCCGCAATGCGCCTGAGCCGCGCGATGGTCTCGTTGACCATTGCGTCCTTGCCGCTCAGATTGAGGAGCTGCTTGGGGGTTTCCTTTCTCGAAAGCGGCCAGAAGCGCGTTCCGCCCCCGCCTGCCATGATCACTGCAAAAGTTTTCATTGTCTTACCCCTCATTCCACTGTAACGCTCTTTGCAAGGTTGCGCGGCTTATCCACATCCACACCCTTGTTTACGCTTACATAATAGCTCAAAAGCTGTAAGGGAATGACAGCAAGGCTTGCTGTAAAGTAACTCTCCGTTGTGGGAACATACAGTACGCAATCAACTATATTTTCGATATTATAATCTCCATATTTTGCCACTGCAACTAAATACCCGCCACGGCTCTTGACTTCGACCATATTGCTGATCGTCTTTTCTTCCAGCCTGTCCTGTGTAAGCACCCCGACAACAATCGTTCCATCCTCAATAAGACTGATCGTGCCGTGCTTCAACTCTCCGGCTGCATACGCCTCCGAATGGATATAACTGATCTCTTTCAGCTTCAAACTGCCTTCCATGCAAATCGCATAATCAATTCCTCTTCCAACGAAAAAAATATTTGACTTGGCGGCAATCTTTGTTGCCAGCCATTGTACTGTTTTTTCGTCTTCAAGAATCCGCTTAATTTTTCTAGGGATGGAGAACAGCTCCTTTATTAATTTCTCTTCATCTGCGACGCTTAAACAACCCCTTGCCTTAGCCGCAGAAATTGAAAGAGCATAGCCTGCAATGAGCTGTGCCGAATATGCCTTCGTGGTTGCGACTGAGATCTCTGGTCCTGCTTTGGTATATAAAACCCTATCCGCCTCACGAGCTATGGATGAGCCTACTACATTCACGATAGCTAACGTCAATATCTTCCGCTCTTTTGCCAGCCTGATTGCCGCAAGCGTATCTGCCGTCTCGCCTGACTGGCTAATTGCTATAACCAGCGCATTTTCCGTAAGAATGGGATTCCGATAACGGAATTCTGAAGCCAGCTCCACGCGCACAGGAATGCGGACTAAGTCCTCCAAAACATATTGGAGAACAACTCCCGCATGATACGCCGATCCGCAAGCTACAACAGTAATCTCACTTATCTTCTTCCACTCCTCTTGTGTCGGTCCAGATTCCCCTAAGTCTATACGTTCATTTTTTACAATTGCGCGAAGCGTATTCTCCACCACAAGCGGCTGATCGCAAATCTCCTTCATCATGAAATGCGCATATCCGCCATTTTCGGTGCTCTCCGCATCCCAATCGATACAAACGCTTTCGTTCTGAACAACGTCTCCGTTCAAATTATAAAATGTCGCATTCTCCGCCGTAAGACATGCCATCTGAAGGTTATCGATATAGAATATCTCCCGCGTATAATCAAGGATTGCAGGGACATCCGAGGCGAGATATGTTCCTTCATCCGTTACGCCAATGACCATCGGACTATCCTTTCGTGCCACGTAAATTGCATCCGGATAATCCCTAAACATAACCGCCAAGGCATATGATCCACGAACCCGCACCATTGTTTTAGCAAGGGCATCAATCGGTCCTATTTGATATTTCTTATAATAATAATCGATAAGTTTTATGAGAACTTCTGTATCAGTTTGTGAATAAAACGTATAACCTTTATGCAGAAGCTTCTCTTTCAGTTCACGAAAGTTTTCAATTATGCCGTTATGAACACCAACAACGCAATTATCGTCGCTGACATGTGGATGAGCATTAACAACCGAAGGTTCTCCGTGCGTTGCCCATCTCGTATGCCCGATACCGCAACACCCGTTTAAGGACAAACCGTCATTGATTTTTTCGCTGAGATTCATTAGCTTTCCCCGCGTTTTCACGACAACCACTTTACTATCGTGATTTCGTACGGCAATCCCAGCGGAATCATAGCCGCGGTATTCCAGTTTTTTCAGTCCATTGAGAAGAATGGGCGCCGCCTGTTTCTTCCCAACATAACCAACAATTCCACACATAAAGCTTTATCTTGTGAATCCTTTCTCTTTGATTTTCGTCATTATCTGTTCCGCAAAACGATTGCAAATTTCTTTCGTTTCTGCTTCGATCATTATCCGGATCAATGGTTCCGTTCCCGAAGCGCGGACAAGGACGCGAGCGTTTTTCCCTAATATTTTTTGTATATTATTGATGCACGCAACAATATCTTTGTCACCCAAAACCGTCTGTTTATCATCCACTTTCAAGTTGACGAGAACCTGTGGAAAAAGCGTCAACTCGCTTGCGAGTTTGGAGACAGGGCTACCTTTTGCGATCATAATTTCCATGATTTTAAGGCTCGTCAGAAGTCCATCTCCCGTAGTTGCATACTTTGAAAAAATAATGTGTCCGGATTGTTCGCCGCCTAAAAAATGCCCTTCCTTTTTCATACATTCATAGACATATTTATCTCCAACTTCCGTCTTTTCATAGCCTATCCCCAATGCATCAAATGCCTTATACAATCCTAAATTGGACATAACCGTCGTCACAACGGTATTGGTGACCAGCTCTCCGGTCTCATGCATATATTTGCCGCAAATATAAAGAATCTGATCACCATCAATGACATTACCTTTTTCATCTACACACAGACATCGATCCGCGTCACCGTCGTATGCAAATCCAATATCAAGGTTGTTCTCCAAAACAAATCTCTGCAAAGATTCTATATGTGTAGATCCGGCATTTTCATTAATATTTAATCCATTCGGCGATGCGTTAAGAAGATATGTTGTTGCGCCAAGCGCATCAAAAACGGCTTTTGCAATATACCACGCACTTCCGTTCGCACAGTCCAGCCCGATCCGCTTTCCTTGAAAGGAATATCGCCCGAGCGCGATAAGATAGGCAATATAACGATTCCTGCCCGAAACATAATCTACCGTCTTTCCGATATTATTGCGTGTTGCATTTGGCGCTCCGTTCGGAAACAGCTGAGATTCTCCATCTAAATACGCTTCTACAAGCGCAATCATATCTTCGTCCATCTTCTCGCCGTCGCCGTTGATAAGTTTAATTCCATTATCGTAATAAGGATTATGGCTTGCGGAGATCATAATACCACAATCGAACTTGTCGGTGCGAACAATATACGCTACAGACGGCGTTGTAGTGACGTGCAACATATAAGCATCCGCTCCTGAGGCAAGAAGCCCTGCAATAAGCGAATATTCAAACATATAGCTCGATCTACGCGTATCCTTTCCGATTACGACGCGAGCACGCCCACCAACCGGCATGGCCGAATGAATCTTGTTGTAATAAGCGCCCAAAAAACGCCCGACTGAAAACGCCTGCTCTGCTGAAAGCGTTACGTTTGCTTCACCTCGAAAGCCATCCGTCCCAAAATATTTACTCATCCGTCCCTCTTGGAAATGATTATTTCTGCCGTCTTGTAAATGCTGTTTGCAGGAACTACTCCTCGCACAGATGAAAGCGGGTAAATATTGGTATTCCTGCCGATAATTGTGCCCGGGTTAAGTACGCAATTGCAGCCGATCTCTACATAATCACCTAAAATCGCCCCTATTTTTTTGTACCCGGTGGGGATTCGGCTCTCTCCGCAACGGATACAAACTTCTGTCTTGTCTGATTTAACATTGGAGGTTACCGCCCCCGCTCCCATATGCGATTTATAACCAAGAATACTGTCCCCCACATAATTATAATGCGGGACCTGCACGCCATCAAATAAAATTACGTTCTTTAACTCGGTAGAATTACCGACCACACACCCGTCGCCAACAATCGCATCTCCGCGGATGAAACCACATTGCCGTACCTCTGTATTCGCTCCGATGATACACGGACCATCAATCTTGGCGCTGCCATCAATACGTGCAGTCTTGTGTGCCCAACGGGCGCCTCCTAAATCAAAGAAGTTATCATCGCCGGGCTTCCATGCAAGAATAAATTCATGTATATGCGCAAGAAACTCCCACGGATACACAACCTTATTTAGAGGAACTATCGTGTGCGCATAGTTAAACATATTATCAGTTATTACATCGTGTATATTCATAATTCATTATATCTATTGTAAGCAACGACTCCTTCCTTAGATCAAGTCCTTCCTACCGCTCAGTCTTTTAAAAACAATAGATGCACCTATACGAAACCATCTGTTCGAAACGTTCTCATGCGATTTCAGAGCGTGCAAAATTTGGAGACAAAATCTCCGATACCATTATACCAAAGCTTTACCTTATTAGCAAGTGTTTTGCCGAAATTACCCCGAAGAAAAAGCCCGCCGCCCGTTTCATTGTCATTTTTCTTGATAATATTCTTAAATTTTACGACTCGTCGCAAAATATCTGTCAAAAAAGGAAACTCCTTTCGGTTTCGTCTTTTTGTAAAAAAACCATTGCTCCGTACCTGATTTTCATGACTCTGTCATGCAGATTTATGATAAAATACGCCGTCAACAGCGACACGGCTGCCGACAGAACAGCATTGACCGCGATCCCTTTAAACAAGTATGCGCAATCGCGATTATGTCATACCGCCGCGCATCAGGCTTCCGATATACGCCGTCCCCGTTTATCCGCTTCCGTTTACACTGCCGTTTTGCCGCTTTTCCGGCCCGTTTCTTTTATAATTTAATTTTTTTGTCCGTTTGCCGCACAATTTTTCTTGCCTGTTCGCGGATTCGGTGCTATAATTCCGTGCGGAAAAAAGGAGAGAATATGGCGCAGATCATTTTAAAAGTCCTTATCATCATGCTGGTGCTGTTCGCGTTCGCCGTGCCGGGGTTTGTTCTCAGAAAGACCAACCTCGTCCGCTCGGACAGCCTGTACTCCATCTCCAACATTCTTCTGTGCGTCGCGCAGCCCGCGCTCATCGTAAAGGCGTTCGCCGTAGACCCCATCGCCCCGACGGGCGCGGTGCTTCTCAATTTCCTGTGGGTGTTCCTCTTCTCGGCGGCGGCGGTGTTCCTCACGTGGGGCGCGGCAATGCTCATCTTCCGCTACATGAAAAAGCCCGAGGAGCGGCGGCAGCGCGACGTGCTCGTGTTCGTGAGCGCCTTCTCCAACTGCGCGTTCATCGGGATCCCCTTCATCGATATGTTTACCGACGGCAACGCCGAGGCGACCATGTACATGATCGTCTTTTCGGTAGCGTTCAATCTCATTCTCTGGACGTTGGGCGCATACCTCATGACGCAGGATAAAAAGCAGATCTCCCTGAAAAAGGCGCTTTTAAACCCCTGCACGGTAGGTTCGCTCATCGGATTCCTGCTGTTCCTCGTGCCGCAGATCAATATTTTCGATATGGAAGCCGTCGCCGAGCTGCAACAGATCGTGGAATACACGGGAAACATGACCGCGCCCCTCTCCATGATGGTCGTGGGCGTGCGGCTGGCGGAACTTCCCGCGAAACAGCTCTTCGGCGACCCGAAAATTTACCTTGCGGCGTTCGTGCGGCTCATTCTTTCGGCGGCGCTCACCTATCTGCTCATTCTCCCCTTCAAGCTGGCGGGATTGTTCGAGGCGACGCCCTACGTCCTTTTGACGCCCGTCATCGCCATGGCGATGCCGCCTGCGGCGAGCGTGGTTGCCTTTGCGGAAAAGCTGGACGGCGAGCGGGAATTTTCCGCCGCGGCGTTCTCCACGGGAACCATCCTCTCCGTGGTCACCCTGCCCTTCGTCCTGCTTCTGGTGACGATGTAACTTCCATTATAGAGCGGCGCGCCGCGGGAGTTTCCCGCGGCGCGCCGCTTTGCGTTATCTTATTCTTGTTCTGTCTGCTGCAATCCGTACTCTTCCGCCAGCTTTTGAAATGCGGGGAGCGCGTTCAAAATCGTCTCTTTCGCAACGCAGTAGGAAATGCGCACATATCCCTTCACACCGAAACTGTCGGACGGGACGAGGAGAAGCTCGTACTTTTTCGCGCGCTCGCAGAATTGCTTTGCGTCAGCCTCGGGCGATCTGACAAAGAGGTAGAACGCGCCCTCAGGCGGAACGCATTCGAACCCGTATTTACGGAGCGCGTTCCACAGAAGATCGCGGTTTTCGCGGTAGGCGGCAATATCGCCCGATTTCCCGAGGCATTTCGCGCACACCCGCTGGAAGAGCGCGGGCGCGCAGACGTATCCGAGCGCGCGTCCCGCCCCGCACACGGCGGCGAACAGTCCGTCCGCGTCAAAGCAGCCGTCCGGAACGGCGATATAGCCGATGCGCTCGCCCGCAAGCGAGAGCGACTTGGAAAACGAATAGCAAAGCACGGTATGCGGATAGAGGTTGAGCAGGCACGCGACTTCCGCGCCGTAGGTGAGTTCGCGGTACGGCTCGTCGGCGATGAGATAGACGGGCGCGCCCTTTTCGGCGCTCTTTTTGTTCAGGAGCGCGGCGAGCGCCTGCAACTCCGCCCGCCCGTACACCGCGCCCGTGGGATTGTTGGGCGAATTGAGAATGACAGCTTTGGTCCGCGCGCCGATCGCACGATCGAGCGCGGCGAGATCGAGATGGAAGTCCGCCGCCGCCTTCGCCTCGACGACCTTCCCGCCCGCCCGCTGGATAAAGACGCGGTACTCGGGGAAGTAGGGCGCGACGACGACGAATTCGTCCCCCGCCTCGGACATGGCGGCAAGCGAAATCGTGAGCGACGCCGCCGCGCCGCACGTCATGTAGACGCGGGACGCGGACACGGGTGCGCCGAACGCCGTTTGAAGATACTCCGCAACCGCCGCGCGCACTTCGGGCGCACCCGCCGCGGAAGTGTAGCCATGAAGCTGCACCGAGGGCGTTTCCGCGACGAGACGGACGATCTCCGCATTGACTTCGGGCGGCGGCGCAACGCTGGGATTCCCGAGCGAGAAATCGAACACCTTGTCCGCGCCGATCTCCTTTTTGCGCGCATTGCCGTATTCAAAAATTTCGCGGATGACCGAGCGTTCCTCGCCCAGCCGCCGCATGGTCTGGTTGATACTCATAACCGATACTTCCTTTGAATCTTATTTCCCCTCGGCGACCTCATGAAAAGAGGAAAAATCTAAAATCACTCGCGTAAGGAGGCTGCGCCTCCGCCCGCGCCTTTAATTTGCCGCTTGCGACTTACGGCGAAAGAGTGAATGCGGCGTTGCCATTATGTTGCCATAAACGCCGCCGAGGAAAACCGCGTGCAGAGCGTCAGCGAACACGGGGTTCTCCTAAAACTCACGAAGATTTTTCCCGTCAGTTCGGGAAAAATCTGTGAACCTTTACAGCATTTTCTTCAAAAACTGCCCCGTATAGCTCTTCTCGCACGCGGCGACTTCCTCGGGCGAACCCGTGCAGACGATCGTGCCGCCGCCGTCGCCGCCTTCCGGTCCGAGATCGATGAGATAGTCGGCGACTTTGATGACGTCGAGGTTATGCTCGATGACGAGCACCGTGTTCCCGCCGTCGCGCAGGCGCAGAAGGATATTCACGAGCTTTTCCACGTCGTAGCTGTGCAGTCCCGTAGTCGGTTCGTCGAGGATATAGAAGGTGCGCCCCGTGGACCGCTTTGAAAGCTCCGTGGCGAGCTTGACGCGCTGCGCCTCGCCGCCCGAAAGCGTGGTTGCGCTCTGCCCCAGACGGATATACCCCAGCCCCACCTCGTTGAGCGTTGCAAGTTTGTTGTAGATGGACGGCAGGTTGCGGAAGAACTCGCACGCCTCCTCCACCGTCATATCCAGCACGTCGGCGATCGACTTGCCCTTGTACTTGACTTCGAGCGTCTCGCGGTTGTAGCGTTTGCCGCCGCAGACCTCGCAGGGGACGTACACGTCGGGCAGGAAGTGCATTTCGATCTTCATGATGCCGTCGCCCGAACAGTTTTCGCACCGTCCGCCCGCCACGTTGAAGGAGAACCGCCCCGACTTGAACCCCATCGCCTTGGCGTCGGGCGTCGCCGCGAACAGATCGCGGATGGCGGTGAACACCCCCGTGTATGTGGCGGGATTGGAGCGCGGCGTTCTGCCGATGGGAGATTGGTCGATGGCGATGACCTTATCAAAATGCTCCAAGCCCGAAAACGCGCCGCTCTTGCCCGTCGGCTGGCGCGCGCCGTTGAGATTGTTTGCGAGAATGGGCAGAATGATCTCGTTGACGAGCGAGCTTTTGCCCGACCCGCTCACGCCCGTGACCGCCGTCATCAGTCCCGCGGGAACGGACGCGGCAATGCCTTTCAGATTGTTCTGGCGGCAGTCCTCCACCGTGAACCACCTGCCGTCCGGCTTCTTGCGCACGGCGGGAACGGCGATCTTCCGCCGCCCCGCGAGGTAGTCCCCCGTGATCGAGCGCGGCTCGTTCATGATGTCCTCAACCGTGCCGCAGGCGACGACCTCTCCGCCGTGTACGCCCGCCTTGGGTCCGATATCCACAATATAGTCCGCCGCCCGCATGGTATCCTCGTCGTGCTCGACGACGATGAGCGTATTCCCGAGATCGCGCAGCCCTTTGAGGGAGGCGAGCAGCCTGTCGTTATCGCGCTGGTGCAGTCCGATGGACGGCTCGTCGAGGATATACAGAACGCCCGAGAGCGCGGAACCGATCTGCGTTGCGAGGCGGATACGCTGGCTCTCGCCGCCCGAGAGCGTCGCCGCGCTCCGCGCAAGGGTGAGATAGTCCAGCCCCACGTTGACGAGGAAGCTGATACGGCTCCTGATCTCGCGCAGAATGACGTCGGCAATGGCGTGCCGGGCGGGCGTGAGCGCAAGCCCGTCGAGAAAGACGAGCAGGTCCTTTACGGGCAGTTCGCACACCTCGGCAATATTTTTGCCCCCCACCGTGACCGCGAGCGCCTCCTTTTTCAGCCGTTTCCCGTGGCAGACGGGGCAATCCGACGTGCGCATATAGCGTTCGATATCCCACTTCACGCCCACGGAACTCGTCTGGTTGTAGCGCCGCTGCAAATTGTTGACGAACCCCTCCCACGCGCTCTTGTAGCTCGAATGATAGGTGCGCGTGCGGTAGTCGAGATCGATCTTCTCGCCGTCGTTGCCGTACATGAGCAGGTCGAACACCTCTTTGGGGAGATCCTTGACGGGGACGTCGAGCGAGAACCCGTAGTGGCGGGAAAGCCCTTCGAGATACATCTGCGTGACGGCGGAGGAATCGAGATTCCACCCGCTGATGCGGATCGCGCCCTCGCGCAGCGTCTTGGTGCGGTCGGGACAGATGAGATCGGCGTCCACCGCCTGTTGGAACCCCAGCCCCGTACACGCGGGACACGCGCCCCACGGCGTGTTGAAGGAGAAGAGCCGCGGCTCGATCTCCTCGATCGAGATGTTGCAGTCGGGGCAGGAATAGCGGGAGGAATAGAGCGTCTCCTCGCCGCCGCAGTCGATGACGACAAGCCCGTCCGCAAGGCGGAGCGCGGTCTCCAAACTCTCGGTAAGGCGCTTCAAAATGCCCTCTTTCACGACGAGGCGGTCCACCACGACGCCGATATCGTGTTTGATATTTTTATCGAGCCTGATCTCTTCCCCGAGGTCGTACACGCTGCCGTCGATCTTGACCCGGACGTACCCGCTCTTGCGGTAGGAGGCAAGCTCCTTGACGTACTCGCCCTTTCTGCCGCGCACGACGGGCGCTTCCACCATGATCTTGCTCCCCTCGGGCAGTTCCATGACGCGGTCGGCGATCTCATCCACCGTCTGCCGCCTGATCTCCCTGCCGCAGTTGGGGCAGTGCGGCGTGCCGACGCGCGCGTAAAGAAGGCGGAGATAGTCGTAGATCTCCGTGACCGTTCCCACCGTGGAGCGGGGGTTGTGCGAAGTCGTTTTCTGGTCGATGGAGATCGCGGGGGAAAGTCCTTCGATGCTCTCCACGTCGGGCTTTTCCATCATGCCGAGGAATTGGCGGGCGTACGAGGAGAGGCTCTCCATGTACCGCCGCTGCCCTTCGGCGAAGATGGTATCGAACGCGAGCGTCGATTTGCCGCTGCCCGAAAGTCCCGTGAATACGGTGAGCGTATCGCGCGGAATGTGTACGTCGATATTTTTGAGATTGTTTTCCTTTGCGCCCTTGATAAAGATTTCTTTGACGAAGTTCATAGCCTGTTGATATGTACCGATTTATGAGTTTGTTCCAAAAAGTTGCTGCCGCACGAGCGTATCCGTGCCGCCCGCTCTATTCCGCATCCGCAAGATCGGTCTGTCCGGCACGGCTCACAGCGCGTTCCTGCGGGCGATCAGCCCCGCAATGTGGTGTACCGCCATGTCGATCTGCTTCCAATTCGCGCCGCCGTAACGCACTTCGCGCGCCCGCGAGACGGTCGCTTTCGTCACCGCGAGTACGGCAGTCACGCCGCGGCTCTGCGCGGCGAGACAGTGCTCGATGCGGTCGTCGATGAGCACGTCGATACGATGTTCCTCGCAGTATTTTCCCTTGTCCTGACAGTCGGCGACGAGTTCGTCGTACGGAATGCGCCGCTTTTCCAGCCAGTCGCGGGATATTTTTTCGGGATTTGCGAACCACGAAGGCAGGCGGGCGGTGAGAATGACGATCTCATGCCCCTCCTCCTTCCAGCGTGCAAGCGCCTCGCGCGCGCCCTTGCGGACGGGCGCGTCGGTGAACGCGGTGATGCCGCCGCCCTCGCGCACGAACTTCAAAACGTCGTCCAGCGTCCAATCGTACACGTCGACGAACGCGTTCGCGTCGGGATCTTTGAGTGTGAACGGAAGCTGATTTCGGCGGATATACTCCCCCGCATAGCGCACGCGTTCGAGAATATTCAAGGTGTCGTCAATGTCTACGGCGATTTTCATATTTGACCACTCTCCTTTTCGATTGTAAAATTGATCGGGCAGACCATGCCCGAGGCGGACATGGCGCGCCTGCCGCACCCGTTGCGGACATGGTAACGCCGAAAGGCGACAAAGTATCGCGCGGGAATTGCCTGCCGTTTGCGCCGAAGCCGCGCGCAAGCCCGACAACGGATTGCGCGTTCGCTCCCGTTTGGAAAGCAGTTCCGCGTCAGACGAGGAGCCTGCGCAAACGCCGAAAGGTGTCGTTTGCGCCGAAGCCGCGCGCAAGGCGCGGAGGGCGCGGATTTTTCGACGGGAGTGTACAAAGACGTACATGACCGAGAAAAACCGTAAGCCCGACAATGGATTGCGCGTTCGCCCCCGTTTGGAAAGCAGTTCCGCGTCAGACGAGGAGCCTGCGCAAACGCCGAAAGGAGTGTACAGAGACGTACATGACTGAGGCGTGCGTAAAGGCGACAAAGTATCACGCGAGAAATGCTTTTCAAACTATTGGCGGAGTTATTTGCGTAACTCCGCAATCCGCTCCCTTATCTCGATCGCGCGCTCGAAATCGAGCTGCGCGGAAGCCGACTTCATCAGACCTTTGAGTTTTTCGATCTCGTCGGGAATATCCGCCTTCTTGATCTCGGCGGTCTTTTTCGCCTTGCCCGTGACAGCGAGCGTCTCGGCGACCTTCTTGACGACGGTCTTAGGCACGATATGGTGTTCCTCATTGTACTGCTGCTGAATGGCGCGGCGGCGGTTGGTCTCGCCGATGGCGCGCTCCATGCTCCCCGTCATGCTGTCCGCATACATGATGACGCGCCCCTCCGCATTGCGCGCGGCGCGCCCGATCGTCTGCACAAGCGACGTCTCGCTGCGGAGAAAGCCCTCTTTGTCGGCGTCGAGAATGGCGACGAGGCGCACCTCAGGCAGGTCCAGCCCCTCGCGCAGCAGGTTGATGCCGCACAGAACGTCAAACTCGCCCGCGCGCAGTCCGTTGACGATGTCGATGCGCTCCAACGTATCCACATCGGAGTGCATATAGCGCACCTTGACGCCGCTCTCTTTCAGATAGTCGGTCAGGCTCTCCGCCATGCGCTTGGTGAGCGTGGTGACGAGCACGCGCCCGCCCGCGTTCACGACGGTATGCACCTCGGAGAGAAGATCGTCGATCTGCCCCTTCGTGGGTTTCACGGTGACGGGCGGATCCAGAAGCCCCGTGGGGCGGATGAGCTGTTCCACGACCTGCCCCGCCTGCTCCAATTCGTAGGGCGCGGGCGTCGCCGAAACGCAGATCATCTGCGGCACGCGCGCGTCAAACTCCTCAAACGTGAGCGGGCGGTTGTCGTAGGCGGATTTCATGCGGAATCCGTACTCGACAAGATTGGTCTTGCGCGACAGATCGCCGTGGTACATGGCGCGGATCTGCGGAATGGTCATGTGGCTCTCGTCGATAAACACGAGAAAATCTTTGGGAAAGTAATCGAGCAGGGTAAAGGACGGCTCCCCGGGCGAACGGCCGTCGAAATAGCGGGAATAATTCTCTACGCCCGAACAGTAGCCAATCTCGCGCATCATCTCCAGATCATGCCGCGTGCGCTGAGAAAGCCGCTGCGCTTCCAGAAGTTTACCCGCGTCCTCGAACGCCTTGACTTCGCCGTTTAAATCCTCTTCGATCATGGAGAGCGCGCTTTGCAGCCGCTCCGTTCCCACCGCATAGTGGCTGGCGGGGAAAACGACGGCGTGTTTGAGGGAGCTGATCGCCTTGCCCGTCACGACGTCGATCTCGCTGATGGAGTCGATCTCGTCGCCGAAAAATTCCACGCGGACGGCAACTTCGGAGTTGGACGCGGGGAAGATCTCCACCACGTCCCCCCGCACGCGGAAGGTGGAGCGTTTGAAGTCGGTATCGTTGCGCGAATATTGTATGTTCACGAGGCGGGAGAGAAGTTCGTCGCGCGCCATCTCCTGCCCCGGGCGCAGCGAAATGCCAAGGCGGAAGAACTCCTCGGGCGCACCCAAGCCGTAAATACACGAGACGGAGGAGACGACGATGACGTCGTCCCGCTCGCCCAGCGAACAGGTCGCGGCGTTGCGGAGTTTATCGATCTCGTCGTTCATCGAGAGATCTTTTTCAATGTAGGTATCCGTCTGCGGAATGTAGCTTTCGGGCTGATAGTAGTCGTAATAGGAGACGAAATACTCCACGCGATTTTCGGGGAAAAAGGCGCGGAACTCGCCCCAGAGCTGGGCGGCAAGCGTTTTATTGTGCGCGATGACGAGCGTGGGACGCCCCACGTTCTGAATGACGTTCGCCATCGTGAACGTTTTGCCGCTGCCCGTGACCCCGACGAGGACCTGCGTGCGGATCCCGTCCAGAACGCCCTCGGTGAGTTTTTGGATCGCCTGCGGCTGATCGCCCGTGGGCGCAAACGGCGCGTGCAGTCTGAATTCGTGATGCTCCATAAAAATATCCTCACAGTTTTTCCGCGAACTGACGCGGAAAAACTTCGTGATTTTCAGAGAAACCCAACGTTCACCTGCGGCTCTGCGTTCTGTTGTCTCGGCGGCACCAAGGTAATGTGCCGCCTCGGTCACGAAATTGCCGCTGAAATCGCAATTTCTTAGTTCGCGCATACGCCGAAGCCCCACAGGGGCTGTACTTCGGCTATGCTCGTGCGCCGCTTCGCGTCGGACGGCATAACGTACGCGCTCACCTCTCTGCCGCGCAAATCGCAACATTATAGCGCGCGTTATCTCACTCTTCCGCAAAAGCCGCAAGCGGCAAATTGAGGGCGCGGGCGGAGGCGCAGCCTCCTTGCGTAAGTGATTTATAACAAAAGGCATAACACAGTGACGCCTTTTGCAACTCAGAAACATTCCTTGTATCTGTGATTTATAGCTTTTTCAGCACCTTGCCCTTGGCTCCCTCTACGAGGGAGCTGTCGCGAAGCGACTGAGGGAGTTACTCCCACCGCCCCTGCGGGGCGCCTCCCTTAAATCTGCGTTTAAAACGTATTCACACGTTTTTCCGCGCGCGGGGCGGGGAAAAGACGGGTGAGAAACAAACAAAAGTTTGCTTCTCTATGATAGCGCAAATGCGGAAATTTGTCAAGGTTTCGTGGCGGAAGAAGAAAAAAATCCGCGCGCAAGTTCGCCGCGGACGTTATGAAAACAGGAGTTTGAGCAGAAAACCCGCGAGCGCGGACGCCGCGCCGCAGAGCGCAGCCACCGCGATCCGCAGGGCGAACCGCCGACGGGAATCGCGCTCTTCACGGAAATAGTCCGCGCCCTTCCGGCTCAGTTCGAGCACATAGGTGCGCTCCCCCTTGCGGTCGGTGGCAACGTAGTCCACATACCCGTTCTCGGCGAGCGCGGCAAGCTCCTTTTCCAGCTCCTCTTCCGCAGGCGTTTTCCCGGGGGGCATGAGCGCCGCGATCTCCTTGGGCGAGGCGAGAAAACGCTCCTTCCCCGCCGACAGCGTTAAAAGCGCGCGCATGACCTCCCGTTCCCTTCCCCTCCGCAGCATTCCGTTTGCCATACCGTTCACCACAGGAGAGAGAGCAGAAACGCCAGCAGCGCGCCGACGAACGCGCCCGCAAGTCCGCCCAAAAACGCGGTGCGGAATACGCGGCGGACGCGGAATTCCGCAGAAGCCGCCTCTTCGCGTATGCGCGCGGCGTACGCCCGCCCCGCGGGAAGCGACCTGATGCAGTACGTTCCGCCGTCGGCATAGCGCACGTCGATGAGACGGCGCGCCTCCAACCGTTCGAGCGTGACGGCGATCCCCTCCGCACAGCCGTGCGGCAGAAGCGCGGAAAGCTCCGATTCGTCCAGAATGCGCCAGCCCGCGCCGTCGCAGAGCGCGTTGACCGCCGCCAGCAAATCGCGCGCGTCCTCCTCCAAAAACTCTCCCCTCCTCGGCGTTCAGTATGCGCCGACGGGCGGGAAATTATCCCTGCCCCAAAAGGAGCAGCGGATTGTAGTTATACAGCCGCGCCGAGAGCGGCGACGAGAGGAAAAGCTGTTCGATGCGCTGCATGACGGCGGACACGCTGTCCAGCGCGCCCTGCAACGCGTCCGCACCGCCCGCCGCAACGGAGCCTGCCGCGCCCGCGACCGCACCGAAAGCATTTTTCAGCCCGCCGTGCGCGAAATAGTACACGCCGAAGTCGATCCCGAAGGCGATCGCAAAGAAGATCGCCCCGAAGATGATTGCAAGCAGCGCGCCGTCGATGGCGCGGAGCGCCGTGGGCGTGCGCAGTTTTTTCATGAGCATGTTGATGAGCGCGGAAATGAGAATGATGACGATGAGCAGGATAACAAAACACACGCCCGCCACGATCGCCTTTCCGACGACGGAGGCGTACGAACCGAGCGAGGCGAAGTTCCCCGCAAGCGTATTCGCCCAATTCACAAGGAAAGGAACTTTGTTGGCGAGGAACACGGCAAACACGAGCGAACCGAAGCAGAGCAACACGGTGAGGATCGCCCACAGAGAGCGCAGCAACCCTACGCGGTAGCCGCAGCGCACCATGAGCACGCAGACCGCGATGACGACGAGGTCAAACGCGTGCGGCGCGGCAAAATTCACCCAGACTGCGCTCTGATAGAGCGGAGCGAGCGCGGCGAAATTCACGCCGAACAGGGGCAGCGCGACGAGAACGGGCGCGCCGATGACGACGAAGAAGGCGACGAAATTGAGAATGGTCGTCACGCCGCCGAGAAAACGGTTGGTAAAGCGGAAAAATGCGGGCGGACGTTTTGCGTAAACGAGCAGTCCGTGGCGCGTCCAGCCGCCGACGGCGAGCACGAGCGCGACCGCCGCGAAGAGAACGATCGGCGCAAGGGCGGCGTTCACCCCCGCCGACGCGCTTGCAGGCAGATAGCGCAGAAGGAAGGTCGCGGCAAAAATTATGAGGATCTGCCACGAGAGCCACGAACAGCGCGAAAAACGGCGGAAAACGCCGTACAGAAAGAGAATGAGCGCAAGCACGCACACGCCGACGACGATCCCGATTCCGAGTCCCGTAGATAAAAATTCAGGCATTCCAGATCCTCCTTTCCGGATTTTTGCGGTTTCCCGCGGTTATTTGTTGAAGTTATCTTTGAGCGAAACGATCTCCGAAAGGCAGAGCTTTCCGCCGTCGCGGCAGGTCTTATAATAACCCGTGCGCATAAGCTGGAAAGCGGTATTTTCGGGCGCTTCGGCGAGGTACGGCTCCGCCTTCGCGGCAAAGACGTGCTCGCTCGAAAGGTTCATGCGCTCGGAGAAATCCTGCCCCGCGTAATCCGCGTCCTTCAGGAGATGATCGTACTGTTTGAGCACAGCGTCCGCGCAGGTCGCGGCGTTGACCCAATGCAGCACGCCTTTCGCCTTGACGCCGCTCGTATCCTGTCCGCTGCGGCTCTCGGGAAGATAGGTGCAACGGATCTCCGTCACATTGCCCGCCTCGTCGGTGACAGCCTCGTCGCACCGCACGATATAGGCGTTTTTCAGGCGCGCCACGCCGCCGATTTTCAGGCGGTGATATTTGGGGGGCGGATCGAGCGAGAAGTCCGCGCGCTCGATATACAGCTCCCTGCCGAACGTCACTTTGCGCGTGCCTGCAGCGAGGTCGAGCTGGTTGATCTCGAAATCCACCTCTTCGTTTCCCTCGTAGTTGGTGATGACGAGCCTGAGCGGATCGACGACCGCCATGGCTCGGGGCGCGGACGCGTTGAGGTCCTCGCGCACGACCGCCTCGAAGTAGCTCACGTCGCACTCCGAATTTGCCTTGGCGACGCCTGCGCGGGCGCAGAAATCGCGGATCGCCGCGGCGGGAATGCCGCGGTTGCGCAGTCCCGCGAGCGTGGGCATACGCGGATCATCCCACCCATGCACCGAACCGTCCTCCACGAGCTTTTTCAGATACCGTTTGCTCATGACGAGGTTGGTCATGTTCAGCCGCGCGAATTCGATCTGGCGGGGCTTGGGGTCAAACCCGAGGGTGACGCCCACCCAATCGTACAGCGGGCGGTGATCCTCGAATTCCAGCGTGCAGAGGGAGTGCGTCACGCCCTGCAAATAGTCGCAGATGGGGTGCGCGTAGTCGTACATGGGATAGATGCACCACTTATCCCCCGTGCGGTGATGCGCCGCGTGCAGAATGCGGTAGATGACGGGGTCGCGCAGGTTGACGTTGGGAGACGCCATGTCGATCTTGGCGCGCAGGCACTTCTCGCCGTCGCGGTACGCGCCCGCCTTCATCTTGCGGAAGAGCTCTAAATTCTCCTCGGGCGTGCGGTTTCTGTACGGGCTCTCGACGCCCGGCTCGGTGAGCGTGCCGCGCGTCGCCCTGATCTCCTCGGGCGAGAGGTCGCACACAAACGCCTTGCCCTCCTCGATCAGCCGCTCCGCATAGGCGTAGATGGTATCGAAATAATCGGAGGCGTACGTCTCCTTCGTCCACTCATAACCCATCCAGCGGATATCGGCGCGGATCGCGTCGACAAATTCCGTCTTTTCCTTGGAGGGGTTGGTGTCGTCAAAAAAGAGATTGCACTTGCCGCCGTATTTTGCCGCCGTACCGAAATTGACGAACATGCTCTTCGCGTGTCCGATATGCAGATAGCCGTTGGGTTCGGGCGGGAATCGGGTCTGCACTGCGCTGATCCTGCCCTCCGCGAGGTCGTTTTCCACGATCTGTTCGATAAAATTCGTCGCTTCCGCCATATTTCTTCCTTTCGGGTCGCCCCTGTAATAGTCTCTCCTCAGGATTATAGCATATTTTTCATAAAAATGATACCGTTTCGTGCGCATTTTTTCTCGGAACGTGCTATAATTTGCGCATGGAACAGGCGATCTTACAGTTTTTCGAGTCCATCCGCTGCCCCGCCCTGACATGGATCTTCGGATTTTTCTCCCTCTTCGGAGAGCCGACGGTGTTCGCAGCCGTCGTCATTCTCGTCTATTGGCTCGCAAACGCGCGCACGGGCGAGCAGCTCGCGCTCTCGGCGCTCACCTCTCTTCCCGTCAACGTGGCGCTCAAACTCGCGGTGGCGCGCCCCCGCCCGTACGCGGCGGGCGTGGTGAGCCGCCTCGACGTGGACACGCCCCTCTTTTCCACCGTCGGGCTGGGCGATAACGTATCCTTCCCCAGCGGACACAGCCAATGCACCGCAAACTACCTGTGCGGCGTTTCCGCGCGCGCAAGGCGGACATGGATATGGGCGATCGCGTCAATATCCGCGCTGCTCGTGATGTGCTCCCGGCTCTATTTCGGCGTACACTACCCCACCGACGTGCTGCTCGGCGCGTTCCTCGGGATCGTGATCGCCGTGTGCTGGGAGCTGATCTACACCCGCGCGCACGGCGCGCGGCTCCCGATCGCCTGCGGCGCGGCGATCCTCGCGCTGGCGCTCGCTCCCTTCTTCCCCGAAACGGACTATATGCAAGCGGCGGGGCTTCTGGCAGGCGCGGCGCTCGCGTTCTCGGCGGAGGACTTCTGCTCCGCGCCGAAGGACGTTCCCTTTCCGCGTCGGCTGTGGCGCATTCCCGCAGGACTTCTCTTTACGGGCGCCGCACTCGCGCTCACGTTCGCCTTTCCCGACGCGCCCGCGTGGGAACTCGTCGGGTGGTTTCTCGTGGCGTTCGCCGCGGTCCTTCCCGCAAGAAGACTGTTTTATTTGCTGAAAATATAGCGCGCGCCCCGCGAACGCTTGACCCTGCCGCGCAAAACGGCTATAATATCAAAGAATAATGCAAAAAGGTGTTTGAAATGGCAAAAAGAGCTGTGACGATGGACAAACTCGTCGCCCTGTGCAAGGCACGGGGCATCATCTTCCCCGGGAGCGAAATTTACGGCGGCATGGGGAACACGTGGGACTACGGCCCCGTGGGCGTGGAGATCAAAAACAACATCAAGCGCGCATGGTGGAAGCGGTTCGTGCAGGAGAGCGAAAACTCCTACGGGCTGGACGCCGCCATTCTGATGAACGCGCGCGTCTGGGAAGCGAGCGGGCATACCGCGTCCTTCTCCGACCCCAAAATGGACTGCAAGGAGTGCAAGAGCCGCCACCGCGCGGATAACCTCATCGAGGCGCACTCCAAGGGCAAGGTCAACTCCGACCTCATGACCAACGAGGAGATGGAGGCGTACATTCAGGAGCACCACGTCTGCTGCCCCATCTGCGGCAAGTGCAACTGGACGCCCATCCGCACGTTCAACCTCATGTTCGAGACGTCGCGCGGCGTGACGGACGAGAGCCAGAACAAGATCTATCTGCGCCCCGAGACGGCGCAGGGCGAGTTCGTCAACTTCCTCAACGTGCAGCGCACGACGCGCGCCAAAGTCCCCTTCGGCATCGCGCAGGTGGGCAAGGCGTTCCGCAACGAGATCACGCCCGGGAACTTCATCTTCCGTACCATCGAGTTCGAACAGATGGAGCACCAGTGGTTCTGCAAGGAAGGCACCGATCAGGAGTACTACGCCGAATACAAAAAGCGCGCATGGCAGTTCCTTCTGGATCTCGGATTCAAAGAGGAGCGCCTCCGCTTCCACGACCACGATAAGCTCGCGCACTACGCCAAGGCGGCGTGCGATATTCAGTACGACTTCCCCATGGGCTGGTCGGAACTCAACGGCATTCACAACCGCACCGACTACGACCTGAGCCGCCATCAGGAATACTCGGGCAAGTCGATGACGTACGTCGATCCCGTCACGCAGGAGCGGTATATCCCCTATGTGATCGAATACTCCATCGGCGCGGACCGTCTCATGCTCGCGGCTCTGAGCGAAGCGTACGACGAGGAGACGCTGGAAAACGGCGAAGTCCGTAACGTCATGCGTTTCCACCCCGCGATCGCGGCGTACAAAGCCGCCGTCCTGCCCCTGCAAAAGGGTCTTGCGCCGCAGGCGAAGGAACTGCTGCAAAAGCTCAAAAAACACTTCCTCGTCACCTACGACGAGGCAGGTTCGATCGGCAAACGCTACCGCCGTCAGGACGAGATCGGCACGCCATACTGCCTGACCGTGGACTTCGATACCCTGCAAGACGGCACGGTGACCGTGCGCGACCGCGACACGATGGAGCAGGTGCGCATGAACGCCGACGAGGTCGTCGCATTCCTTACGGAGAAATGCGCGTTCTGACCGCCGCATCTTTTTGAAAACGCGAAACAGCCGCTTTGAGCGGCTGTTTTTTTGCGCCCTGTTCCGCAGCGGGATTTTTCGCATGAAAAGGCAAATTTCCTCATATCTGTATAAAAATTGCGCGGCTGTCCGACGGCGCTTTGCCGCCGCGTTTGTCCAAATTGTAAAGTAACATTTTTTTATGACAAAATCACGGAAAAGGGTTGCATTTTCCCGCGCGATAGGCTATAATGTGAGCAATGCAATAAGGAACACTTTGGAGAGATTTCTGCTATGACCTTATACGGGGGATTTCTCATCGCATATATCGTTCTTTCCGTCGTCGCCGTCGTGCTGTATTTCCCGCGGCTGATCGGCTTTTTATGCGCTTTCAAAAAACCTCCCTACCGGCACGCGAAGGAGAAACGGAAGATCGGGATCGTCATTCCCGCGCGCAACGAGAGCGCCGTTATCGGCGATCTGTTCGCCTCCATCAGACGGCAGGACTACGACGGTCCGTTCGACGTGAACGTCATCGTCAAAGATGAAAACGACCCCACCGTCCGCATTGCGGAGGAGATGGGCGCGCGCGTGCTCGTCGTCCCCGAACAGACGTGCAAGGGCGACGTTTTGGACGCGTTCTTCCACTCGCTCACGCCCGAAGAGATGGCGTCTTACGACGCGTTCGTCATCGTCGACGCGGACGGCGTGCTATCCCCCTCCTATATGCGGGAGCTGAACAACGCGCTCGAATGGGAGGAATACGACATCTTCCTCACCCGCAAGTACATGAAAAACTGCCTCGGGGACAGAACAAAGCGCACGGTGTTTTCCAACAATTCCGCGCTGACGTGGGCGATGCTCGACGATCTGGGCAACCGCTGGCGCATTGAAAAGGATATTCCGCTCGCGCTGACGGGGCAGGGCATGATGATCCGCCGCAGACTGGTAGAAAAGATCGGCGGCTGGCCCTACCGCTCGCTGACGGAGGACTACGAACTGCGGCTTGATTCCCTGCTCAAAGGGTTCAAGTCCTTCTACTACCCTTACGCGGTGCTGTACACCGAGGAGGCGGTCGGGCACAGAGACAACTACAACCGCCGTCTCCGCTGGGTAACGGGCTACGCGCAGTGCGACGAAAAGTACAAAAAGCGCATTCTGGAACAGGCGAAACTGCGCGGAAAAATGAACAAGGCGGAACGCGAATGCCTGTACGGCATTTATCCGCTCGCGATGTTCGCGGCGGTCACCATCGTTACAATGCTCGCGGGCTGCGCGCTTGCCATTTTTTACGCCACGCAGGGGGCGACGGCGCTGTGGGTGAAATCGCTCACCTTCCTCGTGGGAATGCCGTTCGGAATCCTGTATCTGCTCCTCTTCACCTACTCCACGCTCGCCTTCATTGCGAGCCGCGAGGCGTTCGAGGTGATCTCGGTGGGCGAACGCATCGCAATGCTGTTTTTCTCCCCCTTCTATCTTCTGGAATACCTGCCCATCTTTATTCAGAGCCGTATCCGCGCGAAAAAGCACAACCGTCTCGCGTGGGAACAAAGCGAACGCCAGCACTATGAATCTGCCGCCGACGAGGCGGAAAAGGCGAGCGCAGCGCTGGAAAAGCCGGACGACGAAGCCGACCCGACGCCCGAAAAGCAGTCTGCCTGATATGACCATTCTTCATCGTTCCCTTTTGCCGCGCGGGGCTTGCCCCGCGCGGTATTCCGTTCCTGAACGCCCGAAAATTTAATAACGAAACGCCGCCCTGCGAAATTTTTCGCGGGGCGGCGCGTGATTGCGTAATCGATATGCCGTTGTTTGGCGGGGACTTTTCAGCTCACTCCCGCGGGGTGCGGCGATCGGGGAGATATTCGAGCGGAACGCCGTACGCCTCCTCGTAGCACTTGCGCCACGCCGCCTCCGCCTCCGCCTTCATCTGCGCGATGCGCTGCGGGCGCGGGAGCGATTCGTCGGCATAGACCGCAGGCAGGATATGAATGCGAAGTTTTTTTATATGCCCGCGCCTGTTCTTGCGGAAGGTGCAGAACACGGGCAGCACGGGAACGTTCATCTTCACCGCGTAATAGAACGCGCCGTCCTTCATCGGGCGGGGCTTGGGGTAGTTCACCCACATCGCCTGCTCGGCGTAAAAGTTGATAAACTTCCCCTGTTTCAGGCGGCGTTCCATTTCGCGCATCAGCTTTTTTGTCGCCGCGAGGTTGGCGCTGAACGCCCACATTCCCGCATGGCGCATGAACCAGCCGCCGACGCCCGTTTTATTGTTCCACGGCGCCATCGTGTGGAAAGAGCGGTACTGCCCCGCCGCGGCGCGCACAAAGAGCGTATCGAGAAAGGAAATGTGATTTGTGACGACGATCGCGCCCCGCTTTTTGAGCGCGCGCCTGTTTTCCTTTCCCACGACGCGGCAGCCGTACGCAACCTTCAGAAGGATCGGCGCGACGAGCTTCAGCACTGTGCGGAAAAATCCGGACAACAGCCGACCAAAAAAGCCCTGACGGTACTCGAAGTTCCCTTCCGGCATAAACCAGTTATGCCCGAAGGGAATATAATCGTAATCGAACCTGCGATAACCTTCCAGCGTCGCCTGTATGCCGTCGCGCAGTTCGAGTTTGCTCAATTTTTTTTGCTTCATGCGACCATTGTACCCCATCCGCATGAGATTGTCAAGAGCTTCGTTCACCAATCTGCGCAAATAAGCATACCGCCGCCCGCGGCGGAGCGGTTGCGCGCTCCGCCGCGGGCGGCGGTATCCGATTGCGATGCGGAAAGGCGGATTACGTCGTCTCCGCCGAGGAGGGCTGCGAGGCGTACAGGTCGAACTCTCCGTCCAGATCGAAATTCTCGTTCTCGTCGAAGGCGGCGAGTTTGGAGACGGAGACCTCATACGCCGTCATGGTGACGGACTCCGTTTCTGAGAGACGTTTGACATATTCGCGGCTCTGAATGCGCCCCGAGAGCGCGACGCGGTCACCCACTTTGAGGTTCTGCACGAAGCGGGCGTTCCGTCCCCACGCAATGCAGGGAATGTAATCGGACTTGTTATAGGCGCGGTTGACCGCGACGAGCAGATCGGCGATCTCGCGGTTGAAGGGCGTCGTGCGGTAGACGGGCGGTTTGCAGATATAGCCCGAAAGTACGATGGAGTTGGGATTGCGCGACGCCGCGCCGTCCACCAGCTCGCGCACGAACACGGTGAGCATGAGGCGCGACCGCCCGCCTTCCAGCTTGTTATAGCTGCGGAACTGTCCGAGCGCACAGATGGTGCTCCCCACTTTGAGGTCGTTTCCCTCGATGAGCCGTTCGGAAATGGTGACGGGAAGCACGTCCGCCTGCCCCGAAAGGCGCATGACGCGCACATACAGCTCGTAAAAGCCCTCGCCGTACACCTCGTGCGAGAAGGTCGCCTCGGAGACGATCTCGCCCATCAAAAATACTCTGTTGTTCTTTTCTGCGCTGTGATCCATATATACCTCCAAGTATTTCCTGTTCCGTTTTTAACCGCCGTTTGAAAACTGCCTGCCCGTGCGGTCGATGGTGAAGTTTTCGCGGTACACAAGCTCCCCGATAGGGACAAACTCGAAGCCGCGGGCTTTGAGGGCGTCCAGCACGATGGGAAGCGCCTCGGCGGTGTGCAGTCCGTTGTTGTGGCAGAGAATGATCGAGCCGCTCTTCGTCTGCGCGAGAATGCGCTCGGCGATCTCCTGCGCGGAGAGATCCTTCCAATCGAGGGAATCGACGTCCCACTGTACGGTGAGCATTCCCATATCGGCGGCGGTGTCCACGAGCAGATCGTCGTAATCGCCGTACGGCGGACGAAACAGCGTGACTTCCTTGCCCGTCACCGAGCTGATCGCCTCCGCCGAGGAGGAAAGCTCCGCGCGGATCTCCCCTTCCGACAGGCGGGACATATACGAATGCGTCGCGCTGTGCGTGCCGATCTCATGCCCCGCCTCCGAGATCGTTTTCAGATGCTCGGGGTATTTTTCCGCCCAGAACTGCACCGTGAAAAAGGTTGCGCGCACGTTCGCCGCATTGAGCGCGGAAAGGATCTGCGCCGTATATTCGTCCCCCCAGGCGCAGTCGAAAGAAATGGCGATCTTGCTGTCCGCCCGCTCTACGCTGTAAACGGGCAGGGAGCGCGCCGCGCTCCAATATACCGCCGCCGCATCCGCCGCGTAAGCGCCGAACGAGGCGAGCGCGACCGCCGCGAGCAGCGCCGCCGCAAAGACGACCGTTCTGATGCGAAATGTGAAAAACCGCATTGCACAACACCCATATGATAAAATATTTTGCACGGAAATTTTTGGGAGAATCGCCCGCAATTTGTCCGACCCCGTCGAATTTCTCAATTCCGCCCGTCCGGGACGCGGGGTACACGATACTCTATTCGCCGCGCGGCAAAAAAATACCCGCAGAACGCATAAAAATATGCGCCCCCGATTGTCCGACAGGTTTCGGAGGACGCATATTTTACACGTATAACGGAGATCGGCGTCCGCGGCTTTCAATATTGCGATAAGGACCAGCCGACCGACCTGTGTCCCACGCCTGCGCACGCCGTCATAACGGCGCGCCGCTGCAAAAATTGCAGCGGCGCGCCTCTCTTATTTCTTATCCTCCGATGTGTTCCGACGGTCGGATACGCTCGTCACGGTCAGCGCATACACGCGTTCCGCGCCCGCGTGCAGCAATGCGCGGGCAAGCTCGCTCACCGTGGAACCCGTCGTAAAAGTATCGTCCACGATGACGATGCGCTTTCCACGGACCGCGCTCTTATCCGTCACCCGAAAACAGCCTTTGAGGTTCTTTTCCCGTTCCCGCCTGCCGAGCGACTTCTGCATGGACGTCTCCCTGCGCTTTTCCGCCGCGTCCAGAAGTTGTTTCCCGCTCCGCCGCGAAAGTTCCTCGGCGAGCAGGCGCGATTGGTTGTACCCGCGCCTGCGGCGGGCGCGTTTCGTCATCGGCACGAAGGCGAGCGAATCGGCGTCCGCAAATTCACGTTCCAGAACGGGCATGAGAAAATCGCACAGTGTGCGGAAGAGATATCTGCTCCCCTTTTTAAAGCGCAGAACGAGCGCCGCGGCTTCCCCTTCATGCACGAACGCGGAACGCGCCTTTTCGACGGCGGGGCGGCTTTCCTTACATTCGAGACAAACGCCCGCTTCGCGCACCCTGCGCCCGCAGTACGGACAGATCAGACGGTTGTTGAAGGAGAGCGAACCGCGGCACGCCGCGCAGACGCGTTCGCCCGCAAACACCTCCCGACCGCACACATCGCAGGTGAAGTTGTGCGTTTCCTCATACCGCCGCAGCCGATCTGCAATTTTCGAGAAAAACTTTATCATAGCTGATATACAATCGTTACCGCTTGTTATGCCCTTTTACTCTAAATCACTCGCGCAAGCAAACTGACATTTACGCCCACGCTCTAAAACTCGTTGCAAAAGGCGTCACTGCGTTATGCCTTGTGTTATAAATCACTCGCGCAAGCAAACTGACATTTACGCCCACGCTCTAAAACTCGTTGCAAAAGGCGTCACTGCGTTATGCCTTGTGTTATAAATCACTCGCGCAAGCAGGGGTCTCACGCAAGTAGACCTTGCGTTCGGGCAAGTTTTTTGCCGACAATGGCAAAAAACTCATTTCGCGACGCGCGCACACCGCACTGCGGTGATGCGCATAACGCGCCGCTCAACCCTGCGCCCGTCTCAGCGACACCAAGGTAATGTGTCGCTTCGGTCACGAAATTGCCGCTGAAATGGCAATTTCTTAGTTCGCAGCGCGCGCACACCGCACCGCGGTGGTGCGCATAACGCGCTGCTCACCCCACATTTGCCGCATATTCTAAAATTCGTTGCAAAAGGCGTCACTGCGTTATGCCTTTTGTTCTCGGCGGCACCAAGGTCGTGTGCCGTCTCGGACACGAAATTGCCGCTGAAATGGCAATTTCTTAGTTCGCGGCGCGCGCACACCGCACTGCGGTGATGCGCATAACGCGCTGCTCACCTCAATTTGCCGCTCACGCGGCTTATGCGGAAAAGTGAGCCGCCGCGTGCTATACTGTTGCGAAACAGCGGCGGCGAGAAAAACCGAACGCAGAGCCAACGGCGAACGTTGGGTTTTTCTTCCCCTCACGGAATTTCTTTTTGTCAGTTCAAAAAGAAATTCGTGAACGCAGAAAGCGGCGGACGCGTGTGTGAGCCGCGTCCGCCGCCGAGGTATTTTTATGGATGCGGTTATCGCTCCATAACGCAATCATTATAGCGCGGACCGCGCGCTTTGTCAAGAGATTTGGGAAGATCAGAAATCGTCGCCCTCGTCCTCTTCTTCCTCGTCGTCATCGTCATCCGGAAGGGAATAGATCTCGTCGCCCGTGACGTAATCCATGTCTTCCTCGTCGTCGTTTTCATACTCTTCTTCTGGCTCCTCGTCCGATTCGTCAAATTCTTCGTCGAACGTCTCGTCGATCTCGCCAATCTCCGAATCCAGCTCGGCGTCGGTATCGTCGTCGAGATATTCGCGCCACTCGTCGTCCTCGTCCGGATCCGGCTCTTCCGCCTCGTACTCCGCCTTCTTGCGGCACTCCTCGCACATTTTTTCCCCGGGGCGCATCATGTTTTCCCCGCAGACGGGGCAAAGTTCGGTGGGAAGATCTTCCTCCGTCTCCTCTATCTCGTCAATGTCCGTCACGATCCCCTTCATTTCTTTCAGGCAGACATCGCAATATTCCTGTTTTTCCGCGTCGATATAATTGAGTTCGCAGCGCGGACACTTCATATAACGTACCATGCTCGTTCCCTCCTTATCCATTGTCGGCTTACGTTACGCCTTACAGGCTAATAAATTATATTAGTATTTATTTTTTTTGTAAACTGTTTTTTTATACCTTTTCCAAAAAATTTGTAATTTTTCGGGGAGAATTCACACGCGCGAGCACAGACTGCTGCGAAACGCAAAAAAACTCCCCGTAATCGGGGAGTTTTTATCGCTTATTCGCCCTGTTCGGGATCGGGAGACGGCTCTTCCGAATCCGCCGCCTGCTCCGCGGGAGCTTCGGCTGCGTTCTCTTCCGACCCGTCTGCGGGAACTTCGGAGACACGCTCTTCTGTCGGTTCTTCCGCGGGTTCGGAAACGGATTCTTCCGCCTGCTCCGCCGCCTCCTGCGCGGGCGCGTCGTTCACGGCGTACACGTCCACGTCTCTGTCGTCCGTCGTATCGACCGCCATGCGCTCCTCGCGCGGAAGCGCGTCTTTCGACTTCTTGCGTTTCTTGACGACGACGATGGGAACGACGACCGCCGCCGCAACAACGACGCCGATACCGATGCCGATGAGCGCCCACGCCCACGCGGGAAGCCCCGTCGGCTCCTCCTCCACGGTATAGCGCTGCAAGACGCTGCGCCAATAGTCGTGGAATCCCTCCCGGTCGCTCTCCGACATACTGCCGAGGCGCGTCGTGAAGTAGGAGACGGTGGTATACAGCGTACCGCTTTCGTCCTTGAACTGCTCTGCGTCGCCCTTGCCGTTGTAGAAGTCGTCAAACGCCTTCTGTTCCTCTTCGCTGTACAGGTACGTCTCGCTCTGTCCGTTCTCGATCGATTCGGCAATGTTCTCGTCGATCGCGGAGCGTTCGCCCGTATAGAAATAGTACTCGACCATACCCGAGAGCTTGCCGTTGCCTTCCTCGGAAAGTTTTGCGATATAGCCGTCGGTATCGTCGGTGATCTTATCGTACTTTTCGTTCAGCTCGGCGACCTCGGCGTTGTTCATCGCGCTGCCGTCCGCCTTGGTGAGGTCGGCTGCCCAGACATAGCTGTACGTGTTTTCGCCGTATGCCTTTGCGTTCGCGTAGAACACGACCCCGTCCACGACTTCGTAGTTATACCAACTCGAAACGTGCTGAATATCCAGCACCTGCACCGACTTATAGGGTGCGTGATCCTCGTTCTCCGCGGCAAGCGTGCGGTAGTCCTCCGCGTCGCCGTTGTAGACGGCGCGCTGTACGGAAAGCCCGTCGCCGTCCGTCTTGGTATAGTAGACGTAGGAATAGGTCTCGTCGGAATCGTCGAGCGCGATCAGGGTCGCCTCGCTCGCGTCGAACGCGATACCGAGCTTATCCTGCCCGCCTTCGCCGATCTGCGCCTTCGTGCCGCTGCCGTCGTTGACGACGTCTACACGGTAGATATACGAGCCGCTCACATACAGATAGTGATGCTTGAGATTGGATGCCGCGTCCTCTTCAATGTAGAAATACGCCGCCGAGGAAGCGTTCGACGTGTCCGCCGCGCTCGCCACAACTTCCAGCGCGCCCGCAGGGTTGGACGGGGAATAGACGCTGTTTCCGGAAACGCTGTTCCACCCCTCCGCGTCGATCGCGGACGTGGGCAGATAGTACAGTTCGCCCGAACTGCCGACCGAGCTGCCCGCGGAGGGCTGCGACGCGCGGACGAAGTAGATGCCGCCGTTCGCATACGATTGCAGCGTGTAGGTAAACCCGTAGGAAAGCCTGTTGTTCGGTTCCTTCGTGGCGTCATGGTTGAACTGCGTGATCGGATCGGTTCTGCCGATGCCGTCGAGCACGATCTCGCCGAGGTTGTAATAGGGCGCCTCGCCGTCGTGATCGTCGAGATACTCCTGATCCCACGTATATTCGTAGGGCGCTTCCGTCACGTCGGCGCGCACGCGGTAGATCTGGTTGTAGGTAGTGAACTGATAGGGCGCGTCGGTGTCTGCTCCTTCGGAAACGGACATCGTGTAGTAGATATAGGGATCGCTCTTATCCGAACTGCTGACCACGTAGGCGCTCACGTTCTCGGCGAGCGTCGTGTCGGTCTCCGTCGCGGTATTGTAGGAGGCGAGTGTGCTGTCCGTCACATAGATGATATAGACGGCGTCGTTGACCGTTACGAAGCGGTATACGGTCGCGTTGTCCGCCACGCGGAAATGTTCCTGAATATCCGACCCATCCAGCTTGGCGCTGCGGAAGGAAAGCACGGTGTTATCGACGGTACCCGACGTATTGCCGACGGTGTTGGGCGTCGCGTAGTAGACGCGGTCGCCATAAATATACAGACCGGACGTGTAGTCCGCCGCGACCATCAGCGACGGGACGACCGTTTCCGCCGTGTTCTTTCCCGCCTTGACGTCCGCCGTCTTGATGCGCATGAGCGCGCCCTTGACGGGCGTGCCGTAAGTGTTGTCGGACGTGTGCGTCTCGACGCCGTTGATGAAGTAGACGTATTCTCCCTTCTGCACGACGAACCCGCCCTGCGAACTCACCTCGCCCGTCACCTCGCCTGCGAGGGGGGTGAACTGATAGTCGCAGCCGGCGAAGAACGCCGACGAAACAGCCATGACGGCGGCTGCCGCCACGATGGAAATATGTTTGAACAGTTTACGCATAGAAACGTCCCTTACGATCGAAAATTTCTCGTTCTAACGATACGGTTTTTATTATATACTAAAACAAGGTTTTTGGCAATCAAAAACCCGTGAAACTTACACCTTTCTTTGAATTTTTTGCGAAAACGGGGTAAAAACATGGAAAAATTCGGCATTTTCGAACTTCTGGACACCCTCTCCGCCCTCACCGCCGCGGGAAACGCAGCGCGCGGCGAATCGCAGACCCCCGATGCGGAGGCGCAGTCCGCGCCGCAGAACGCTCCGCCCTCCGCTCCGCCCGCAGCCCGCACCGCCGCACCCGCGGAACAACGCGACGGACAAACGCGCGGGAGCGACGCGTTCGCCGCCTTTCTCGCCCGCCACGACGAGACGCGCCGCCGCGCGGAAAAGCGCAAATAACGCCGTTTCATTTCCGCCCCTATTGACATTTCTTCCGATTCGGGTTATAATGCCCGCAAGGAGGAATCGCTATGAAAAAATTCTTCCGCGCCCTGATCCCCTGTCTGCTTTGCTCCGCCATGCTGGCGGCGTTCGCCGGCTGCGGCTACGACGTGGAGGGGCTTGTTCCCCACGGCGAAAAGGGCAGCATGATGTTTCTGGGCGTCAACTACAACGAATCGAACAGCCTTTCGGAGGGCGTAAAAGTGGAGATCAACTTCGCGCACGAAACGGCGGCGCAGACGGAGACCGCCTATTCCGTCTATGTCGGGGCGGACGGGTCTTACCAATCCGTTTACACGCTCCCGCTCTCCTTTGCCACGAGCGAGGAGTACAACGCGAAAAATATCCAAGAGGACGAGATCGTCCCCGGCGTGTTCGCGTACACCTGCTCCTTCCCGCAGAGCGCGGTGGAGATCAAGCTTCCCGCAACGCTGTTTGAAGAGAGTTCGGGCAGTTTCAGCATCGTCCTTGCAAGCGCAGACACAGACTTTTCGGACAAATCTTCGCTGCACGCGTACGACCTCGAATACACGAAGGACGGCGACACGGTGACGCTCGGGCGCTGACGCGCCCGCCGCGCAAGGCAAAACACTGCAAGGCATACCCCTGCCGCACGAGAAAGGACAATAACGCCATGCAAGGCATAAAAAAACCGCTGCCGAAAAGCAGCGGATTTTTTTGCCGTTTAACGCTTGGAGAACTGCGGTGCGCGGCGCGCCTTTTTGAGACCGTACTTCTTTCTCTCCTTGGCGCGGGGATCGCGCGTGAGGAAGCCAGCTTTTTTAAGCGCGGGACGCGTTTCGGGTTCGGACTGCAACAGCGCGCGGGCGATGCCGAGACGGATCGCGCCTGCCTGCCCCGTCAGACCGCCGCCGATGACGTTGACGAAGATGTCGTACTTGCCCTCCGCGGAGACTTCCGCGAGAGGCTGCTTGACAATGTATTGAAGCGTTCCCTGCGGGAAGTAGTTTTCGAGCGCTCTGTCGTTGATGACGATCGCGCCGCTGCCCGAGGGAATGAGGCGCACGCGGGCAATCGCCTTCTTTCTTCTGCCCGTACCCCAGAACTGCAACTTCTTTTTCGGACTTGCCTTAGCCATAGGTCACCTCTCCTCAGAAAATTTTCAGCGCTTCGGGTTTCTGCGCCGCGTGATTGTGCTCCGCACCCTTGTAGACGCGCAGCTTCTTGATCATCTGTCTGCCGAGCGAGTTCTTGGGAAGCATGCCTCTGACCGCCTCGTAGACGGCGAGGTCGCTGCGCTCCGCCATCAGCTTGCCGTAGGAAACTTCCTTCAAGCCGCCGATGTAACCCGTGTGGTAGCGATAGAACTTATTTTCGAGTTTCTTGCCCGTGAGAAGCGCCTTGTCGCAGTTGAGGATGATCACGAAATCTCCCGTGTCGACGTTGGGCGTAAAGGTGGGCTTGTTCTTGCCGCGAAGGATCGCCGCGACCTTGGAAGCAAGCCGTCCGAGGGGAACGTTCGTCGCGTCGACGACGTACCACTTTCTCTCCACCGTTTGGGCGTTTGCCATGTAGGTTTTCATAAGTCTCTGACTCCTTGTGTTCTGATACAGTGATATTTCACTTGATCTTCCGTAAATTCTCCGCAAAACGGGGCGTGCTGCGGATTTTTACGGATTTTTGCCCCTTTCCGAGCGGTTACCCCTTCATTATAGGCGTTCAAAAAAGTTCCGTCAAGCTGTTTTGCCTTGCGTTTTCAAGTTTTTTTCGGAAAAAAGGAAAAAATTTTTTTCGCCCTTTTTCGCGCAAATTTCGCGCGTTTCCGTGTGTTAAGCGCACTTTTTAAAGTTCACGAATTTTCTCGCACAAAGGTGCGACAAAATTCCGTGATTGGAGAGGACGGCTGCGGGTACGCCGCAGGCTAACCGCGCCTTCCTCTCTGCGCCGTCCTATCAGGGCTTACATAATAGCGGACGGCGCATTCACTTCTTCCTGAAAGTTGCTTACGCAACAATTAGGGGCATACTGCGGAGGCGTAGCCTCCTTGTATCTGTAATTTATAGCAGGTAACAGCTTTTACAACAACGTTGCTATGCCTTGCGGGGAGGGAGGCTCTTTACGACGCGCGCGGGATTGCCCACCGCGACGGAATCGGAAGGAATATCGTGCACGACAACGCTGCCCGCGCCGATCACGACGTTATCGCCGATGGTCACGCCCGGGCAGACGGTGACGTGTCCACCGATCCAGACGTCGCTGCCCACCGTGATGGGCTTTCCGTACTCCACGCCCGTTCTGCGCACCACGGCGTCCATCGGGTGATTGACGGAGTAAAAGCCGCACTGCGGCGCAATGAACACGTTGTCGCCGAAGGTGATGGGCGCGACGTCGAGAAACACGCAGTCGTAATTGATAAAGAGGTTATCGCCCGCGCGCATATTGAACCCGTAATCGATGCGGATGTTCTTTTCGACGAAGGGATTTTTCCCGAGCGAGCCGAACAGCTCGCGCAGGATCTCTTCGCGGAGGGCAAGCTCCGTGCGCTCCGTCCCGTTGAAACGGTCGCACAACTGCACGGCGCGGACGTGCGCCTGCTGCACTTCGGGATCGCGGTAGTCGTACGTTTCCCCCGCCTTTAATTTTTCAAGTTCGGTCATATTGATCCTCCTGATAAATTTCCGCGCCGCGCGCGGCAAAAAAAGGGAGCGGAGTAAGCGCTCCCGCGCGTATCCCGCCCGATTTTTTATTCAGATTGCTTGCACACAGAGGGTTACCCGCACCCTTTTACAAGGGAAGAATGTGTTTGCGTTCCCTCGGCGCCCTCTTTGAGGGAGCTGTCACGAAGTGACTGAGGGAGTTACTCCCACCGTCGCGGCTTCGCCGCGCCACCTCCCTCGGGGAGGGAGGCAAGAACTCCCACCGCCCCTACGGGGCACCTCTTGGCGGCACCAAGGGGGTGTGCCGCCGAGACAACCGAACGCAGAGCCAACGGCGAACGTTGGGTTTCTCTTCCCCTCACGACTTTTTTCCGCGTCAGTTCGCGGAAAAAAGTGTGAACTCATTCCAATATCGCCTTAATCCTTCTCACGCCCGCCGAGGAGGACTGCTCCTTGACGATTTTAAAATGCCCAAGCTCGCCCGTGCGGGTAACGTGAGGACCGCCGCACATCTCCTTGGAGAATTCGCCGATGGAGTACGTCTTGACGACGTCGCCGTACTTGCTGTCGAACACGCCGACGAAATGCTCCGCGCGCGCCTCTTCGAGGCTCATCTCGCGATAGACGACGGGAATATCCTCTCTGATCTTCTCGTTTACGAGCTCTTCCACCGCCTTCACTTCTTCGGGCGTCATGGCGCGGGAAAAGTTGAAGTCAAAGCGCATCCGCTCGTCGGTAATGTTGCTCCCCTTCTGATTGACGTCGGGCGAAAGCACCGTTTTGAGCGCGGCGTTGAGAAGGTGCGTGGCGGTATGATATTTGACCGCCTGTTCGGAATGGCTCTCCAAACCGCCCTTCGCCTCGCCTGCGTGCAGGTCGCCGCGGCTCTTTTCCTGATGCTCTTTGAACGCCTCGTCGAAACCCGCTCTGTCTACGCCGTAGCCGCGCTCTTCGGCAAGCTCCGTCGTGAACTCGATGGGGAATCCGTAGGTATCGTACAGACGGAACGCCTGCTTGCCGCCGATGGTCGTCTCCCTGACGTACGCGGGATCTTTCTGCGACATGAACGCGTTTTTGCGCTCGATGCCCGCTACGCACTTTTCAAACTCCGCCATGCCCTTTTCGAGCATCGCCTCGAAGCGGTCCGCTTCCTTTGCGATCTCGCCGAGGATATATTCCTTCTTTTCGACGAGCAGCGGATACGCCTCGCCGTACACCTCGTCGATAAAGACGGACGCCACGCTCTGCATCGTCTCCCCGGGATGCACGCTGAGCTGACGGCAGTAGCGGATCGCGCGGCGCATGAGACGGCGCAGGATATAGCCCGCGCCCGTGTTGGAAGGCAGAATGCCGTTGACGTCGCCGATGAGCATGACGGTCGTGCGGACGTGATCGGCGACGATGCGCATCGCCTTGCGCGCGCCCGCGTCCGAATCGTAGCCCTTGCCCGTGAGCGATTCGAGCTTTGCGATCGCCCCCGCGAAAAGGTCGGTCTTGTATCCGTCGTTCAGCCCGTTCAGGAAGAGCAGCATTCTGTCCAGCCCGAAGCCCGTATCCACGTTCTTGTTTTCGAGCGGAATGTACCCCTCTTCCGTCTTGCGGTACTGCATGTACACGTCGTTGCCGATCTCCACATAGTCGTCGGGGAACACGGGCGAAGGGTTGTTCGCGTCGATGGGATAGAACCACTCGTTATCGGGACCGCAGGGCGTGCCGACGGTGCCTTCCAGCTCCCACCAATTATCCGACTTGGGCAGATAGAACACGTGATCGGGCGCGATGCCCAGCCCCTTCAAAAGTGCAGCCGTCTCCTCGTCGCGCGGGGCGCTCTCGTTGCCCTCGAACACAGTGGAGCACAGCTTCGCGCCGTCCAGCCCGTAGACCTTGGTCAGAAGTTCGTACGTCCACGCTGTTTTTTCCTTCTTGAAATAGTCGCCGAGCGACCAATTCCCCATCATCTCGAAGAAGGTGAAGTGCGATTCGTCGCCGACGGATTCGATATCCACCGTTCTCACACACCCCTGCACGTTGCACAGGCGCTTGCCGAGGGGGTGCGGCTTGCCGAGCAGATAGGGCATCAGCGGCTGCATTCCCGCCACGTTGAACATGACGCCCGTCGTCCCGTCGCCGATGAGCGAGACCGCGCCGACGTTGACGTGCCCCTTACTCTCGTAAAATTTCAGCCAGCTCTCGCGGAGCTGTTTGGAAGTGATCGCCATAAGTGTTTCTCCGTAATTTCAGTTCATGGGTATTTTAGTGCGGGCGCGTATATTTGTCAACCGATTTTGTGCGTTTGCACTTTATCTTTTACAACCCCTCCGTCTTACAACCCCTCCGTCTTGCCTGCGGCAAGCCACCTCCCCTTACACAGGGGAGGCGGAGAGCTGTTGCGCATAACGCACTTCTCACCCTTACACAGGGGAGTCTGAGAACTGTTGCGCATAACGCACCCCTCACCCCTTACACAGGGGAGACGGGAAGCGGAAGCCCTCCCTGCGCAAGGGAGGGTGTCCCGCAGGGACGGGTGGGTCGTACAAAGTTATGTTGTTCGCTCTTTTACCAAAGAATCGATATACGCGCAGACGCCTTGAAAATTTCTGACAAGCTCTAAATTTGTTATCCGTACGACGAGAATCCCATACGATTCAAGAAACGCCGTCCGCGCCGCATCCGCCCGTTCGTTCTCTTCTTCAAAGTGCTGCGCGCCATCCAACTCGATCACAAGGCGAGCCTTGGCGCAATAAAAATCGGCAATATATTTCCCTAAAATTTTCTGACGGTAAAACCGTACGGGATACGCTCGCAAGAAATCGAACCATAAATGCCGTTCCTCTTTCGTCATCGCCCTGCGCAAGGATCGGGCAAACGGAATTAAAGCTTTATTTGCTTTTCTTTGCATGACCATTTCCCGTATTTTCGCCGTATTCTCTTAAAATCGCCCGCCGCCGCAATGGGTTTGCTTTTTTACAACCCCTCCGTCTTGCAACCCCTCCGTCTTGCAACCCCTCCGTCTTGCAACCCCTCCGTCTTGCCTTCGGCAATCCACCTCCCCTTACACAGGGGAGGCGGAGAGCTGTTGCGCATAACGCACTTCTCACCCTTACACAGGGGGCTGAGAGCAAAGACCGCGATTACCTTCAGATTTTTTCCAGCGCGTAGCCGTCTTTGGAGTCCTTGACGGCATAGCCCAGCGATTTCAGCTTTTCGCGCAGTTCGTCCGACTTCGCCCAATCCTTCGCCTTGCGCGCGGCGAAACGCTCTTCGGCGACCGCTTTGACTTCGGCGGGGACGTCCGCCTCCTTTTCTCCGTATGCTGCAAGATATCCGGCTGGCTCTTTTTTGAACAGCCCCAGAAGGGCGTACGTTTCGCGGATCTGATTGGTGATGCGCCGCGCCTTGGGGTCGTTCGCGTCCAGAAGGCGCGCGACCTCTTTGAAGTACCCGAACAGATCGGACAGCGCGAGCGCGGTGTTGAAGTCGTCCTCCATCGCCGCGTCGAATCTGCGGTCGATCTCCGCCTCCTTCCCCGTCTCGTTCGGGAACGCCTTCTCGGCGCGGCCAATGAGGGTGTAAAAACGCACGAGATGCGCTTCCGCGGAGGGGAACAGATCGTCGGTAATGTTGATGTCGTTGCGGTAGTTCCCCGAAAGGAGCGCGAATTTGAGCGCGTCGGAGGAGTACTTGTCCAGAAGATCGTCGAGCAGCAAGCTGTTGCCAAGCGACTTGCTCATCTTCTGACCGTTGACTTTGATAAGCCCGTTGTGCGTCCAATATTTTGCGAACCGTTTGCCCGTGAGCGCCTCGCTCTGCGCGATCTCGTTTTCATGGTGCGGGAAAACGAGATCGCGCCCGCCGCCGTGAATATCGATCTGATCGCCGAACGCCGCGCGGTTCATCGCCGAGCATTCGATATGCCACCCGGGGCGTCCCTTGCCCCACGGCGAATCCCACGCGATCTCCCCGGGCTTCGCCGCCTTCCAGAGCGCGAAGTCGTAGGCGTTCCTCTTTTCCTCGTCGTTCTCGACGCGCACGCCGTCCAGCGAATCTTCTTTGGAGCGGCCCGAGAGCTGCCCGTACGCAGGGAAGGAATCGACGTCGAAATATACGTCTCCGTTTGCGGCGGGATAGGCGTGTCCGCCGTCGATCAGCCCCTGAATAAAGGAGATGATATTGCCGATG
This sequence comes from Candidatus Gallimonas merdigallinarum, assembly GCA_944346365.1. Classification (GTDB taxonomy): domain Bacteria; phylum Bacillota; class Clostridia; order Christensenellales; family Borkfalkiaceae; genus Gallimonas; species Gallimonas merdigallinarum_A. The sequence goes on from CALVMN010000001.1 coordinate 64,636, forward strand.
TTCTCCGTCGCTTTCAGCCAAAGCGTTGGATCGTCCACGTCGGCGCGCCTCATCACCGCGTTGATCTTGTCGATCATCATCGCGGCGTACTTGTCTGCGGGAATGCCCGTCTCGTGCGAACGGGCGATGATCTTGTCGTCCACGTCCGTGTAGTTGCGGGCGTACGTCACCGCGTACCCCTTCTTTTCGAGGAACTTGCGGAACACGTCGTAAATGATCGCCTGGAAGGCGTGCCCGATATGCGCCTCGCCCGATACGGTGATGCCGCACGCGTACATTCTGACTTTCCCCTCTTCCAGGGGAACGAACTCCTCTTTTCTTCTCGTAAGCGAATTGTAAATTTTCATGATTACCTCGTTTATGTTCACGAAATTCTTTTCGAACTGACGAAAAGAATTTCCGTGATTTTTGATAGACAACCCATTGTACGGTGCGGAGCGCCTAACAATGTGTTTTCTCTCGGCGGCGAATTTCGCAACATTATAGCTTCGCCGCCTTCACTCTTTCCCAAAAGTCGCAAGCGACAATTTGAGTACCGCGGCGCAAAAGCGCGGTTTTGCTTGCGGACGTGATTGATGATTGTTTTTTACCTATTCTCCGCGTCTTTTCCCGCACCCGTGTCCGAGGCGGGCGGGGCGTCTTTCTCTGTACCCGTGTCCGAGACGGAGATCGCGTCCGCCGTCTCCGTGCGTACCATGCCCGATTCCGACGGCGCGGTTTCGGCATAGCGGATCGCCGCGTCGAGCCGCTCTTCGAGTTCGTACACCCGCTCGCGCAGGGAGCATACCTCGCGCAGGATCGGGTCGTCCTTTTCGGGGATCAGGTCCTGCGTTTTTTCTCCGTTGATTCGCACCACCCGCCCGGGAACGCCCACGACGGTGGCATACGGCGGAACTTCTTTCAGAACGACCGCGCCCGCGCCGATGCGCGCACCTTCGCCCACCGTGAATCCGCCCAACACCTTCGCCCCGCATGAGATGGTCGCGCCCCTTCTGATGGTGGGGTGACGCTTCCCCTTTTCCTTGCCCGTGCCGCCCAGCGTGACGCCCTGATAGATGACGACGCCCTCCTCCACTTCGGCGGTCTCGCCGATGACGACGCCCGCGCCGTGGTCGATGAACACGCCCGCGGCGATCTTTGCGGCGGGATGGATCTCGATGCCCGTCAGGAATTTCGCAAACTGAGAGGTCATGCGGGCGAGGAGCTTTAAATGAATGCGGTAGAGAAAGTTCGCCCACCTGTGCCACGAGAGCGCGTGCACGCCCGAATAGGTGAGCCAGATCTCAAATTTATTGCGCGCGGCGGGGTCGTTTTTTTTCGCCGCGGCGATGTCCTTCCGAAGTCTTGCAAAAAACATGGCTGCAATTCCTCCCCTATCCTGTTATTTTATGCGCGCGCCCCGCTTTGGGTGCGCGCCTGCGCTCTGCCCGCGCCCGCAGATGAAAAAACGCGCCTTCACGCCGGAAACGGCGTAAAGGCGCGGACAGCGCGGTTCCACTTTACTTCGGGATATTTCCCCTCGTTCGTCCGATAACGGCGGACCGCCGCGGGCATTGCCCCGACCTCAGACGAGCGAAACGCACCTTCCTTGCCCGTGCCGCAAGAGGCTCTCAGCAATGCGCCCCTCTCTCTGTGGCGGTTTCGGGAAGTACTCTTTTCCGCTCTCGGCGAAAGATTGTTCATGCTCACAGATTTTTCCCGAACTGACGGGAAAAATCTTCGTGATTTTGAAAGACAACCCATTGCACGGCATAAATGCCTGACAATGTGTTTTCTCTCTGCGGCGCAATCGCAACATAATAGCGCGCCGCATTCACTCTTTCCCCATAAGCGCAAGTATGCGCAAATGTGGGGCGCGGGCGGAGGCATAGCCTCCTTGCGCGAGTGATTTAAAAGCCGCGTGAGCGGCAAATTGAGGTGAGCGGCGCGTTATGCGCACCGTCACGGTGTGGCGTGCGCGCGCCGCGAACTGAGAAATTGCCATATCAAGGGCAATTTCGTGCCCGAGGCGGCACACCCCCTTGGTGCCGCCAAGAGGTGCCCCGCAGGGGCGGTGGGAGTTCTTGCCTCCCTCACTGAGGGAGGTGGCGCGGCAAAGCCGCGACGGTGGGAGTAACTCCCTCAGTCACTTCGTGACAGCTCCCTCAAAGAGGGCGCCGAGGGAACGCTCGCACCTTCTTCCCTTGCAAAAGGGTACGGCTAAAACCCTGCTTGCGTAAGTGATTTAGAGCTTTTTTGCAAATTTTTTAAAACGTTCGCGGCGGCTTTTCCGATACATTTATTTTACGGAAAAGGCGGGAATTTGTCAAGCGATTTCGCGGCGGATGGGCAGGCAGTCGATCTTGTACTCTGCAAGACAGCGATCGCGCATGACGGGATTGAAGATCTGCTGCTCGATAAGATAGCGCACCACAACGTCGCGCACGTCGTCGTCGCGGAAGGTGAATCCGCTTACGGTGAGCAGATTCTGCACGTCGGTCAACTGCAAGCGGCAGACAAGCGCAAGGGCGAGCACGGTGTTCTTTTCGGGATACACCTTCCCTCTGACAAGAAGATTCCAGAACTGCGGATCGATATAGAGCAGCTTTCCCGCACTCTCCGCCGTTTCGGAGACGTGCGCAAGCACCTTGGGCAAAAGTTTTGCGAACGTGTTCTTCTCGCGCAGATCGTGCAGCTTATCGCGCAGGGAGCGGAAATAAAAGGAAAAGGTAAAACTCGTATCCGCAAGCCCCGCCTTGAAACACGCCAGCAGTTCCGCCGCGTTCTTCTGACGGTCGAGCCGCATACAGGCAGAATCCCGCCGCGCGATATTGCCGTCGTCCGCAACGTACAGCACGTCGGGCATGACGTAGCCCTCGATCGCGCTCAGACGGACGTAGTCGGAATAATGCGCGCAAAAATATTCGTCAAGCGCTCTGATATATTCCTGCTCCATACGCGGTATTGTACCATGGCGGCAGAAAAAAGGCAAGCGTTCTTGCGTGAAAAGCGGCGGAAAAACCATTGCGTCATAAGGTGAACAAATTTTTCATATTTTTGCCGTACGAACAATTTCACAAGGTATTTTTTCCAGATTCCGAATATTTTCAACTTTTTTTGAAAATATCTGCTTTTTTGCTTGCGAATTTTTTTCATATTTGTTACAATAATATACGGAGGAGAAAAAATATCCGGAGGGTAAACTCATGAAACGGGAACGCATTGAAGAGATTGCCGAACTTCTGGACAAGCGCGGCAAACTCACACTCGAACAGCTCGACGAACATTTCCCCAACGTTTCGCAGATGACGCTCAGACGCGATCTGTTCCAGCTTGAACAGGAAGGACGCATCATCCGCGTGCGCGGCGGCGCGATGTCCGTCAAGGAAGTGCAGAAAGTTTCGGGCGAACCGTACACCAAAAAGACGACCATTCACACGGACGAGAAAATCGAGATCGCGCAGAAGGCGGCAAGTCTCATCGACGAGAACTGCTCCCTCTTTATGGACGGCGGCACGACGGCGATGTATCTTGCCAAGGAGATGCCCGATAAAAACCTGCACATCTTCACGAACGGGCTTGCGGTCGCCATCGAACTTGCGGGCAAGAAGAACCTCAACGTGACCATGCTGGGCGGACAGGTGATGAAGGAGAACCTCTCCACTGCCTCCCCCGTCGCGAAGGCGTATTTCGACAATACCAATTTCGAGCTTGCGATCATCTCCGCGTCGGCGTTCACGCCCGAGAACGGATTCTCGTGCGGGGCGCAGATCGAGGCGGATCTTCTGAAAATGGCGCGCGCCAAGGCGAAGGCGACGTACATGATGCTCGACAGCTCCAAGATCGGCAAGATCATGCCCTACACCTTTGCGCATATCGAGGACATCGACGTGCTCATCACCGACGACAACTTCCCCGCCGAACTCAAAGAGCAGTTCACGGCGAAAAACATCGTCGTCATGTAACGCAGAACAACAGATACGCACGCGCGCCCGCGGCTGAATTGCCGCGGGCGCGCGTTTTTATGTTTTGCGGAATATTTTTTTCACGGTTTCGGCGCAAAGTTTCGGGCGGCGGTATTCGTCGAACACGCCCTTGTTGTTCATGGTGCGCGGGCGCACACCCCACCACCCGTCGCTCACGCGGATATCGCAGAACTGCCAGAGATAGACGCCCGCGCAGTCCTCTGCGCCGAGGACCGCTTCCAACTGCGCGCCGAGCGCCTTTGCCTGATATTCCTCGCTCCACTTCGCCCCGTACGGACTGCGGAATCCGTAGATCCCGCCTGCGCCGATCACGGATGATTGTAGTGCGCGTCGATCATTTCGCGGATGACCTGCTCCGCCTGCGCCTCGAAGCGGGGATTCTGCATCTGTTCGAGGCTCAGTCCGCGGGCGTGGTTCTCCTCCCAGGCGAGGATCCCCAGCTCGTCGCACAGGTCGAGAAAGCGCTCGTCGTTGGGATAGTGCGCGGTGCGCACGGAGTTTGCGCCGAGATCGCGGATGAGCGCGAGATCGTGCGCCATCGCCGCGAAGGGCAGCGCGCAGCCGTAGTGCGGGTGGTCCTCGTGACGGCACACGCCTTTGACGCGCAGCGGCGCGCCGTTGAGCAGAATGCGCTTGCCCTCGACGCGCACCTCGCGGAATCCGAATCGGTCGACAAGATCGTCAACGGGCGTTCCGTCCCTGAACAGCCGCACCGTGACCGTGTACAGCGCGGGCGACGCGGGCGACCATGTACGGACGTCCGAGGGCAGGAGCGTGCCTTCCAGAACGCTCTCGCCCTCGGGCATGGTGCGCGCGCCGAACGCGAGTTTCTCCCCCGCCGCTCCGACCTCTACGGACATGGGCGCGCGTTCTTCGAGATTGACGACGCAGACGCGGACATGGGCGTGCCATTTCCCGCCGACGCATTCGGGCGTGACGTGGACGGAGCGCACATACGCGCTCCCGATCCGCTCGACGGAGACGGCGCGCGTGACCCCGCCGTAGGACATATAGTCGTTGGGAACGTGCAGGGCGCTCTCCTCGGAGAAACGGTTGTCCGCGACGATTTCGAGCGTGTGCTCCCCCTCCGCCCCGCGGCGCGCGGACGACGCCGCCCGCAGGCTGGGCGTGAGCTGCGGCTACTTTCACGCGCTGTATAAAAAGTACTTCGATACGACCTTTCTCTCCGACGTCGTCCGCGCCCGCGTTCAGGCTGCGGAGGAGCTGCTCGTCTCCTCGGCGGACAGCGTGGAGCGCATTGCCGAGCGGTGCGGATACAACAACACGGAGCACTTTATCCGCCAATTCCGCGCCCGGACGGGGACTACGCCCACGGGATACCGGAAAAGCAGATAGAAAACCGCCCGCAGGCTGATGCCCGCGGGCGGTCATATTTTACAGATCGATCCCGAACAGCGTTCCCGTGCGGGAGATCTCCTCCCTGCACAGCTCCGCGTTCAGCAGCCAGACGTCGTTTTTCTCTTTGGAAAAGAGGCGCCTAAGCTTCCACGCGCGCACGAACGCCGCGTACTTCTTCTTGGGCGAGGGAAAGCGTTTTTCGCCGCGGGCGCAGACGACGAGACTTCTCTCCCGCTCGCTCAGCACCCGAAATTCCAGCCAATTCGCGCCGTCCCGCCGAAAGCGGTAGATCTGCGTACAGGTGGAGTCCGTTCCCTTGCTGTAATCGCGCTCGAATACAAAGCCGCGTTCGGTCAGGAACGCGAAATAGTGTGCGACGAGCTCATCTTCCTGCATAAAAAACTCCTTGTAATTTCATCAGCCGCCGAACAGTTCCGCCGCGCCGTCGATCACCGACAGAAGGTTGAAATTCCGGAACACGACGACGCAGACGAGCGAAACGGTGCTCATGATCTTGATGAGAATATTCAGCGACGGTCCGACGGTATCTTTGAGCGGGTCTCCGACCGTATCGCCGACGACCGCCGCGTCGTGCGCGGGCGAGCCTTTGCCCTGCCCTTCGAGTCCGCCTTTTTCCACGTACTTTTTGGCGTTATCCCACGCGCCGCCCGCGTTGCCCGCGTACACGGCGAGCATGATCGCCGTCAGCGTCGCGCCGATGAGAAGCCCGCCGACGAATCCCGCGCCGAAGAGGAATCCGCAGACGACGGGAACGGCGACGGAGATAATGGCGGGCGCGATCATGCCGCGGAGCGCGCCCTGCGACGCGATGGTGATGCAGCGCTTATGGTCGGGCTTGCCGCGCCCCTCCAAAATGCCGTCGATCTCCTGAAACTGCCGCCGCACCTCCCCCACCATCTTCTGCGCGGAGGAAGTTACGGCGTTGATGAGAAGTCCGCTGAACAGGAAGGGCAGCGCCGCGCCGAGCAGCGCGCCGACGAGCACGTCTCCGCGCACGATATTCAGCGTGAGCGCGGACATGGCGCCCTCCGCCGCCGCGTAGAGGTAGCTGCTCATCATGGACATGGTGGCAAGCGCCGCCGAACCGATGGCGAATCCCTTGCCGATCGCGGCGGTGGTGTTGCCCACGCTGTCGAGCGCGTCGGTGATGTCGCGCACGGCAGGGTCAAGCCCGCTCATTTCGGCAATGCCGCCCGCGTTGTCGCTGATCGGTCCGTAGGTATCGACGGAGACCGTCGCCGCGACGAAGGAGAGCATTCCGACCGCGCCGCACCCCACGCCGTACATACCGCCGACGGCGTAGCAGACGAAGATCGCAACGCACAGGCAGAGCACGGGCAGCAGACAGGAGATCATGCCCGTCGCCATGCCCTTTGTGACGGTGAGCGCGGGTCCGCCCCTGCTCGCCTCGGCAATGCCGCGCGTGGGCTTGTGGGCGTCGCTCGTGTAGTATTCGGAGAGCACGCCGATGACGATGCCCGCCACAATCCCGACCGCACCTGTCACCCACGGCGTGACCGCCCCGAGGCTCTGTTTCGCCGCCGCAAGCTGCGCGCTCTCCTCCCCTTGGAAGAGGAGAATGCTCAGAACGCAGCCGCCCGCAAGCGCGACTGCCGCGGCGATCCATGTGGCGAGGTTGAGTTCGAGGTGCGGAGATTTGAGCCGCTTTCTGACGAGCGGGTACGCGATTCCGACGACGCAGCCCAAAAGTCCGATCCCCGCAAAGAGAATGGGGAAGAGCATAAGTTTTTGGAGCAGGCTCTCCGAGGTAAATCCCGCGGTATGCGTAAAAATTTCGATGGCGAGAATGACCGTCGCCATGATCGCGCCGACGTAGCTTTCCAGAAGGTCCGCGCCCAGCCCCGCGACGTCGCCCACGTTATCGCCCACGTTATCGGCGATGACGGCGGGATTGCGCGGGTCGTCCTCGGGAATGTGCGCCTCCGTCTTGCCGACGAGGTCCGCGCCCATATCCGCCGCCTTGGTGTAAATGCCGCCGCCCACGCGGTTGAACATGGCGATGACGCTGCACCCCAGCGCGTACCCCGAAAGCACGATGGAGAGGTTATAGCTCTGCCGCGTGACGGGATTGACGTGTGCGACGACCTCTCCGCCCTCCAACGCGAGCATTCCGCCCGCCCAGCCGAAGCACAGATACACGATCAGCGCGCCGCAAAGCGCGAATCCCGCGACGCACAGTCCCATGACCGAACCACCGCGGAAGGCGACTTGCAGCGTCCGCCCGACGTCGCGCGTCTCGTCCGCCGTGTGCGTCACGCGGACGTTGGAGTAGGTGGCGATCTTCATGCCAACGTACCCCGCCGCGCTCGACATGAGCGCGCCCAGAAGGAACGCGACGCCCGCCTCCCACGCAATGAAGAGCGCAAGCAGCACGGCGACCGCCGCGGCAATGATCGCGACGATGCGGTATTCGTACAGCAGGAACGCGTTCGCCCCCTCGCGGATGGCGGCGGCGATCTCCTGCATTCTCGCGTTCCCCTCTTTCAGGCGCTTTACGAGGACAAAATTGATCGCCGCATACGCGAGCGCCAGCACCACCGCGAACATGACGATGATCGTCAGAAGATTGAGTTCCATCGCGCACCTCCTCTATCCTGCAAGAGAGCAGCGAACACGACGAAAAAAGGCGTGCTTGCATGTTCCCTTACAGCATTTCCGGCGGGAAACGCACCCATTTGGCAAAGCCGCTCCCCGCAGGTTTCAAAACGGAAGAAGTCCAAACTGTTCCATGATCATTATATCACCGCGGGCGCAAACTGTCCATATAAAATGAAAAAATTTTACAGAAAATTTTTATTTGGAACATTATTTTTCTACGCAAAAGAGCCGCCCGTGCGGACGGCTCTTATGTGTCTATGTTACTTCGCGCAGTTTTCTTTGAGCGTTTTCAGGCTCTCGGAAAGCTCTGCGGGGAGCTTGTCGCCGAACTGCTTGTAGAACTCGGCGATCTCGTCCGCCTCAGCAGACCAGCGCGCCTTGTCGACGTAGAGAATGCTTTCGAGCGTATCGCGCGAATAGTCAAGCCCTTCGAGGTCGATGTCCTTCGCGTAAGGCACGTAGCCGATCGCCGTCTCCTGCGCGTCGACGGAGTCGGAGCAGCGCTTTAAGATCCAGTCGAGAACGCGCATATTGTCGCCGAAGCCGGGCCACAGGAATTCGCCGTTCTGATCCTGACGGAACCAGTTGACGTTGAAAATCTTGGGCGGGTTGGAGGCTTTCCTGCCCATTTCCACCCAATGTGCGAAGTAGTCGCCCATGTGGTAGCCGCAGAAGGGCTTCATTGCCATGGGGTCGTGACGGAGAACGCCCGTCGCGCCCGTTGCGGCTGCCGTCGTCTCGGAGGACATGATGGAGCCGACGAACACGCCGTGATCCCAGTCGCGGGACTGATAGACAAGGGGCGTGGTGGTCGCGCGGCGACCGCCGAAGACGATCGCGTCAAGCGGAACGCCGTCCTTGGAGTTGAACGCCTCCGAAAGGCAGGGGCAGTTCACGGCAGGTGCGGTGAAGCGGGAGTTGGGGTGCGCCGCTTTCACGCCGGAATCGGGCGTCCACTCGTTTCCCAGCCAGTCGATGAGGCGATCGGGCGCGGGTTTGGTCAGCCCTTCCCACCAGACGGTGTTGTCCGCAGGGTTGATCGCAACGTTGGTGAAGATGGTATTCTTTTTCGTTGCGGCAAGCGCGTTGGGGTTGCTCTTCTCGTTCGTGCCGGGCGCGACGCCGAAGAACCCGTTTTCGGGGTTGACCGCCCACAGTCTGCCGTCTTTGCCGACGCGGATCCACGCGATGTCGTCGCCGACGCACTCCACCTTGTAACCCTGTTCAAGGTAGTGTTTGGGGGGAATGAGCATGGCAAGGTTGGTCTTGCCGCAGGCGGACGGGAACGCCGCCGCAATGTACTTCTTGGTCCCGTCGGGATAGGTCACGCCCAGAATGAGCATGTGCTCCGCCATCCAGCCCTCGTTCTTGCCGAGGAAGGAAGCGATGCGCAGCGCAAAGCACTTTTTGCCGAGCAGCACGTTTCCGCCGTATGCGGAGTTGACGGAGATGATGGTATCGTCCTCGGGGAAGTGCATGATATAGCGCTTCTCGGGATCGACGTCGCACTTGCAGTGCAGCCCTTTGATGAAGTCTCCGTCCTCGCCCAGAACGCCGTAGCAGTCAAGCCCGACGCGGGTCATGATCGCCATGTTTAAAACGACGTAGATGGAGTCGGTCAGCTCAATGCCGATCTTGGAGAACGGCGAACCGACGACGCCCATCGAATAGGGAATGACGTACATCGTGCGGCCCTTCATTTTGCCGCGGGCGATGTCGTAGCACATTTTATACGCTTCCTGAGGATCCATCCAGTAGTTGGTAGGACCGGCGTTCTCCTTCTCTTTGCAGCAGATGAAGGTGCGCGCCTCGACGCGGGCGACGTCGTTCTCCGCGGTGCGGTGGTAGTAGCAGCCGGGGAGTTTTTCCTGATTCAGCTCGATCATTTCGCCCGTCTTGCAGGCCTCTGCGCGGAGCGCGGCAAGCTGCGCCTCGCTCCCGTCGATCCAGACGATCTGATCGGGGCAGGTGAGCTTTGCGCTCTCTTCCACGAACGCGATGACCTTCTTGTTCTTGGTGGGGTAAGCCATATATTTCCTCCTGAGAAATTAGTTACTGAGTTCACACTTTTTCTTTCAAACTGATGAAAGAAAAAGTCGTGATGGGAGGAAAACCCAATGTTCGCATTCGCTCTGCATTCGGTTTTCCTCGCCGCCGCTGTTTCGCAACAATATAGCTCGCGGCGGCTCACTTTTCCGCATAAGCCGCGTGAGCGGCAAATAGGGGCGCAAAAGGCATAACGCAGTGACGCCTTTTGCAACGAATTTTAGAATATACGGGAATGGAGGCATAGCCTCCTTGCGCGAGTGATTGGCGGCTCCCCTGTGTAAGGGGAGCTGGCGCGCAGCGCCTGAGGGGTTGCGTACCTGCTTGCGGACGTAATTATCAACGAGCGCATACTTTTCCCGAAATTCGGGGCTTATATAGTATATCACGCTTTTTTCAAGATGTCAAAGAAAATAATCGGGAAATTTGCGGTACGAATTTGGCAAAAATCTTTCCCCTCCGGCAAAATCCCGTGCAAAGGACAAAAAAATCCCGAGCTTTTGCTCAGGAATTTTCACTGACTTGAACGTACTCCCCCGTATCGGCGTCCTGAAAGACGACCCAGTACCCTTCGCTCTGCGAAAAGACGTCCTTTGGGACGAACACGGCGTGTTCCTTCATGGCGTCGGGCGGAAATTCGCCCTCCGCCGCCACGCACAGATAGCGCGGTACGCCGTTCGCGTAGACGATCCCGAGGCGCGCGCCCTCCGTTTTTACCCATTCCGAATGAGGAAACGCCTTCAACAGCGCGCCGTCGCGCGGGTTTGAGGCGAACGCCGCGTCGAGTTTCTCCTTTACTTCATAGTAATATGTAAGCGTTCCGCGTGGGCGCGCAGCCAGATCGACCGCATGATCGGGAGCCGCCGCCCCCGCTTCCGCCTGCACCGCAGAAGCAGTTTTTTCATCGTCATCGCCCGCAGTGCGGAAGTAGTTGTCGCGGGCGATGGCTTCGTCGTTATAGCGCGCGGCGGCGCGCTCTTCTCGCGGGGGGAACTCCTCGGGCGCGGGGTCGGGAACGGGAACGGCGGGCGCGCGCGGGACGTTGGGCGCGGTCGGCACTGGAAGTTCGTTGGGCGGCAGCGGTACGGCGGGCGATTTTGGTTTCTTTTCCGCACGTGCCGCAGGCAGGAGCGCGGTATATTTTTCGGGCGCAATACCGCAGTTTCCGAACGCGACGGGTTCAGGCTCTCCGCGCACAAAGCACAGGAGCGCGGCAAACCCGCCCTTGACGGAGGGCGCGTTCCCGATTTTTAACGCCGCATTTCCTTTGAGCTCGACGCAGAAGGTCTCGCCGTCCGCCCACAAAAAGAGGACGTACCTCCCCTCCCGCACGGGGGAAAGCCCCGCAATACGCGGCGTGACGGTCAGCTCGTTTCCCAGTCTTTCCGCATATACCACGCCCGAAAGCGGAGAACCGTCGGCGGAAAACCCTTTCTTGATCTGTTTGAGTACGCAGATGCGCTTTTCATAACTCATATGCTTTTCCTCTTCCAACAGTATATCCCGTCCGCGAAGAGGAAATGCGTCGCTTTTTGGGGGTTTCGCTTTCTTTTTGCCGAATTTCCGCCCGTACCTGCTGCCGCTCATGAAACCGGTTGAATCCCGCGTTCAAACGCCGCTTTATGAAAGGATCTGCACGGGAACGCCCTGTTCCCGCGCGTACTTTACCGTATACGCCGTTCCGCCGCTCTCCCGCGTGCAGTACGCGAGGAGAATATCCGCGCCGTCCACCATGTAGCGGTCGCGCGCCAGATAACACCCCCGCGTGTAGGCGGGAAAGAGCACCGTCGATTTTTCGCACCAGCTCAGAAGGGTGCGGTACAGTTTTCTCTCGGCGGGCGGAAAGGAACTGCCATGCCCCGCGTACGGGATACACGCCTCGATGCCGAATGGGTACTTCTGCCTGAGATCGACGAGACATTGCAGCGCGGTCAGATCAAATCCACGCGCCATGCCGCAGCGGAAGAGCCGGCAGCCGCCGCGGATGAGCGCTTCCAATGCGTCGTACAGGGCGTTTACGGAAAAATTATCGGGCAGGTCTCTGTGACCCGTCAGCGCGCACACTTCGTACATGATCCCCTCACACGATGGGCGCGCTGCGCTCTTTGCCCTGTCCGCGTGGAAATTTGGCGGGCGTTCTTCCCGTCTTTTCCGCGACGACGAGCGTGCGCGCGCCGTATCCTTCCGGCAGTTCGTAGCGAACGCTCCCCGCAAGGCTCCCGCCAAGCGAGACGACCGCCTTTTTTCCCGCTTCCGACTCATCCGCCGCGCCCTTGTAGGCGATAAACCTTCCGCCCGTCTTTACGAGGGGCAGGCAGTACTCCGCCAGCGACGGAAGCGGCGCGACCGCGCGCGCAAAGGCAACGGAGAAACTCTCGCGGTACTTTGGATCTTTCCCGAGTTCCTCCGCGCGGGCGTGAAGGACCGTGACGCCATCCAACCCGAGTTCTTTGACGGCAGCGCGCAGAAATTCGCATTTCTTTCCCGTGCTCTCCACGAGCGTAAGCGTAAGGTCGGGGCGGACGATCTTCAACGGAATGGAGGGAAATCCTGCGCCCGAACCGATCTCCACAGCGTCCGCGCCGACGGGGAAAAGCGGCTCGCCTGCAACGGAATCGTAAAAATGTTTGTGGACAACCTCCTCCCATGCGGTGATCGCAGTGAGGTTATACCGCGCGTTGTACTCCGTGAGGAGACGGAAGAAGCGTTCGAACGTCGTTCTGTTCTTCTCAAAAAGCGCCGTTACGCGCGCAAAATCGGGGGAAATCACATTCATAAAAGCATTATAACACAATTCTGCACGCTTTTCAACCATTTGTGGATTTCCTTTTTCCGATCTTTCCACACTGTTGAAAACGTTGTGGATAACTTATGAAAAAATCCATTTTCCACCCTTCTCCATTCCCCTTTCCCCGTTTGCTAATTTCTGATTTTCCCCATTTTTCAACGCTTGTCCACAGTTTTTCACACACCTTTTCCACAGCGGAAATAATTTTCGTTTTTGCGAAAATATCGCTTATTTGCTTGTATTTTTCACCGTTTTCCTCTATAATATAGGGGAAATTCAGAGAACAAGCCTCTCCGAAAAAGGCTTGTCCACAATTCCACAGCCACTATTATTACTATTACTATTTTAATTTCTTTTTTAAAAGAAGAGAAGGAGGAAACCCATGAAATTCGTCTGCGACGGGCTTTCCCTTGCGGAAGCCGTTCTCAAAGTAAGTAAGGCGTGCGCCGTCCGCACGACGGCGCCCATCATGGAGTGCATCAAACTGACGGCGCTCGGCGAAGAAGTTTCCCTGCTCGCGACGGACGGCGAGCTGTCCATCCGCAAGACGGTGAAGGCGGAGATTTTTGAAGAAGGCGAGATCTGCGTCCCCGGCAAGCTGTTTGCAGATTTCATCGGAAAACTTGCGGGAGAAGAGGTCTGCATTTCGACGGGCGAAAAGGGCGTAGAGATCAAGTACCGCGACGCGGGAACGTTCATGCAGAGCCTGCCCGCCGAGGAATTCCCCGCGATCAGCTTCGAAATCGGCGAAAATTCCTTTACGATGAAGCAGAGCGCGCTTAAAAAGATCATCAACGAGACGACGTTCTGCTGCGCGCAGGACGATTCCCGCCCCGTTCTGAAAGGATGTCTGATGGAGTTCGGAGATAAGCTCGAAATGGTCGCGCTCGACGGATACCGCCTCGCGCTCGCGTCCGCGCCCATTCTTGCAAAGAGCGGCGCGCGCAGCATCATCTGCCCCGCCCGCACCCTCTCAGAGATCGCGAAGATGCTGGAAAAGGACGACGAGGATATCACTCTCTTTGCACAGGGCGGCATGCTGCTCGTGAGCGCCGAGGGCACGACGGTCGTCTCCCGCCTCTATCAGGGCGATTTCATCCGCAAAGAGAACGTCATTCCCTCTCAGTTTTCCACCGTGGTCACGCTGCAAAAGAGCGAGCTCATCGCAAGCGCGGAGCGCGCCGCCATCCTCATCCGCGGCGACAAGAACAATCTCGTGACGATGGCGATCGATTCCGACTGCGTGAAGGTCACCTCCGTTTCCGATTTCGGAAACGTGGACGAGAGCGTAAAGGCGCAGGTCACAGGCATGGAAATGACGATTTCTATGAACGCGAAATATCTTCTGGACGCGCTGCGCGCCCTTGAAGAGGAGAACGTGACCATCTCCTTCAACGGCGCGGTCTCACCCTTTATTTTGCAGAACGCGGAGAATAAAGAGAGCTTGTATCTCATTTTACCCGTCAGAAACGCCGCATAATTGCTTGACGGCGGCGGAAAAATTTCATATAATCAAACAACAGGTAAAAAAATTACTGAAAAAAACCGCACGGCGCGGAGCGGAAAATTCCCCGGATAACGCGCCGCGGAACACAAGGAGTTTACTATGAAGAGAACGTATCAGCCCAAGAAGCGCCAGAGAAGCAAGGTGCACGGGTTCCGCCAGAGAATGAAGACGAAGGGCGGGAGAAACACCCTGAAAAGAAGGAGAAACAAGGGCAGAAAGCACATCTCCGCGTAAAACGCCCCGAACATGAAATACCTTCGGATCAAGAAGAAAAAGGAATTTTCCAAGATCCTCAAAAGCGGAAAGCGTGCGCACGCCGAACATCTTACCATCGTCTATCTTCCCGATAAGACGCGGAAGATGGCAGTCTGCGTCGGGAAAAAATACGGAAAAAGCGTCGTGAGAAATCACATCAAGCGCCTTCTCCGCGAGGCGTACCGCGTGAATGCGGAACGCCTTGTCCCCTGCGCAATTCTGCTCATTCCAAAGGTTTCGGAGGAGTATTCGTTTTCGGTATTTTCCAGGGAGATTGCCCGCCTTTTCAGAAAGGAAAAGCTCGTTGAAACTCGAACTGAGGAAGATATTTCGCCAAAACTGCAAACTTCTCAGAAAGACGGTGTTTAAGCCCTATCTTCGGGGCGTCTGCATCCGCCTTATCTGCTTTTATCAGAAATATCTTTCCCGCCATATGTGCCCCTACTCCCCTTCCTGTTCGGAGTATACAAAGCGCTGCATCAATAATCTCGGCGTCGTGCGCGGGATAATTCTCGGCGCTTGGCGCATTTTGCGGTGTAATCCCTTCTCGAAAGGAGGGATCGATCCCGCGCCCGAAGCCTACTTCAAACGCAGGTGGCTCGTATAATGAGAAAAAAATTATGATCACATCGCTTCTGAACGCCGTGGATTTTACCCTGCTCGAACAGGGTTATCAGATCGGGCTTGACTGGCTCGGTCAGTTCGTGCGCGTCATCATCGAGAGCGTGGGCATCGTCGGCGTGGGCATTATCTGCTTCACGCTCATTTTAAAGGCGATCACCGTGCCGTTCGATGTTTATAACCGCGTCAAGATGCGCAAACAGACGCTCATCATGCGCGAGATGCAGCCCGAGCTGGAAAAACTGCAAAAACAGTACGCCAACGATAAGACGACGTATTCGCAAAAGATGCTCGAACTGCAAAAAAAGAACGGATACAGTATTTTCGGCGCGTGCCTGCCGATGATCATTTCGCTCGTCATCGTCATCGTCGCATTCCAGGCGTTCCGTGCCTATTCCAACTACGCGAACCTCAACTTCTTCGTGCAGATGTCCGGGAGCTATAACACCGCCATCATGGCAAACGGCGCGGAGGGCATCGACTATACCCTCTTGAAGGACGACGCGGGCAATCTCGTCATGAACGGGAACAATTACACCCTCGTCTGGACGGAGAACGACGAAGAACAGCAGAGAGCGTGGGACGGCGCTTCTTTTCAGGACGAGACGTGCAGCTATTCCCTGACGCAGGACGGCGGATACCTCTATATGCAGGTCACGCCTCTGGACGAAGCGAAATACATGACCTACCGTTACAACTTGCAGGTAACGGACGTCGTGCGCGAATACAGCATCGACGAGGCGCGTTTTCTCGGATCGGACTCCGTGGACGACGGGACGAAAGCAGCCGTCGGCGGCGCGGCAACCGAGGCGGAAAAAAGCACGTTGATCCGTAACTACGTCAAGCACATCGGCGCGCAGGCGGCAAAGACGTGGTACGACGCCAACGACGCGGGATTTTTGTGGATCAAGAACGTCTGGTATCCCGATGTTTCGTACAACCACCCCATTCCTGATTATTCCACCTTCACAAGCTCCTTCGGCAACGTGGAGGTGACGATGGAAAACGGCGAAAAGCGCGCGCTTTCCAACGTTCTCAACGAGGATAACTACAACGATCTGACCGCCGCGCTCGGCGAAGAGAAGGGACAGCCGAACGGCTACTTTATCCTCATCTTCCTCTCTATTGCGCTGATGGTCGTCTCGCAGCTCGTCATGATGAAGAGCTCCAAGGAGACCAACCAATATCAGACGGTGGACGGACAGGGCGCGCGCACGCAGAAGATCATGCTCGTCGTCATGCCGCTCATCTACGCCATCTTTGCGTTCATGTACAGCGCCGCGTTCAGCATTTACATGACGATTTCCAGCTTTGTTTCGCTGTGCGTGACCCTTCTTTCCAACCTCGTCATCGGGCGGATCTTCAATAAGAAGGAAGAGGCGCGCGTCGTGGAAGAGAATACGCGCAAACCCGCGTGGCTCATCGAGCGCGAACGCCGCGAAGCAGCAGAGGCGAAGAAGAATAAGAACAAGAAGAAATAACCGGGCGAATGCTCAAAAATATAAGGAAGTATAAGGGTATGGAAAACGTTTTTACGGGTAAGACGGTGGAAGAAGCCGTCGAAACGGGTTTAAGCGAACTCGGACTCACGCGCGGGGACGTCGAAGTCGAAGTCCTGGACGAAGGCAAGAAAAAGCTGTTCGGTTCCAAGCCCGCGCAGGTCAGACTGACGGTCAGAGAAAAACTGACGGACGGCGAACGCGCCGTGCGCTTTTTGGAAGGGCTGCTGCCCCTTCTCGGCGATGATGACGTGACAGTCGCGCTCCGCGGCGAGGCGGAAAAGATCGAGATCGAGCTTGTAGCGGAATCCGCAAAGGGCATCATCGGCCGCCGCGGAGAGATCATCGACGCCGTGCAGATCCTTGCGGGCGCCGTTGCGAACACGGGCAGAAAGGAGTACAAGCGCGTCGTTGTGGACTGCGAGAACTACCGTGAAACGCGCGAAGAGACGCTCAGACGCGTTGCGAACAAACTTGCGGCGAAAGCGGTGCGCCTCGGAAAGCGCGTGCGCCTCGAACCCATGAACCCCTACGAGCGCCGCATCATCCACTCCGCGCTCGTCGATCATCCCGACGTCACGACCAAGAGCGAAGGCAAAGAGCCTGCCCGCTTTGTCGTCATCATTCCCAAGAATCTGAAACCTTTTGAAAAGCGCGATCGCAGGAATGACCGCGGCGGCAAGTTCAACCGTGACCGCAGAAATAACGAGCATGGCAGCCGTTACGGCGAGAGAAAGCCCTATCCTAAACGCGAAATGCCCGCAGAAGGCACGCCGGAATCCTCGGGAACGAGTTTCAAGCGCGACGGCGGAAGCTCCTCGGGCTACCGCAAGGGCGGTTTCAGCGGATTCTTCGGTACCTACCTCGGCAACGACAAGGAAGAGGGCGCGTCCGATACGGCGCCCGCCGAAAGCTCCCCTACCCCGCTGAACGTGCCGAAGGACGAGGAGTAATGATTTCTCCCGCAATGGAATCCTGATCGTAAAAGACCTCCGGACAACGGAGGTCTTTTTGTTTTCGGAACGGTGCGCCGCGTACACAACCGGCGGTTTTTTATTTTACTTCTCCTGCGGCTCATGCCGCCATTGACGGGACAGGCATAGACTTTGACTGCCGTCCCGTGCGCCGCACGCACAGAACGGCTTGCTGTCATTGCATCTGTTATTTGATGCCCGCAAACGTGTCGTCTCTCCGCCTTCCCCTCAGGGGAAGGTGACAGGCAAACGCGTGAGTCTGTCGGATGAGGGGTCATTCACAATTCCGTCATGATTGATACTTTTACCCCCCATCATTCACTTTCCGCGACCGCTTCCGCAAAGGGAGGACGGTGGAGCTGCGCATCGGACAGATATCATTTTTATCCCGCGGGGTACGCGTGAATTTTTATTATATAGAAAAAAGAACCGCGCAAGCGGTTCTTTTTCAGCTCTTTTTTAGTTCTCTTCAAGCCACTTCTTTGCGTTGACCTTGGAAAACGTTTTGATCGACTCTTCCTTGTAGGGGGACTCTTCGCCGCCGTTGGTATAGAGGAAGAAGTCTCCTTCCGGCGTCTGATACATCGTCATTTCATAGCCGGCAGGGTCGCCGTAGGCGCCGCATACTACCTTTTTAACAACGGCAGCCGTCGCGGTATCGTAAGTTTTCGTTTTCGTCGTCTTAACCATTGTGTTTTCTCCTTTTTATAGATTTGATTGTATTGTACCGCTCTGCAACGGATTTGTCAATAGAGGTTTGAAAATTTTCTGAAATTGTTCCGATCCGTACAGTTTGATCGTAAAAGTTTAGGAAATCATGTTTTTTTGTGAATAGTTCACAAAATGATCCTCTTGCAGTTTGACGGAGTAAGACGAGAGCGCGTTTGCCAGGATCTCCGCCATGGCATAGACGACGTGAAAGCGCGTCAGATGCAGAAGCGGCGCGGCGAGCGGGGATTTTCTTGCGACGATGCCCAGCAGCGCAACGTCCCCCACCTTCGGCAGCCGCTTGTTTGCGCCCGCGCCCGGGCGCAGCGCGCCCTGAACGACCTTCAAAAGCCCCACATCCTCCTCTTCGCCGACGGCGGCATCCACGGCGATGATCTTGCTTCTCGGGTGCGTTCTGCGGACAAATTCCCCGAGGTATTTGACCTCTTTTGCGGTGACGGGAGCCTTTAAAGTTCCATAAATATAGCCGCAGAACCGAGTTTTACGTGATCTAAGCATTGTTCCTGTGACAGGTCCGAGGCTGTCTCCGACGGCAAGATCGCTACCGATGCACAGGACGACGGGCGGAGCTTCATGCGTGCCCAGAAGTTTATCAAGCGCGAGGCAGATGCCCGTTTCTGCCATAGTATTGGAAAAATGAAATGCGTATTCCACAGGTAGATCTCCTTCTTTTTTGAAAATTGTTGCCCCTTTCGCCGATTTTATAACAATTCGGCGCAAAACAGTGACATTTTTGTTCGGACGTGGTATAATAAATAAGACGAAATTCTTAAATAAGGAGGAACAACTGTTGAATATTCTTGCTTCGGCGGGATCTTCGGCATGGATTTTAGACGTTGTTTTTTTCGTCATACTCCTGCTGGGTCTGCTCATCGGATCGTGGCGCGGGTTCGTAAAAGGAATATGTAAGCTCGCGGGTACGATTTTTGCCATTTTTGTGGCGTTCACCTTCTGCAATCCCTTTAAAAATACGCTGGAAAATTGGTTCGGACTGACGAGCGCAATGGCGAATGCGTTCGGCGGCTCGGAAGCTGCGCTCACGGCGGCAAGCTGGATCTCCATTGTTATATCTTTCCTGCTTCTCTTTGTTATTGTAAAGCTTTTGAGCTGGCTTTTGGGAAAGGTTGGAACGGGGCTTGTGAATAAATCCAAGGCGTTATCCACAGTCAACCGTGTGCTTGGTGCAATTCTCGGGCTTGTGAAGGGAATTTTTCTGATCTTCCTGATCCTGACGATCTGCTACTGGCTGCCGGCCGAAGGACTGCATACTTATATCGGTGAGAGCCGTGTGGTCGGGGCGATCTTCAATTGGGAATGGTTCCGATGGGCGGCAGAGTTCCGCTTTTTGAAATAATTATAAAAAATTAAATCTTTACAAAAAATCTTGCGCCGCACAATATTACAGGCGCAAGATTTTTTTGCGCCTGCATATTTTATGGCGCAATCGATCGCGCGCCCCTGTTTTTGTTGGGCGCGCTTATTTTTTGCGCGGGATATAATGTTTTGCGTCAGATTTTTTCATGCGTCAGAGTTTGATTCTTAGCCACGATTGATAAATGTATTCCTGAGAAAATATTTTTCGTATCTCAATTTCGTTCAATCGAATTGCCCGTCAGGAGCTGAAATATGAATTTCAGGTTGCCGACAGCCAAATTGACCAAGGAAATCCGCTTTTTTGGCGTGAAATCTGAAAATATTGTCCGTTTTTTCCCTGGGGAAAGGGTCTGAAAACGGGTCAAAAATCGCTCTCATCGCACCACAGCGGGCATTTTTTACCCTGAATTGCAAATTTCGGAGTTCTGTTTTTTGGAATAAATGCCTGTTTGGCAATTTCGAATGTCTGAAATGACGGGAAAATACGAGAAAAACAGGTGTGGAAGGACAGTGTTTCCGTCCAAACAAGCCAATTCGCCGTATCTGAATGGAAATTTTGTGGATTTTGCGGTTTTGCGTACGCGGGCAAACCTGAAATCGGCTGAAAAAGGGGGATTTTTGCGCAGAAAATCGGTTAAAACGCCCTGTTTTTGGCTGCGGCAGGGTACCCTTACCATCGGTAAGGGTCTTTTTGCGTGTTTTTTCTTGAAAAATGCACTTCAAAGCTGTTTTTTGCTCCGTTTTATGGCAAAAAGCACCCATTTTTAAATTTTGCACTCAATGTTTCACGTGAAACGTTGAAAAATCGAAAAAATTCTTCGGAGTGTTTCACATGAAACACTTTTCACGGAAAAACAGGGGTACGCAGGGTGAAAATAAGGCAAAAATATGGATAAAACAGCCTTTAAATGATAATTTTGTAAAATCGGACGGTTTTCCCGAGCAAGTACTTGAAAAAAGTTTGCGGATATGCTACAATATAGGCGTTTCTTCTGCACATACTTATTCTATAAGGAAATACGCGGGATTCCGCGGTGCGGCGATTTGTGTCGGGTATATATGCCCAGATTATGCCGTGCATTCTTTATAGTATCGTATGAGACAAGAAAACAACTACAAAAAGGAGATGTGCATTTGAGTAAGGTAGTCAAAACCGTCATTATCGTCCTGCTCGTTGCGGTCGTGGGGATCGGGGTGTATTTCCTCATCAACGCGCAAATACGAAATAGTCGTCAAGTGACGGCTAAGGAGTTCACAGACTTGATCGAAGATTCTCGTGCTAGTGATGAAAACGGGAACGATGCTGGATTAATTCCTGATGACCAGCAAATTAAAAAGGTATATGTGGATGGTTATATTATTTACGGTTATGTAAATGTAAACGATAATACGTATACCTATTGGGCAAACTACATTAGTTTGTATCAGCCAGAGGGGATTAACGATGTTCTGGAAGATTGGGTAGCGAATTATGGATTGGAAGATTACGACTTCGCTAACCCAAACGCAGGCAGCGGATGGGGGAACTTTCTCTACATTGCGGTTCTTGTCGTCGGCGTGGTAGCCTTCTTCCTTATTCTCCGATCGATGAGCGGAGGCGGGGGGAAGGTGATGAACTTCGGCAAGACAAAGGCGAGGGTCTCTACCAACCTGAAAGTTCGGTTCTCTGACGTCGCGGGAGCGGAGGAAGAGAAAGAGGAACTCAAAGAGGTTGTGGAATTCCTCAAAAATCCCAAGAAGTTCTCCGATCTGGGAGCAAAGATCCCGAAGGGCGTCCTGCTCGTAGGTCCTCCCGGAACGGGTAAAACCCTGTTTGCGAAGGCGGTTGCGGGCGAAGCGGGCGTTCCGTTCTTCTCCGTCAGCGGTTCCGACTTCGTGGAAATGTACGTCGGCGTCGGCGCCTCGCGTGTGCGCGACCTGTTCGATATGGCAAAGCGGAACCAGCCGTGCATCATCTTCATCGACGAAATCGACGCGGTCGGTCGTCAGAGAGGAGCAGGGCTCGGAGGCGGACACGACGAACGCGAACAGACCCTCAACCAGATACTCGTTCAGATGGACGGTTTCGAGACGAACGAAGGGGTCATCGTCATGGCGGCGACCAACCGTGCGGACATTCTCGACTCCGCGTTGCTCCGCCCCGGGCGGTTTGACCGTCAGATCTACGTCAATCTGCCTGACGTCAAGGGGCGTGAAGCCATATTAAAGGTACACGCGCGCAATAAGCCGCTCGCTCCTGACGTCAATTTCAAGGTGATCGCCCGCATGACGAGCGGATTCTCGGGGGCGGATCTTGCAAACCTCCTCAACGAGGCCGCGATCCTTGCCGCCCGTGCGGGAAAATCGATGATCGGTAACCTCGAACTGTACGAGGGTATCAACAAGGTCATCATGGGTCCTCAGAAGAAGAGCCGTGTGGTGACCGAGGCGGATAAAAAGTGTACGGCATATCACGAAGCCGGTCACGCGATCC
The DNA here is from genome assembly GCA_944346365.1 of Candidatus Gallimonas merdigallinarum. Taxonomy (GTDB): domain Bacteria; phylum Bacillota; class Clostridia; order Christensenellales; family Borkfalkiaceae; genus Gallimonas; species Gallimonas merdigallinarum_A. The sequence continues at coordinate 86,866 of CALVMN010000001.1, forward strand.
TCGCAAAACTGTGCGAACATACCGATAACGTACACGAAGTTTCCATTATCCCCCGCGGTATGGCGGCAGGTTACACGCTCACCCGCCCCGAATCCGATGACAATGACATGACAGTTAATAAACTTAACGATTTTATCTGTATGGCATTGGGCGGGCGCGTTGCGGAGGAGATCGTCATTCACGACGTCTCCGCGGGCGCGTCCAACGACATCAAGCGCGTCTCCCAGATGGCGCGAAAGATGGTCACCGAATGGGGTATGAGCGAGCGCGTCGGTCCCATCTGCTACGGCAGCGACGGTCCCGTGTTCCTCGGGCGCGACTTCGAGGAGCGCAACACATACAGCGAGGAGACGGCGGGTATCATCGACGAAGAGGTCAAGGCGATCGTTTCCCGTCAGTATGCCCGCGCGAGGAAACTCCTCACGGAAAACAGAGCCATTCTCGACAATATGGCGCGCGTGCTCGTGGAGCGCGAGACCATCTACACCGCCGAAGTGGATATGCTCATGCAGGGCAAGAGCTATCAGGAAGTGCTCGTCTACATGGAGGAGCACGACAAGGGAATGCCCGATAATCCCTTCGGGAAAATGACTTCTTCGTCCGAGCCTGCGCAGACTGCGCCCTCCGCGTCCGAAGCGTCCGAACAGACGCCGGATCAGCCGAAGGATGAAACAGACGGCGAGGCGCAGCCTCCCGTCGGGGATGAGACGGACAAGGAGTGAGAGAATATGGGAAAAATCATCTCATTTTCCAACCAGAAAGGAGGAGTAGGCAAGACGACGACGTGCGTCAATATGGCGGCGTACCTCGCGCGCGCGGGAAAAAAAGTGCTTCTGATCGACCTTGATCCGCAGGGAAACGCGACAACGGGATTGGGGGTTTCCAAGGGAACGCTGAAAAGATCCGTCTATAACGTCGTCATCGAGGACGAAGATGTGAAAGACAATGTGCTCGAAACGGAGATGGAGGGTCTGTATATTCTTCCTTCCAACATCGATCTTGCGGGCGCGGAAGTCGATCTCGTCTACAAAAAGAACCGCGACCGCGTACTCAAGGCCGCGCTCGAAAAGGCGAAGGGGGCGTATGATTTCATCCTCATCGACTGCCCGCCTTCGCTGGGGCTGCTGACGATCAACGCGCTCTCCGCGGCGGACAGCGCGATCATCCCCATTCAGAGCGAGTATTACGCGCTCGAGGGGCTTTCGCAGCTCATGAACACCATTTCGCTCGTGCGGCAGCATCTCAACAAATCGCTTAAAGTGGAGGGCGTCGTGCTCACGATGTACGACGGACGTTCGCTCATCTCCAAGCAGATCGCGGCGGAAATCAAGAAGTATTTCTCCAAGAAGCTGTATGAGATCGTCATTCCGCGCAACGTGCGCCTTTCCGAGGCGCCCAGCCACGGCAAGCCCATCGTACTGCACGATCCGAAGTGCATGGGCGCACGGGCGTACGCGGCGCTCACGGAAGAATTTTTGAAAAAAACGGAAGGGAAGGGGGAATAACGCATGGCAAAAGGACTTGGAAGAGGACTCTCCGCGCTGTTCAGCGATACGGAAGAGGCATACGAAAACGCGCGTACCGAGACGGGGGAAAACGCCCTTGCCGGCGCGACGGAAGTAGAAGTCTCCGAGATATTCCCCAACCCGCACCAGCCGCGGAAAGCCTTCGACGAAAACGCGCTCAACGATCTTGCGAACTCCATCCGCGAACACGGCATCATCAGTCCGCTCGTCGTCAACAAGAACGCCGACGGCACGTACATGATCATCGCGGGCGAACGCAGATACCGCGCGGCGATGAAGGCGGGGCTTACCAAAGTTCCCGTCATCGTCAAGGAGCTGGGCGACAAGGAGATCCAGGAGATCTCGCTCATCGAGAACTTGCAGCGCGAGGACCTCAATCCCATCGAAGCGGCGTACGGCATGAAGCGGCTGATGGAGGAGTTCGGGCTCACGCAGGAGATGCTCGCGGAACGGCTGGGCAAATCCCGCCCCGCCATCGCGAACACACTGCGCCTTCTCACGCTCGCAGAGGAAGTCGTCGCGCTCGTCCGGGGGGGGAAACTCTCCTCGGGTCACGCCCGCACGCTGGTGCCCGTCGCCAAGGAGGAGCAGCTCCCGCTTGCCGAGGAGTGCGTGAAGAACGGCTGGTCGGTGCGCGAGATGGAGCGCGCCGTCAAGCAGTATCTCAATCCGCCCGAAGTGCTCGCAAAGGAAAAGGAGCAGAAAAACGCGCTCGCGAACGCGGAACTCAAACACCTCGTCGAGCGGCTGCGTTCCACGCTCAAAACCAAAGTATCGCTCATCGGTACGGATAAGAAGGGGCGTATCTATATCGACTACTACACCCGCGACGACCTCGACCGCATCAGCGAGCTTCTGGACATCATCGACAGAATGGAGTGACCGCAGGAGAAAGCAGGTATCCATGTCCGCACCCTGCCGACATGGACGGAAGCGCGGGCATGGGGATGCCATGTCCGCGCTTTTCCGGTCTCGAAAGGGAGGTCTGCGGACATGGCGGCGCCTGTTTTCGTCATTGTACAAATCGCAAAAGGAGAAAATATAAGTCCGCTGCGGCGGACGAATTATGCTGAATTTCATCAAGACAAAGAAAGATGACGTTCTCGCGTACGCGCCCTTTTTTGCGGGGCAGACGACGCACGTCTCCGATTTTTCCCTGTGCTTTCAGTTCATGTGGCACAAGTATTTTGCGCCCGATTACGCCATCGTGGAGGACTGCCTCGTGCTCAAAGAGCTGTATGCGGGCAAGCACTATTTCCACTATCCGCTCTCCCGCACGGGGGATCGGGAGGCGCAGCTCCGCGCCGTCGCCGCGCTCGAACAGTACTGCCGCGACGAGGAGATCCGCCTGCACTTTACCAACGTGCCGCGCGAGTGCGTTCCCGATCTCGTGCTCCGCTACGGGCAGGAAGTCTCCGTGACGAATATCCGCCGCTGGCGCGACTATCTCTATACGGCGGAGAGCTTCCGCACCTACGCGGGCGGGAAGTATTCGGGGCAACGCAATCACGTCAATAAATTCAAAAAGAACTATCCCGATTGGGCGTTTCACGTCTACCGTGCGGAGGACGCGGACGCGCTTCTGGCGTTTCTGCACGAGTACGACGCCGCGCAGCGCGGCAAGGGGAGTTATCTCGCCGCCGAGGAGATGGACGAGGTGTACGGGCTGATCCCCGTCATCGAGCGGTTCTCCCTTCTGTGCGGATACCTGACGGCGGGCGGCAGGATCGTCGCCTGTTCCATCGGCGAAAAGTGCGGCGATATGATCGTCGTACACGTGGAGAAGGCGCTCCGCGCATACGAGGGCGCGTATCCGATGATCGCCCAGCAGTTTGCGCTCGCCTTTGCGGGCGACGGCGTGCAGTATCTCAACCGCATGGACGACGCGGGCGACATGGGGCTGCGCAAATCCAAACTGCAATATCTGCCGTGCGAGATCGTCGGCAAATATAACGTTACGCCCCGCCGCGCGATCGACGGCGTTTCGCGTTTGCCCGTTCTGAAAACGGAGCGGCTCACGCTGAAACCCGTTCCCGACGAGGACGCTGCGGTCTACGCCCGTCTCGCGGGCGATACGGAGCGCAACCGCTGGTGGGGGTACGATTGGCGGGAGGACGCGCCGAAGGGGGCGGACGGCTCGCCCGCGCCCGAAACGGGTTGGTTTCTTGCGTGCGCGCGCAAATCCTTTAAAGATAAGATGGAGATGCCGCTCGGGATCTATGCGGACGGCGCGCTCGTCGGCGAAGTCGTGTTGCATCGTTTCGGATATCAGGCGGAGGCGGAGATCGGCGTGCGCCTGCTGCCCGAATATGAGGGCAACGGTTACGCCGCCGAGGCGGTCTCGGCGTATGCGGCGTATGCGTTCCGAAAGCTCGAACTCGACCGTGTGGAGGCGAAACACTTCAAGGAAAACGCTCGTTCGGGCGCGTCGCTCGTCCGGGCGGGAATGCGCCGCGCAGGCGAGGACGAAACGTATCTCTACTATTATAAGACGGCTGCCATGTAACGGCACAGACGCCCCCTCGGCGCCCTTCGGATCTTTCCGAAGGGCGCCGAGGGGGCGTTTTTTCTTTTTTCCTCGGCGGCAAAACGACGTCTCCGCGCCTGACCGACATACAAAGACGCCGCGCGGCGCGGTGCGAAAGGGGCGTCCGCTCCCCGAAAAAGTGACATGAAACAACTAAACAAAATCAATATGTTGTGGTTGTGTGACGTTTTCTGCCGATTGCGGCGCGAAATATAATTTTTTTTGGTGAAAACGCCCAAAAATACCGCGGGAAAAGATGTATTTTTCACAAAAAATTTTTAAAAATACCATTGACAAAGTGACCGATGCGTGATATATTATGTGTAGTACAAGAAATGACGACGGGGGGAATGTCATGATTGTGAGGAACGTTCGGTAATTTTTTCGTGCGCCTTTGTCCGCTTTTCGGACAAGGCTTCGTAAAAATGCGCGGGCGTTTTTCCTTTTTTGGCGACCTCTCGGCGAATTTCTGCCGACGGGCGCTTTTTTGTGCCGTCCGGAGCGCGGCTCCCCCCGCCGCGGTCAGGCGTCGCAAACAAACGCGTGCCGGCTGTACGAAAACTATATTATAAGAGGTAAGTGAGATGAAGAAGAGAAAACTTCTCAGGAACGTATCCTTGGTCGCGCTTTCCGCCCTCATGGTCGGCGGCACGGCGATGGCGTTCACGGGATGCAACAAGAAAGATCCGAACGTCCTCGACGTATTCATCTTCTGCAGCGACGCCGATGCGGCGACGAACCAGGGGATTGTCGACGCGGCGATGGCTGCGTTTAACAAGGATTATGCCGATATTCTGAAGAACGAGGACGGCACGCAGAGAACGGTCACTGCAAAGATCAACAATATTGCGGATACGGCGGAGTATTTCCGTCAGCTCCAGCAGCGCTTGCAGAACAACGAAGCTTCTGACGTTGTGTACATCTCGCCTAAATATGCGACTTCCTATGCGCAGCAGGGCTATGTGCTTGACCTGACCGACTATCTGACGGGCAAGAAGGCAGGCATGAGCGCCGAGGCGAGCGCCAACGCGAACTCGATTTGGGGCGACGCGCTTGCGCTCTACGCAACCTATACCACGCAGTTGGATAACGGGCGTACGACGCACAGAAATGCGGACGAAGCCGTCTATGACGAGACGAACAAGGTCTGGAAGAACGGCACGGGAGCGGATGCGGAAACGCTCGGCATCTACGGTCTGCCCAAGGACTATTCGAGCTTCTCGATGGGCTACAACCGCAACTTCTTCACCGACGACATGAAGAGGGCGTATCTTTCGACGAAGGCTTCGACGACCCGTACTGTCAACAGCTGGCGTTATACGGCGCGTTCCGATAACGCGGAAGACGGCATTTCCGCCACCGTAGAGGTAACGCATACGGCCGCCGGAAAAACGGAGGCGAAAAATTTTGTGGCAACCTTTGTCGGCAACGGCATTTACGAATACAAAAACGCAGAGGGAGAGGTGCTGTACTCGGGCAGAGCGGTTGCAGGGCAGGAGGCTCCGCTCATTGCGCCTGGCGTTCCCGTGCGTTATAAGCCGTTCAACTTCTACAAGTACAACGACTTTATGGATGCGTATAACAACGGCGATCCCGTGGCGCTCAGCGTGGCGGCATACTCGGAAGACGTTGTCGGGAACGATAACATCGGCGACGGGTATGTTGTAACCATTCCCGGTTTCCCCGGCGATACGTTCGAAGTTCCTTCGGATTATCAAGATCCTGGCGCTCCCTACGATACGGCGACGGGGCATATGGTGTTCACCTATGCGGAATACGGTGCAATGAGCTGGGCGCTGGCGTACTACCTGACGACGTTCGCATGGGATCAGTCGAACGGGGCAAACTCGTCCAACGGCGGCACCTATGTTGCGGACGGCAAATACTATCAGAACGTGTACGGCGGCGAGCAGTACGAGAACTCCGAATTCGGTGTCAACGGTTATCTGCTGCCTTGGCTCGTTTCCAACAACGCAACGGTCATTTCTTCCGACTATACGCGCGTCTGGAACACGACGGACGAGCCTGACAGCTTCACCGGGACGACGACGAGCATCAAGGATTACGTCGGTACAGATTCCGAGAAGATCGAAAAGCTCAACCTTGACGGTTCGTACCGCAACGCGGAAGTTCAGTACGGTTTCGACAGCGAGAATTTCATCGAAACGTACGGCGCATTCCAGGAGATCGGTTCTACGTGGAACGCGAACTCCGGTACGGCGGGCGACGCTGCTTCTGCGCAGGACCGCGGCAACGCTTCGGGCTGGACGTACTTCACGCAGGGCGCAACGCTCTTCTACGGTGCGGGTACGTGGGACGCTTCCACGAGAAACGAGTCGGATACGGAGGACTTCTGGTTCGGTCAGATGCCCGTTCCCGTCTCCGAGAAATTTGCGCTCTATTCCGAAGTCCGTAACGGATATTACGAGATTGCATCGTACAGCAACGCAAACAACGAGAAGGGGACCGGCGACGGTGCGAACAACGACTACAAGCAGCGCGATGGGCTGAAACAGGGCAAAGAGGCTCTGACAGGACCGGGCGTTCAGAATCCGGGCAAGACTGTGTACACGGAAGCGCAGATCAAAGCCAATCAGCTTCTCCGTCAGGATAAGTGGGGCGCGCGTATGGACTCCGTCGGTTACGGCGTCAATGCGAAGGTGCTCGAATATGAAGGCGATTCCGCATGGAAGGCGCAGGCTGCAATGTACGTCGTCGAATATCTTACGATCGACCGCGACTCGCAGGTCACGCTGACCTACGCAGGTTCGCAGCTTCCCAACTTCGTCGACCAGTGCGAAGATTTCCTCAAATACAACGATGACGCTTACAACAAAGAGCTTGCGGACGATGGCAAGACCAATGCTTTCGCGGAAATGATCACGCCCGACGATCGCGCAGAGTGGGATGATTATTATAAGTACATGGAAGCGCTTGCCGTTGAAGCCCGCGCTCAGAAGAAAAACAATACGGGTGTGACGGTTGCGAATTACGTTCAGGCGCATCCCAAGACGGAAGGCGGACGTACGGTCTCTTACGATCCTTCGTTTGCAAACACGCAACTTGCAAATTTCGCGGGTAACGCAACTTCACTCCGCGCATTCTCCATGAAGGTTCTCCGCATGGTCAACTTTGACAAGGCGGACCGTGACCTCAACATGCGTATGGCGTACGGTCTGAACTCTGCAAAGGATCAGTTGATGTACACGATGGACACCAGCTGGATGGGCAGATTGACGCAGGCCTCGGGAGCGAACCCCTGCAAACTTCTTGCCTACATCAACCAGAAGGAAATTACGGGCACGAAGGATTTGAAGAGCATTGTTGCGGTCAATCCTCAGGATGCGAACGATAAGTCTTATTGGACGCCTGCCATCAACTGCGTGCTGAATGTCCGCAGTGCGCAGACCCGTCTCAATTCGACGATGAACGTCAGCATCGGCGAGGAAACGGGGCCCATCAACGGCTGATAAGCAACAACGGGAAACCTCTCCCGCGTTCTGCGGGAGAGGGTGTTCCCTTTCATTCTCCGCATGCCCTGCGTGCGGGGCGTACGGAATGAATAAGGAGGAAATCTGAATGGAAGAAAAAACAACTGTCGTTGCGGAGGAACCCGTAACTACAGCAGCAGCCGATGTTGCCGAGGCTGTCCTTCCGATGAAGAAAACGAGAAAACCGATCAACCAGCAGAAGCTGCAAGATAACCTCTGGGGCTGGGCGTTCTGCGTACCCCTCATTGTAGGTACCGTTCTCTTCGTCTACATAGCGCTTGTCATGGCAGTTTTGCTGTCGTTCACGACGTTCAATGCCCTATCGGGTACGGACGTGTGGGGATTCCTCGGCGCAATGTTTTCGGGCGGCGAAGTAGGCCCTCCCGGCTGGGAGACGAGCGTATTTGCCAATCCGGATAATCCGGAATTGAGCGATCCGCTCCGCTGGTATAAATATATTTTCAGCTTGAACGAATATACGAACACCGTTTCCGAACAAATGGGAATGGGGCGCATGAACGTCATGGGCGCGATGCTCTTCAACACGGTGTTCTATCTCATCGGCATTCCGATCGGCATGGTTCTTTCCATGTTCTTTGCGGTCTGTATGTCGCGCGACATCAAGGGCGGGAACGTGTTCCGCGTGATCTATTACCTTCCTTGCGTTGCAAGTACGATCTCTATCATCTATACGTTCCGTCTCCTGTTTGCGTCTACCGAATCGAGCGTCATCAACCAGCTGCTCGGCACGGCGATCCCGTGGATGGGCGCACAGCAAGGCAGCGACCTTACACAGGTCACGGTGGCGGGCGTCGATCCTTATTGGACGCAGGGTATGATCCAGAAGTGTATTGTCGTCGTCATGGCGGTCTGGAAGGGGCTCGGCGGTACGATCATTCTGTACATTGCGGGTCTGTCCGGCGTGAACGCGGCAACCAAGGAAGCCGCGCAGATCGACGGTGCGAGCGGATGGCGCATCTTCTGGCAGATCACCATGCCCGACCTGTATCCCGTTATCTTCTACAACATGGTCACGGCGCTCATCGGCGGTATGCAGATCTATGCAGAGCCGGAACTCTTCTGGCCGACGACGGGCAACAATATGCCCAGTATGTATACCTCGGGTTATGTCAGCCTCATCTGGTGGTACGGTACTTCTACAAATGCGCCGCTGTCTGCGGACAATGCATATCTCCCGGGGAACGAGCTTTATTACGACGGTCAGTCCGGCTATCGCGCGTGGTATGGTCTCGGCGCGGCGTACGGCGTTATTCTTGCGCTCATCGTGCTCGTCATGACCCTCTTCCAGTTCTGGCTGGATAAGAGAAAGGATAACTAAGGAGGGAACGGCTATGGAAAACATGGAAAATATTCAGGTCAACGCTGCCGCGGAAACGCCGCAGTATTCCTCCTTCCGTTATGCGGTCGGCGCAGTGCTTGCGTTCTTCGGATTCTCGTCCAAGACGCACCGCGCAAGCAAGAAGCGCGCAAAGCTCGTCGGCGATATTTTCACTTATATCGTTCTCATTTTCGGCGGATTCCTGATGCTCTACCCGTTCTGGTGGATGATCGCGGCGTCCTTTGGTGCGACTGCGTCCTCCGTCGGTATCGGCGCAATCGCCGGAATGACGTGGTGGCCGTCGCCTGCCTATCCTTTTGAGATCGACGGCGTAAGAGAAGGTCTGTTCTACAACTACGAGATCCTCTTCACGAGCGGGTTCTCGCAGGGGTTTGTAGCGGGATTTACCTATTGGAGAGCGGTCGGGAACAACCTCTTTTATTCCATCGTTCCCGTCGTGGTCGGCGTTATCACCTCGGCGATGGCGGCGTTCTCCTTCGCGAAGATCAACTGGATCGGCAGAAATGCGGTGTTCCTCTTCCTCCTCGCGGCGATCATGATCCCCGGTCCTTCCATCATGGCAACGCAGTACGCAATGTACAAGTCGTTCGGGTTCACCGACAGCTGGCTGGTCATGGTTATTCCCGGACTCTTCGGTTCCATCATGACGGCGTTCTTCATCCGCCAGTTCCTGTTCGGTCTGCCTACCTCCATTATCGAGGCGGCGAAGATCGACGGCGCGGGCTACGGCAGAATTTTCGTAAGTTTCATTCTTCCGCTTGCAATGCCCGCGATCGTGGCGCAGGGTCTGCTCTCCTTCATGGGCGTGTGGAACAACTACATGTCGTCGTACATCTTCATCAATTCACAGTCCGAGTGGATCAACCTTCCGCACGCGATGTGGCTCATGGAGACGAACACGAACTTCGACGTCAACCAAGGTCCTATCCTTGCGGCTGCGGTTATGTGCGTCCTTCCCGTCATCATCCTGTTCGCGATCTTCCAGCGGATGATCATCGGTTCGCTGATGCTCACGGGTTCTAAGGAGTAATCCACAAACAAATAAAAACAGGGCGGAAAAGCCCTGTTTTTTTATGTACCGTTTCAGAAATCGTCCTGATTCAAGCGGGATTTTGCGCGGAAGGGGTGCAACGATGGCGGCGCGATGTGCGCGAGTTTGGCAGAAAACATAAGAAATTTTTGCCACAGGCTTGAAAAAGCGTTCGGAATGCGGTATAATAAGTACGTAATCAAGGGGGAATGAGGTTTGAAGAAATTTTTTGCAGTGGCGGGCGCAGCGATCATGCTTGCTTCCGTCTGTCTGACGGGCGCGTGCGCGGGGATCCGCGAAAATGCTAGCGTGCATGATCCGTCCGTTTTTTACGATGAAACAAGCGGAACATATTACGCATTCGGTTCGCATTTCGCCGTGGCGTCGTCCAAAGATCTTGTCAACTGGCATCAGGTCAGCGCAGATAACGAGGCGGAAAAGCTGTACGGCACGTCCGACTGGAAATCCGTTCTCACGGCGGGCGTCGCGGACGTCAATCCCGCGGCGTCGATCGTCTCCACGTGGGCGCCCGACGTCGAATACTACAACGGCAAATACTATATGTATTATTCGCTCACCTATGCGTTCGGCAGCAACTATTCCGCGATCGGGCGCGTCTCGGCGGACAGCGTAATGGGACCCTATTCGGGCGATACCGTCGTCGTTTCCAGCGTCGGCGCGGACTCGTCCTCCCCGAACTGTATCGATCCCGAACTCTTTTACGACAAAGACTGGCGTCTGTGGATGGTGTACGGCTCCTTCTTCGGCGGGATCTACGTGACCGAGCTGTACAACGAGGGCGAGAATTGGGGACTGCCCAAGCAATCGGGCTACGGCACGCGCGTGTGGGCGAAACCCTCGGAGGTCGTCGAAGGCGCGTTCATCTTCTACAACGCAGATACCGACTATTATTATCTGATCACGAGCCACGGGAGCCTCTCCGCCAACTACAATATGCGGGTGGCGCGGAGCAAATCTCCGGACGGACCCTACGAGGGGATCACGGGTCAGAATGTTGCGCTGAACGGCGAAGCCGCCTACAAACTTGCGGGCAACTATATCGTCGGCGACGCGCAGGGGTACGCCGCCATCGGGCACTGTTCCGTTGCGGAGAAGGACGGCGAGTTCTTCGTCGTGGCGCATTCCCGCCGCGAGGACGAGGCAACGGGCGGCGTAACGGGCGCGCACGAGATGTGGACGGCGAAACTTCTCTTCAACGAAGACGGCTGGCCCGTCATGAGTCCCTGCCGCTACACGGGCGAGAAAGCGCGTTCGTTTGAGGCGTCCGAAATCGCGGGCGGGTACGACGTCGTTCTGCATAAAACGTTTACGACCGATCGGTTTGTACAGTCCGAAGAATATGCCTTTGCCGCGGACGGGAAGATCGCGCTCGCCGCAACGGGCGCGGAGCTGGGGAGCTGGTCGCTCTCCGAAAACGGGAAATATATCACGGTCGAGCTGAACGGCACGCCGTATAAGGGCGTGGTTGCCGAATGCCGTCAGACGTATTCTGGCGGCGGCAGCGTCGTATGCGTGAGCGCGGTCTCCGCGGACGGCAGAATGCTGTGGGCGATCGGCAGATAATCACGGAAGAAACGCGGCGATGCCGCGGAAGAGATTGAGGGAATGAGGTAGGAAAATGGCTTTGAAATATCCGAAAAATCCGAAGTTCAACAAACTGAAAATGCGTTCGCCCGATTATGCAACGTGGCAGGAGGACTGTGCGCACGATCCTTCCCTGATGGAATGGGACGGAAAATATTACGCGTATTCGACGGATACGTTCGGCGCGCCCGGCGGCTATCAGATCCGCGTGAGCGACGATCTGCTGCATTGGGAGTACGTCGGTTCGGCGTTCGCACTCGAAGGCGTTGCCTCGCACTATAAGAAGGGCGAAGGCCGCGGGCAGTACGGCAACTTGCAGGCGGCGTTCGATTGGTGCGTGACCGATCAGAAGGAAGTGGGTTACGGCATCTGCACGCGCACGGACGGCAGTATGTCTTTCTGGGCGCCGCACTGCGTCCGCGGCACGGACGGAAAGTTCTGGCTCTACTTCTGCCTGACGGGGTACTTCGGCGGGTCCAAATCGTGCATCGGGCTTGCCAAGTCGGACGATCCGCTCGGACCGTTCTCGTGCGAAGGGCTTATCGTTCAGTCGCCCGCGGGCTGGCGCACGCCCAACGCGATCGACCCGCAGGTGCTCTTCGCGGAGAATAAAATGTGGATGGTGTACGGTTCTTTCGGTCTGGGGCTGTACCTCATCGAGCTTGACCCCGCAACGGGATTGCGGAAGGACGGCGCGGTTTACGCCGACTATGCGGCGGGAAAAAAGACGTTTGCCGAATATTACGGCGTGCATCTTGCGAGCGGCTCGCTCGAAGGCGGCGTGCTGCACTATGAAAAGGACGTTCCCGTGCTGGAAAAGGGCAAGTGGACGACGAAGAGCTATTACTATCTGATGTGCTCGTACGGTTCGCTCTCCTCGGCGTACAATATGCGCTGCGGCAGGAGCGAACGCCCTGAAGGACCGTACCTCGACGTCAACGGCAATCCGCTCGTCTGCTCGACGGACATCGGCACGGGCAACAAGATGCTCGGTTCCTTCCGCTGGGAAGAATCGCCCGTCGATTTCTTCTGTCCCGGGCATAACGATATGTTCACGACCTCCCGCGGGGTGCGGCTCATCGCTTATCACTGCCGCACGAACTACTTTATCGAGAAGCAGCTCTCCCGTTCCAACAACTTCCACTATCTCTACCTTGCGCAGTACGATTTCAATTCGGACGGCTGGCCCGTCATGAATCCCAACCGCTATGCGGAGGAGGAGATTCAGGACGTGACGGAAGAGGAATTGCTCAATATCACGGCGGGAAAATTTGAGGCGGTGCTCTTCACGCAGGGATATACCACGGTGGAGGCGAAGCGCGTCGTCTTACATAAAGACGGTACGCTCGACGGCGCGTTCAAGGGCGCGTGGAAGATGTACGGCTCGCGCTATATCTCCATCGAGACGCAGGGCGACGAGTTCCTCGGTGTGGTCATGCCCGCATGGCTCGACCATCAGGGGATCGCGGGGCTTACGGTCACGGCAATGGGCAAAAAGAGCGGCATGGCGCTCGTCATGAACAGCACGAACAGGATCTGACCATATTTGCGATCGAAGCAAAGAGGCGTACCGGAACGGGTACGCCTCTTATATATAATAATGTAATAGGGGAGCGCGGCTTAGCGCTCCCCGCCGTCGTCCGCGTTGTTGTCGTCCGAAGGGGGATCCATGAAGTCGCATCTGTTTCCGCGTTCCTTCCGCTCCTCCTTATCATTTGCCTGCGCGCGCACGAAGAACATCCCCGCTCCGCAGATCACCGCGCCAAGGAGCAGGCAGATCACGCCGACGAGATTTTGCAGAAAAGCGCCCACGATGACTGACGCAACCACGCACAGGCAGGCAAGAATACAGAGGATTATTTGGACTACGCGCATATGATTTCTCCGCATGATGTATAAAATCGGATATATTGTACCATAAATTGAGCGAAAACACAACAGGTTGTGCGCATAAAAAGAGGTGAAAAAAATGCCGAAAAAACCTTAAAAAATCTGAAAAAATACGCGAAAAACAGTTGACAGATATAAGGCGGTATGATAGAATAGGCAAGCTGTCCGGTGAGACGCCGCGAGCGCAGACAAGATCGAAAGTCGGAAAGATTTCCAAAAAAAAATCGAAAAAAGTCTGAAAAAATGCTTGACACGGAAATAGCTTCTATGATAGAATAGACAAGCTGTCCGGTGAAACGCCCAAGAGCGCGAACAAGAAATCGATCAAACAGAAAAATTTCTGAAAAAAGTCGAAAAAAGTTCAAAAAAATGCTTGACACGGAAATAGCCCCTATGATATAATAGGTGAGCTCTCTCCGCGAAAGGGGGCAGCCCGAACTGTTGTTCGGTTAACGCAGATTAAAAATCGAATAGAAAAGAAACGATTTTTTGTAACACAAAAAGCAGTTTCTGTCAATTTTTTTGAGCATCAAAGTACTCAAAACAAAGTCAGCAAGATAACGAATTTTCGTTAGAGCCGTCGGTACGTTTAGCGCGTATCGGCTTTAAACAATTAAACTCAAGAGTTTGATTCTGGCTCAGGATGAACGCTGGCGGCGTGCTTAACACATGCAAGTCGAACGGACAAGGAGAGCTTGCTCTTCTTGTTAGTGGCGGACGGGTGAGTAACGCGTGAGCAATCTGCCCATATCAGGGGGATAACAGTTAGAAATGACTGCTAATACCGCATAAGACCACGGGAAGGCATCTTCCAGAGGTAAAAGATTTTATCGGATATGGATGAGCTCGCGTCCTATTAGGCAGTTGGCGGGGTAACGGCCCACCAAACCGACGATAGGTAGCCGACCTCAGAGGGTGATCGGCCACATTGGAACTGAGACACGGTCCAAACTCCTACGGGAGGCAGCAGTGGGGAATATTGGGCAATGGAGGCAACTCTGACCCAGCAACGCCGCGT
>CALVMN010000002.1:0-99137 GCA_944346365.1 Candidatus Gallimonas merdigallinarum
CGTGGCGCACGAGCTAGTAGTCAAGGGCTATGCCCGAAAATGAAGAACCACCAGCTAAGCTGGTGGGTTACTTTTTTCTTGTCTGTCCAAAATTTGCCGACCGCGCCGCCCCGTTATGCGGTTTTTTCTTTGCAAAAAAAAATTTTCAAAATTTCCAAAAAATTTGTGTTGTAACCATTGACATTACAATAAAAGCGTGCTATACTATCGGTGTAATCAGAAAGATTACAACAAAGAATCATTTTCCAGGAGGCAGTATTATGAAAAAGGTAGCAGTTGTGTGCGCGGCAGGCAAAGAGGGGAGACTTCTCGTAGACGAAGCCGTTTCGCGCGGGTATGAAGTCACGGGGTTCGTGCGCAGCGCGGCGCAGATCAATCCCAAGGCAAAGCTCGTCGTCAAAGATCTGTTCGATCTGACGCGCGAGGACCTCATCGGGTACGACGTCGTCATCGACGCGTTCGGCGCGTGGACGCCCGAAACGCTTCCTCTGCACAAGACTTCTCTCAAACACCTTTGCGACGTTCTGAGCGGAACGAAGGTCCGTCTGCTCGTCGTGGGCGGCGCGGGAAGTCTGTACGTCAACAAAGAACACACGGTGCAGGTCAAGGATCTGGAAAGCTTCCCCGAGATATTCAAGCCGCTTGCAACGAACATGGGCGAGGCGCTTGCAGAACTTCGCGGGCGCGACGACGTGCAGTGGACGTATCTCTCTCCCGCAGGCGATTTCCGTGCGGACGGAGCGCGCACGGGCAAGTATCTTCCGGGCGGCGAGGAGTACTTCGTCAACGCGAAGGGCGAGAGCGTCATCAGCTATGCCGATTACGCGATCGCGATGATCGACGAAATCGAAAACGCGAACAACATTCAGAAGCGTTTCTCCGTCATCGGGGAGTAAACTTGTCCTGTAAAAAAGCCCGCGGGTTGCCGCGGGCTTTGGGGTGTGAATTTTTCGGGAGAGTATCATGAAAGCGATTTATTCAGGAAGCGCGCCCGTGCGAGCGGACGGATTTGAGCGGCTGAAAGTCTGGCTGAACGAGGCGGAGGCGGTCATCATCGGCGCGGGAGCGGGGCTTTCGACTGCCGCGGGATTTACCTATTCGGGTGAACGGTTTGAAAAGAATTTCTCCGATTTTGCGGAAAAATACGGCTTTCAGGATATGTATTCGGGCGGATTTTATCCGTTCGCCTCTCTGGAAGAATTCTGGGCGTATTGGTCGCGCTATATCTATATCAACCGCTACGATCAGCCCGCGGGCAAGCCGTACGAGGATCTGCTGGCACTCGTAAAGGGGAAGGAATATTTCGTGATCACCACAAACGTGGACCATCGCTTTCAGACGGCGGGGTTTGAAAAGCGGCGGCTCTTCTATACGCAGGGGGATTACGGACTGTTTCAGTGCTCCGTACCCTGTCATCGGAAAACGTACGACAACGAAGCGGCAGTGCGGGAGATGCTGAAAGCGCAAAAAAATATGCGCATTCCCTCCGAACTCGTGCAGCGCTGCCCCGTATGCGGAAAGCCGATGACGACCAACCTGCGCGCGGACGGCACGTTCGTGGAGGACGCGGGCTGGCACGCCGCCTGCACGCGGTATCAGGACTTTCTCAACGCGCATAAGGGGCGGCGGGTGCTGTTTTTGGAGCTTGGCGTGGGCATGAATACGCCCTCGATCATCAAATATCCCTTCTGGCAGATGACCTGTCGCAACAAAAACGCGCGCTACGCCTGTATCAATCTGGAAGTCGCGTACGCGCCCGACGAGATCGCCGACCGCTCCGTGTGCATTGCGAAGGATCTCGGCGAGACGCTGGAAACGCTCAGAAAGGCGTGTAAAAACGCTTGACTGTCGGGTGTAAATCTGATAGGATAAAGACAGTATTATAAAAACTTGCGCGCTCTGTCG
Organism: Candidatus Gallimonas merdigallinarum; assembly: GCA_944346365.1. GTDB lineage: Bacteria > Bacillota > Clostridia > Christensenellales > Borkfalkiaceae > Gallimonas > Gallimonas merdigallinarum_A. The sequence continues at coordinate 1,906 of CALVMN010000002.1, forward strand.
CCGGATGGGGCGCGCTCGGAGTCAGGAAACCAGCCGTAGGCTTTCGTGGTTGGTTGCTTGGCTCCTTTTTTAAGTTTTCGGGAATTAAGAAAAGGAGAGAAATATGTACGAACAAATGCCGTTTGACGAACTCAGAACGGCGCTCGGCGAAAGCGCGGCGCAGGGGCTTTCCGAGGAAGAGGCTTCCGCGCGCCTTGCCAGATTCGGGCGCAACGTCATGGAGCGGGAAAAGCGGAAATCGGCGCTCATGCACGTTCTCGGCGCGTTCAAAGACGTCACCATCATCATTCTCTGCGTTGCGCTCGCGCTCTCCCTCTATATCGCGCTCACCATGCACCCCGAGAACCTCACGGAGCCGATCGTCATTGCGTTTATTATCGTGCTCAACGTCGTGCTCTCCGTGCGCGAGCAGATCAAGGCGGAAAAATCCGTTCAATCGCTTAAACAGTATCAGATCCAGACGTGTACGGTCGTGCGCGGCGGCAAGGCGGAAAAAATCAACGCCGAGCTGCTCGTCCCGGGTGATCTTCTCCTGCTCGGCGTCGGCGACCGCGTGCCTGCGGACGCGCGCCTTCTCGAAGAGACGGGGCTGACTGCCGATGAATCGTTCCTCACGGGCGAGAGCGAACCCGCCGTCAAGGACGCTTCCTTCCTTCCGCAGGAGGGAGCTTCCGCGGCAGACTGCAAGCAGATGGTTTTCTCGGGAACGCTTGCCGTCAGCGGAAAGGGGCGGGCGGTCGTCTGCCGCACGGGGAGCGCGACGGAAATCGGGCGCATCTCCAAACTGCTCGCGGGCGAAAAGACGAAGCTCTCGCCCTTGCAGGTGCGTATGCAGAAGCTGGGGAAGGCGCTCTCCGTCATTGCGTTCGCTGGCGCGCTTCTGGCGCTGCTCATCGGCTGGCTGTACGGTCTGCCCATTCCCGATATGCTCATGGTCGCCGTCTCCGTGGCGGTCGCGGCGATTCCCGAAGTCATGCCCGTTGTCGTCACCATTGCGCTCTCGTACGGCGTGGGGAGCATGGCGAAAAAGAACACCGTCGTCCGCACGCCCACCGCGGTGGAGACGATCGGAAACATCTCCGTCATCTGCTCGGATAAGACGGGAACGCTCACGCAGAACCGCATGAGCGTACAAAAACTTTGGGCGGCAGGCGGCGAAGTGCAGGAGGCTTCCGCGCCGCTCGACGAACGCGGAAAGACCCTTATAAAACTCTTTTTGCTCGCGTCCAATGCAGACATGGATATGGGAAAAGACGTTGGGAACCCCACGGAACGCGCCATTGCCCGCTTTGCGGAAGAGAAGGGGATCGCGGACATGGGCGGTGCGGAAAAGGTCTTCGAGATTCCGTTCGATTCCGCGCGCAAGCTCATGACGGCGCTCTACAAAACGGAAACGGGCTGGCTCTCCGTCACGAAGGGGGCGATCGACCGTATCCGTCTCGCGCCCGACGACGGGTTGCAGGGGGAGATCCTCTCCGTGCACAGCGCATTTGCGGCGGACGCACTCCGCGTGCTCGGCGTGGCGTATAAGATGTACGACCAATTCCCCGCGCTCGATGCGGATACGCTGGAATCCGACCTTTCGTTCGGCGGACTTGTGGGGATTATCGACCCGCCGCGCGAGGAGAGCGCCCGCGCCGTTGCCGTCGCCCGCGAGGCGGGAATCAAGACGGTCATGATCACGGGCGACCACATGGAGACCGCCAAAGCCATTGCCGAGCGCATCGGCATTCTGTACGGCGACATGAAGATCATGAACGGCGCGGAGCTTCGCAGCCTTTCGGACAACGAGCTTGCCGAAATCATCGGGGAGTACCGCGTATTCGCGCGCACTTCACCCGAGGATAAAATCCGCATCGTCAAGGCGTTTCAGCGGGCGGGCGAGGTCGTCGCAATGACGGGCGACGGGGTAAACGACGCGCCCGCGCTCAAAGCGGCGGACGTCGGCATCGCGATGGGGTCGGGTACGGACGTCGCCAAAGAGGCGGCGGACATGATTTTGCTCGACGATAACTTTTCAACCATCGTCACCGCCGTGGAGGAGGGGCGACGCGTGTATTCCAATATCCGCAAATCCCTCTATTCCATGCTCGGGTGCAACTTCTCCGCGCTCACGATCGTGCTGTTTTCCCTCATCTTCGGGTGGGGTTCGCCCGTCAGCGCGTTGCAGCTTCTCATCATCAAGGTGGCGTGCGACGGCATTCCCGGGTTCAGTCTCTGTCTGGAAAAAGCCGACCCCGACATCATGCAAAAGCCGCCCGTGAAAAAGGGGGCGAGTATCTTTTCAGACGGACTTATCACAAAAATCGTGGAGATTACGGTCGTCTTTACCATCGCGACGCTCATTCCCATCTGGGTGGGAATGCACTGCTATCTCGGCGGCGGGATCGAGCCGAGTTTCGCCGTCGCGCAGACGATGACTTTCTTTGTCATGGGACTGACGACGATCGTACACGTCTACAACTGCCGCAGCCGATACTCCGCATTCCGTCGGGGAATGGGTGTGAACAAACTCGTCATCGGCACGACCCTGCTCGGAACGGTCGTCATGATCATCATCACGGCGGTGCCGCCCGTTGCCGAACTGTTTTCGCTCGTGCCGCTCGGACCGTGGCACTGGGCCCTCATGATCGCGCTCTCCGTCACGCCACTTTTATATGTGGAACTGATGAAGGCGCTCGGGCGGTTCAAAACAATTTAATCTTGTTGCGCAAGCGCGCGGAAGGCTTCGAGGAAGCACAGAGAGGGCTTGGAAAACACGGCGTGTTTTTTCCATACGAGGTCAAGATTTGTGCGCACTTCGGGTTGCAGCGGGCGGAAACACAGCGCGCTTTCGCCCGTTGTGTTGATGAGCTTTTCAAGCGTGATGGCATAGCCTACGCCCTCCTGCACCATAATGGAGGCGTTATAGACGAGATTGAACGTTGCGCGCACGTCCATTTTTCCGATCCTGCGCATCCATTCGTTGATCATGCCCTTCTTTTCCAGCATCTGTCTGGAAGCAAGGACGGGCTGCCCCGTCAGGTCGGAGGGGGAGACGGATTCTTTTTCGGCGAGCGGACTGTCCCGCCGCATGAGCACGCCCCAGCGGTCAGTCAGAGGAAGGCGCAGCGCGTTATATTGCGACGTATCCGGAAGATCGACCATCACGCCGAAATCGATGAGTCCGCGGTCGAGCTTTTCGGTAACGTCGTCCGCGTCGCCGCTGAAAAAACGGAAGGTGACGTGCGGATAGTTATCCTGTACCGCCTTCGCCGCCTGCATGATCGTTTGCAGCGCGTAGCTTTCGCCGCCGCCGATGCGCACTTCTCCGCACACCGTCTCCGCGGGGGCGGCAAGTTCCGCTTCCGTCTTTTCGTACAGCTCCAAAAGCTCTTCCGCGCGCTTTTTTAAAAGCATTCCCGTCTCGGTCAGCGCAACAGATCGGCTTCCCCGCACGAACAGGGGGGAGCCGATCTCTTTTTCCAGATTCTGCATCTGCTTGGAGAGGGAGGGCTGCGAAATGTACAGCGCGTCCGCCGCTTTCGTAATGTTTTTCTCCCGCGCCACCGCCAGAAAATACCGAAGTTCCCGCAATTCCATTGTTTTTTCTCCCTGCGTTTTATAGTATGATTATACCGAAAAAATCCATAGCTGTCAACTATGGAAATTCATGCAATATATGTATTTGACATGGAAATCGCGCGGCAATATAATAAAGCCGGAAAGGAGAAAGAATGGATATTGCGGAATACAAGGCGCGCATGGCGCGGCGGGAATATCTTACGGCGGGGAGCGGCGCGCATATGCTCATGCACAGAGCGGCGGAAGACGCGCGGCGGATCGCGTGCGAGATCAACGGCGCGTTTCACACGGCGGAAGAGCTGCGCGCGCTCTTTTCCGAACTCATCGGGCAGGAGTTGGACGACGGGTTCGCGCTCTTTCCGCCCGTTTATACCGATTTCGGGAAGAATATTACGCTCGGGGAACGGGTGTTCATCAACGCGGGGTGCTGTTTTCAGGATCAGGGCGGCATTTTCATCGGCGACGATTGTCTCATCGGGCATCAGGTCGTATTCGCAACGCTCAACCACGATCTTGCGCCCGCGCGCAGGAAGAATATGTTCCCCGCGCCCATTCATATCGGGAATAACGTCTGGATCGGCGCGCACGCGACGATCCTCGCGGGCGTGACCGTCGGCGACAACGCCGTCATCGCGGCGGGCGCGGTCGTCTCCAAGGACGTTCCCGCCAATACCGTCGTTGCGGGCATACCTGCAAAAGTCATAAAAACGATCGAAAACGAGGAGGAAAGAATATGATCGCATTTGAATTTTACAACCCTACGCGCATTGTGTTCGGCAGCGGAAAGCTGAACGCGCTCTTCGAACAGTCGCTACCCGGCAAAAAGGCGATGCTTCTGATTTCCAACGGGAAATCGACCAGAATCAACGGCTCGCTTGACAGGGTGAAAGAGCAGCTCGAAAAGGCGGGCGCGGCGTACGCCGTATTCGATAAAATTATGGAAAACCCCGTAAAGGAGGTCATCATGGAGGGCGCGGCGTTTGCCCGCGAAAACGGGTGCGACTTTATCCTCGCGCTCGGCGGCGGGGCGGTACTCGATTCGTCCAAGGCGATCGCTGCAATGGCGACCAACGAGGGGGATTTGTGGGACTATGTCCGCGGCGGAACGGGCAAGGGCAAGCCGCTTGCAAACAGGGGACTGCCCATCGTAACCATTCCCACGTCGTCGGGAACAGGCTCGGAGATCAACTGCTGGGGCGTTATTTCCAACCTCGAAACGAAGGAGAAAATCGGATTCGGTGCGGAGTGCCTTGTGCCCGTTCTTTCCGTCGTCGATCCCGAACTCATGAAAACCGTTCCGCCCAAGTACACGGCGTATCAGGGCTTTGACGCGCTCTTCCACAACACCGAAGTAATGATGTCGAACGGCGTAAACGTGTTCAGCGAGGCGATCGCGCTCTCCGCAATCGAAAATATCGCCAAGTACCTGCCGCGTGCCGTAAAGGACGGAAACGACATTGAGGCGCGCGAGCGCGTCGCCTACGGCTCCACCGTCGCGGGCATCACCATGCAGCTCACGTCCACCACGGCGCAGCATTCCATGGAGCATGCCATGAGCGCGTACCACCACGATCTGCCGCACGGCGCGGGGCTTATCATGATCTCCGTCGAGTTCGCCCGTTACTTCATCGAAAAACACGCCTGCGACGGACAGTTCGTCAAAATGGCGCGCGCGATGGGTATGCCCGAAGCGGATAAGCCCGAGGACTTCCTCACCGCGCTCGTTGCCTTGCGGAAGGCGTGCGGCGTGGACGATCTGAAAATGAGCGACTACGGCATTGCGAAGGCGGAGTGTATGACGCTCGCCGTCAACGCGCGCGAGACGATGGGCGGACTGTTCCTCGCCAATCCCTGCGAAATGAGCGATGCCGACTGCGCGGGCATGTTTGAAAGGGCGTATCGCTGACAAATGCGGAAATTATTCGGATTTGCGGCTCTGACGCTTCTGTTTTCCGCTTTTTGCGCGCTGTTTCCCGCCTGCGCGGCGCAGACGGGCGGGAATGGCGGCGGACAGACCGCGTCGGAAACGCCGCAGGGCGGCGAAGGGGAGGAGAACGTGGCGGAAAAAATCGTAATCGAAGTAAATGGCGCGGAATTTATCGCAACGCTTGCAGAGACGGACGCGGCGCGCGCATTTGCTCAGATGCTGCCCATGACGCTCTCCATGCGCGAGCTGAACGGCAATGAAAAATACTGCTATCTCGACGAAACGCTGCCGACGGACGCAGTGTTGCCCGAGCAGATTTCCTGCGGCGATCTCATGCTGTTCGGCGATTCCTGCATTGTGCTGTTTTACGAGGATTTTACAACATCCTACCGATATACGCCACTCGGCGCGGCGGATGAGCCGGAGGGGCTTGCCGCGGCGCTAAGCGGTGGCGACGTTACGGTCACGTTCCGCATCGGATAACTCGGCGGGCGTCCGCGCAATGCGGACGCCCGCCTGCCCTCTTTGAACGGCTTATCGGCTGACATATCGTTGTAATTTTTCCGCCGCGCGCTTGCATACAGGCGCGCGGCGTGCTATAATAGGCGTAAAAAAGGGGTTTCCCGAACAAGGAGTTTTTATGAACGCAAAAACCGGACGCGCCAAGAAAAATTACGAGGATATCAACCGCCGCCTCCGCGCGCTTTCGCTGCCGTTCTTCCTGCACACGTGGGAAGAGGAGCGCATGCCGAAGGCGGGCAAACTGTACCGCAACCGCCAGCTGGTGGAGCTTTCCGCCATGGCGTACGAGTATCAGACGGGCAAAAAATATACGGACGGCATTCAGAAACTTTACGAGGACCGCGCCTCGCTCAATCCCGTCCTGAAACACGAGATCGAGGAGGCAAAGCGCAACACCGATAAACTCGCCAAAGTGCCGAAAGAGGAGTATCTCGCATTTCAGAACGCCGTTCTCGAAGCTTATCCGAAGTTCGTGGAGGCAAAGAACAGCGGCTCGTTCGCACCCGTCAAGCCCTATCTCGGCGAAATTCTCGCGTTCAAGCGCAAGTACGCCGTGTGGGAGGAGACGGAGGAACTCAAAGGGTACGATATTCTGCTCGACGAGTTTGAACGCGGCATGACCGCCGAAAAATACGACGCGTTCTTTTCGCTCGTCAAAGGCGAGCTTGTTCCCTTCCTGAAACAGGTGCTTGCGGCGCAGAAGAGCGCGCATCCCGCGTTTTCCGAGCGCGTCTTTCCCGCCGCAAAGCAGAAGGCGTTCTGCGAGTATCTCGGCGGAGTGATGCTCTTCGACAAAAACAAGACGAGAATGGGGGAGAGCGAGCACCCCTACACCAACAACAACGGCAACTGCGACGTGCGCATCACAAACCACTATTACGAGCGCGACCTCGCAAGCGCGATTTTTTCCGCCATTCACGAGATGGGGCACGCGCTCTACGAATTGCAGGTGTCGGACGATTTACAGGATACCATGTCCGGAGGCGGGGCGTCCATGGCGATGCACGAGAGCCAATCGCGCTTCTTTGAAAATATCGTGGGGCGGAGCAGACCGTTCTGGGAACGCCACTTCCCTGTTTTAAAAGAGATCTTCCGCGAAGAGCTGCCCGACGTCACGCTCGACGATTTCCTGCACTATATCAATCATGTGAGCGCGGGCTTCGTGCGGACGGAGGCGGACGAACTGACCTATCCCCTGCACGTACTCATCCGCTACGAGATCGAAAAGGAGATGATGGCGGGAAGAGTGACGGAGGAGAACGTCGAGGCGGTCTGGAACGCAAAATACAGGGAATACCTCGGCGTGGACGTGCCGAACGCGGGGCTTGGCGTTGCGCAGGATATGCATTGGTACAGCGGCGAGCTGGGTTATTTCCCCACCTACGCGCTCGGTTCGGCGTACGCCGCGCAGATGCTTGCGGCGATGAAGCGTGATTTCGACGTCGATGCCGCCATGGGGGAAGGGACGGTCGCGGCCATCGCCGCGTGGCTGAAAGAGCGCGTTCATCAGTACGGCGCGTCCAGATCGCCCGCGGAGATCTTTGAAGGCGCGTGCGGCGCACCCTTCGACGCGCATTATTACGTGAACTATCTCAAAGAGAAGTACGCCGCGCTCAACGGCATTGCGCTGTAACGGCGCGGAGGACTGTATGCAGTACAAGTGCAGAGTGACCGTCATCGACAAGAAGTGCTTTCCCGAATTGCAGAGCAAATATCTTGCCGATCCGAAGTCGGGCGAATGCCCGTTTTACAACGTGGGCGATACCTTCCTGTTCGAGCGTTACGGCGACGAAGATACGTTCTGGCGGGAGGGGAACGGCACGCAGTGCGCCGAGGCGTGGGGCTGCATCAGCCGCTATATCTACACGGCGTTGCAGGGCGGCAGCATCATGCGGAATTGGACGAACGACGAACACATGATGATCGCGTGCTGTAACGACGGCACGCGCCCCGTCATTTTCAAAATCGAGCGTCTGGACTATAAGGTCGTAAAATTTTCGGGCGCGGACGGCGCGGCGGCGGAAGAGAAGGCGCGCGCGCTTGCTGGCGCACTCGGCGCGCAGTGGCGCGCGGAGAAGGGCCGGCTGGAAGTCTTTACGGACAGAAACGCGCCTGTTTCCGACGAGGCGATCTGCGGCGCGGTCTCCGCGTGCGGCGGAGAGGTTACGGCGATCGAATAGGAGGCGGCGATGAACTACACGTTGATCACGGGCGCGTGCGGCGGTCTGGGCGGCGCGTTCGTCCGCCTGCTCGCCGAACGCGGGGAGGCGCTCTTCCTCACGGGGAGGAGCGAAGAAAAGCTCTCCGCGCTCGCGCAGTCGCTCAAAGAAACGTTCCCCGAGCTTCCCGTGGAATGCTGCCCGTGCGATCTTGCGGACAGCGGTTCGCGGCAAGCGCTCTTTGCATATGCCGACGCGCGCGGGATCGCGTTCTCCCGTCTGGTGTATGTGGCTGGCGTGGATATTCAGAAGGCGGCGGAAAAGTACACCGAGGATAAAATCGTCTTGCAGGCGCGCGTCAATCTGGAAGGCGCGGTCTCGCTCGCGCGCGGCGTGTTTGCACGGCGCGGCGAAGGCGTATGCGAACTTCTCGCCGTCGGGAGTATGTCTGCAAGCTGTCCCATGCCCTATTTTGCGCTGTACAGCGCAACGAAGAAGGGGCTTGAACAGTTCTGGGTTGCGCTCCGCACCGAGGTGAAGGGGCGCGCCAAAGCGACGGTAGTGCTGCCCGGCGGCATTCCCACGCGGGAGGACATCGTCGAAAATATCAGAACGCACGGCTGGTTCGGGCGCGTCTCCGCGCTCCCGCCCGAGAAGGTCGCCCGCGCCGCGCTGAAAGCGGTTTCGCGCAACCGACGCAAAACGGTGATCGGGTTCTGGAATAAGATTTTATACGGTCTGGAATGCGTTACGCCGCTTTCGCTGCGACTCCGCGTGATTGCAAAGATCTGGGGCAGAACGGAAAAAGATGCGTTCTGACGGAGCGCGCCGCAAATTATAAAGTACAGCAAAGTCTCCCGCCGCCCGCGAAACTTTTCGCGGGCGGCGGGAGACTTTGCAGATGAAAATCCTGCGCGCGTCGGGCGCGGCGGATCATTTCTTCTTTTTGAACTCGTTCTCCTCTTCTGCGGTGGAAAAGGAAAATCCGATGCGCTCGTTGCGCTCGATGAGCTCGCGGACGAAATCGTCGTAATACGCGTCTTTGATGACGATGACCATGTATCTCGTCTTTTCGTCGTCAAAGTAGACGGCGAGCTTGTTCGCGCCCTTAAAAAGATGCACGGATCGGATTTTTTCAAGCTCGTAGCCGAGACGGATCAAGCCGAATACGAGCGTAAGCTTTTTATCTGTGAGCACGTATTCCGAGCGGATGAGCATGGCGACGATAATGAATGCGAGCGCGATGCTCACAAGGTATAAAATGGCATATTTCAGCCACTCGTACGCCGAGCCGAAATTCCCGCCTTGCAGGAATTCTACGAATTGCCACGTTGTGAGCGCGATGCCTGCCACGCACAGAGCGAGCCCCAAAACGAGCAGGGCGGATGTGAGCGAGGAAAAACGGAATCGCCAATGCCCGACGGGTCTGCGTTCGGGCGGCGCGTCTTCGGGGGCGGGAATGGGTGTGATGTCGTTCATGTTTCAATTATAGCAAATACGCGCGCAAAAAGCAAGGGGGAAGGGGGCGCGTGTAAAGATTTCACATTTTTTCTCATCTGCGGAAGAAAAAAACGGCGCAAAAATGCGCTTGTTTCTTCCGAACGCTTGAAAAAAAGCGCGGAATGCGTTATAATGAAAGAACGCAATTATTTCAGCAAAAAAGAAACGGAGGAGAAGGCGGTTATGGTCAAACTCATCAAACAGGGCGTTTATTATACGGAAGGGCGCATCGTCAAGGAGGCGCAGGCGTTTTTCACGTCCGACAAAAAGGAAACGGCGGTCAGAAATACGCTCTCTTACGCGATTTTAAAGGCGCACAACGCAGGCGATGAAGAGAATCTCCGCATCCGCTTCGACGCGATCGCCTCGCACGACATTACGTATGTCGGCATTATTCAGACTGCAAAGGCGAGCGGACTTAAAGAATTCCCCATTCCCTATACCCTTACGAACTGCCATAACTCGCTGTGCGCGGTGGGCGGCACCATCAACGAGGACGACCACGTGTTCGGCCTTTCCGCGGCGAAAAAATACGGCGGCGACTATGTTCCCGCGCACATTGCGGTCATTCACCAATACATGCGCGAATGCGCGGCGAAGTGCGGCGCGATGATCCTCGGTTCCGACTCCCACACCCGTTACGGCGCGCTCGGCACGATGGCGGTGGGCGAGGGCGGACCCGAACTTGTCAAACAACTCCTCCGTCAGACGTACGACGTCAAGCGCCCGCCCGTCATCGCCGTCTATCTCAAAGGCAAACTGAGAAAGGGCGTCGGTCCGCAGGACGTCGCGCTCGCGCTCGTCAAGGCGACGTTCGCAAGCGGATTCGTCAAAAATAAGATCCTCGAATTTATCGGCCCCGGGATCGCCAACCTCTCCATGGATTACCGCATCGGAATCGACGTCATGACGACTGAGACGACCTGCCTTTCCTCCATCTGGGAGACGGACGAAAAGACACAGGAGTTCTTCCGCGTACACGGCAGAGAGGGCGACTATAAAAAGCTCACCGTCTCGCAGCCCGCGTATTACGACGGTGCGGTCGTCATCGACCTTTCCCGCGTCGAGCCGATGATCGCGCTCCCGTTCCACCCCTCCAACGCATACACTATCCGCGAGTTCCTTGAACGCCCCGTCGAGCTTCTGAAAATTGCAGAAGAGCAGGGCAGAAAGCTCAAAGGGGACGACAGCTTTACGCTCACCGACAAGGTGAAGGACGGTAAAGTGTACGTCGATCAGGGCGTCATCGCAGGGTGCGCGGGCGGCGGCTATGAGAACGTCGCAGAGGCGGCGGAGATCCTGCGCGGCAAGAGCGTCGGGACGGGCGAGTTCGCGCTCAGCGTGTATCCCGCGTCGCAGCCCGTCTATAAGGCGCTCGCCGAGGGCGGCTACGTCGGAACGCTCATGGAGGCGGGCGCAGTCGTGAAAACAGCGTTCTGTGGTCCCTGCTTCGGCGCGGGCGACGTTCCCGCCAACAACGGGCTTTCCATCCGCCACACGACGCGCAACTTCGAGAACCGCGAGGGCAGCAAGCCTGCGGCGGGTCAGCTCGCGGCAGTCGCGCTCATGGACGCGCGCTCAATCGCGGCGACGGCTGCAAACGGCGGCGTGCTCACCTCCGCGCTCGACTGCGAGTACAGCAAGCGCATCAAAAAGTATAAATACGACGGCAAAATTTATGAAAACCGCGTCTATCACGGCGCGGGCAAGCCCGATCCCAACGCCGAACTCGTCTACGGACCCAACATTGCTGATTGGCCCGAACAGATCGCGCTCGGCAAAAACCTTCTCATGAAGGTCGTCTCCGTGCTCGCCGATCCCGTGACGACGACGGACGAACTCATTCCCTCGGGCGAGACGTCGTCCTACCGCTCCAATCCCATGAAGCTGGCGGAGTTCGCGCTCTCCCGCAAAGATCCCGGGTACGTTTCCCGCGCCAAGGCGGTTGCGGCGGAGGAGAAAGTGCGCCGCGAGGCGGGCGCATTGCCCGAGAGCGTGCTCGGCGAGCTGGGCGGTTTCGTACCCGAAGAGGGGACGATTTACGGCAGCGTGGTTGTCTCCAACAAGCCGGGCGACGGCTCCGCGCGCGAACAGGCGGCTTCCTGCCAGCGCGTTTTAGGCGGCGTTGCCAATATCTGCAAGGAGTACGCGACCAAGCGGTACCGCTCCAACCTCATCAACTGGGGTATGCTGCCTTTCACCTGCGCGAAGATCGATTTGAAAGTCGGAGACTATCTGTACGTTCCCGACGCGGCGGACGCCGTCGCCTCGGGCGAGGAGCGTGTGGTCGCAAAGGTGATCTCGGGCGGAAAGACGCGCGACGTCGCGCTGGAACTCGGCGCGCTTACGGCGGACGAGAGGAGGATCCTGCTTGCAGGCTGCCTCATCAACTACAACAAGGAAAAGGCGGAGGCGTAACGGTGTATTCGCTCAACGGATTTGAATCCGTCGTCGATCTTACGCCGTATCCGCGCCCTGCGCTCTGCAATGCGGAGGAAAAGATCGCCGCAACGGATACGCTTTTAAAGTATCTTCTGCGCGAACGCGGTATGATCGCCGCTTTCTCCGCCACGCCCGAAAAAAAGCGCGCGCTCGTCCGCGGGTATATGAACGAACGCCCCGCACATCCCATTCCCTCCGACATTATCTCCTTACAGGACAGACTTTTCTGGACGGAGAGCGTGGAAAAGGGGATTGTCTCCATGGAGGAACTCTCCTTCGACGCGCACGGCTTCGCCCTGTGGCAGGGGGATATAACGCGCCTCGCGTCGGACGCGATCGTCAACGCCGCGAACAGCGGAATGCTGGGGTGTTTCCTGCCCAATCATAACTGTATCGACAACGCCATTCATTCTGCTGCGGGAATGCAGCTTCGGGACGACTGCGCCAAGATCATTGCCGCGCAGGGGCATGAGGAGTCGGTCGGGGACTGCAAAATTACCCGCGCTTTCAACCTGCCGTGCAGATACGTTCTGCACACGGTCGGTCCGATGATCCGCCGCGAAGTGCGCGAAGAGGACCGCGCCGACCTGCGCGCCTGTTATCTTGCCTGCCTCGATACGGCGGAACGCGCGGGTCTGCATTCCGTGGTGTTCTGCTGCATCTCCACGGGCGTGTTCAGTTTCCCCCGCGGGGAGGCGGCGGAGATCGCCGTCGGCACGGTGCTCAAATGGAAGATGCGTCATGCGGAGAGCGATCTGAAAATCGTGTTCAATACTTTTCTCAACGCCGATACCGAAATCTATCGCAATATCCTCAGAATGATGTAAACGGATCACGGGCCGCCTTTGTACGGCTCAATTCGTAAAAAAATTGCGTGGAGCAGACACATAGCGCTGTAAATTTTATGTGTTCTCTTGACAAATCGTGTCGAATATTTTATAATAAATAAAGAAAGGTGAGAGAACTATGCAAACTATGGATGATTTTGAACCGCTTGAATATTATACTAAGGTATTGAAGGGCGCGTTCCGGAAGAACGCGGAAGAATATTTCGACGCGCTTGTAAAAAAATCGGGCGTCAGTCCGGAAGAAAACGCAAAGACGGTCACGCGCTACAACGCGGCGGCAGCCAAGGCAGACGCTGCAAAGAAGAAACTCAGCTCCGGCAAGGCGGCGCGCATATGCGTCATTCTTCTGCTTATCGCCGCACTGGCGGCGGGCGGTGTCTTTATTTACTTTTCTGTTACGAAAGGGACCTGGCTTAATATTCTGATTGCGTGTCTGAGTCTCGGGCTCGCGCTTGTGCTGATCATTCTTCTGTGTACGACGATCAAGAAGATGATTGAAACGCGGCAGAAAAAGTACGAAGCCGCTGTCAGTAAAGCCGACGCGATCAAGACGGAGGCGCTCGGGCAGATGCGCCCGCTGCATGAACTGTTCACTTTCAACATGACGCGGGAGCTTATCGAAAAGACGGAGCCGGATATCCGCATCAACGACTATTTCGACGTAAAGACGTTCGATCTCATGTCCCGTAAATACGGACTGCACGATAACGCGGACGAGAGCAGCTCCACGGTATGCGTGCTTTCGGGCACGGTGGAGGGCAATCCCTTCCTCTACGAGCGCGATCTTGTGTGCCGTATTACGGATAAGACATATACGGGTTCACTTGTCATCCGTTGGACGACATATTCCTACGATGCCAAGGGCAACCGCCGCGCCGTGCATCATACGCAGACGCTTACCGCTGTATATACCGCGCCCGCGCCCGTGTACAGCTATAATACACGGATGTTCTACGGTAACGAGGCAGCGCCCGATCTCAGTTTCTCCCGTCAGCCGGCGCACGCACACGAGCTTACGGAAGGGCAGGTGGAGCGCAAAGTAAAGCGCGGGAAAAAGAAGCTGGAAAAGCGGGCGCGCAAGGCGCTCTCCTCGGGAACGGGCAGCTTTACCGAAATGGGCAATTCGGAGTTCGACGTACTTTTCGGCGCGCTCGACCGCGACAACGAAGTGCAGTTCCGCCTCATGTTCACGCCGCTTGCGCAGAAGAATATGCTTTCACTCATCCGTTCAAACGAGGCGTACGGCGATGATTTCGCCTTTACAAAGCGGGGAATGCTCAACTGCATCCGCTCCGAACACGCGCAGAACTGGCAGATTGAAACCGATCCCTCCCGATACAAGAGTTTCGATCTTGCCGCGGCACGCGCAGAATTTATTGCGTTCAACGCCGAGTATTTCCGTTCCGTGTACTTCGATCTTGCGCCCGTGCTCTCCATTCCGCTCTATAAAATGCAGAAACCGCGTGAATTTATCTATAAGAACGTATATCGGCGCAACTGCACTTCCTACGAGACGGAGGCGGCGGCAAACAGATTCTCGCCCTCTCTTTTTGCGCATCAGGATACCAAAACGCAGACCATTTTAAAGACAGAGTTTGTGCAGAAGGACGGGCTTGCGGACAGGGTGCGCGTCAACGCTTATTCGTATGACGCGATCCCGCGCGTCGCTCATATCCCCGTTCTGGGCGGCGACGGCAATACGCATAACGTTCCCGTGCCGTGGACGGAGTATATCCCGCTCTCCCGTACGTCCGTCATGGAGGTCAGACCGGTCGGAGGCACGCGCGAAGACTATGAACGCAAACGCTCTTCCGAAGCGTTCGGCAATTTCACAAAACGCTATTCGGATACCGTTGCGTTCGGAAACGGCATTCTCGCGATCCCCATTTTGCAGGGGATGTTCGACGCGGGCAGCGATAAGGAACTCAGTTCCGTTTACGGCGTTTCCGCCGCGGGCAGGGGCGACGTCGCCGATGCGCTCGCTAAGGCAGACAAAGCGCTTGCCGAGGCGGAAGAGGCGGAGAAGGAAGCCGCCGCGGCTGACGCGACGGAGAAGGAAGTTCCGCCCGAAGAGACAGCGCGTCCGGCGGAGGAGCATTCCGCGGAGACGGAACAGGCGGCGGACGAAGAGCATTCTTCGGAAGATAAATTGTAACAGGAAAAGGTAAAAGGAGGAATTATAAATGGCAAACGAACTTGATGAAATGACCGGTCCCGTAAATACTGCGGGGCGCGATGTTGCCGTCATCGAAAAGCAGATTCCTGTGAAAACGGGCGTTGGCTCTGTGATCTTTGAGGTGCTCCTCTGGATCTGTGCGATCCTCCCCGGGCTGATATTCCTCATCATGAAGATCAAGGCGGGGAACTATCTCTCGCAGCTCCAACAGAAGATCCAGCACGATGCTTCGCAAATTGATAACTATCTGGAACAGCGCGTGGTTATCTTGCAGAACTGCGCAAAACTGCTCGATAAGGCGATCGATCTCGACAAGACGACGATGACGCAGATCGCCGCATACCGTTCGGGCGCGTCTCCCGACGGCGACGGCGCGCGCAACGAGATCGCGCAGAAGATCGATTCGGTCGGCAGGAGCATCAACATCGCGTTTGAGAACTATCCCGACCTCAAAGCGCACGCGGAGATTGCGGATGCAATGCAGCAGAACGCGTACCTGCAAAAGGAAATCACGGCGGCGCGCGAAGTATATAACGACACGGTGAATACATGGAACAGGGACATCTTCGCATGGCCCACCAAGATGATCGTGGCGTCCCGCAGAGGGTACACCACCCGTATCCCGTTCAGCACTTCTGCAGAAGTCAAAGAACAGGCGCGCGGCGTATTCTTCTGATAAAGGTTATCCGAAAGAGACCCCGTATTTTTGCGGGGTCTTTTCTGTAACCGGACGGCAGCGCAATTTGCGGCAGGTGCATATTCCGCAAAGCCGGGCGGCTGTCTCTGAAAAAGCTGCGCGCGGCGGGATTTTCCGAGTACGGCGCAGCGCAGGGGAGGATCGTGATGAAATATATCATCGTACTCGATGCGGGTACGACGAGCGTTCGCGCGTTTGTGTACGATCTGCAATCGCAGAAGTTCATTCACTGCGCGCAGCAGCCTGTCGGACTGTCGCTTCCGCATTCGGGTTGGGTGGAACAGGATGCGGACGAGATCTATTATAAGTCCGCATATGTTATCAACGACTGCATGCGTGTTGCGGGTGTAGAGAACGTGGCGCGCATCGGGATCGCCAACCAGCGCGAGGCGGTCGTCATGTGGAATCGGAAAACGGGCGAGCCTGCCTGCCCCGTCATAGGCTGGCAGTGCCGCCGTACGAGCGCATGGTGCGCCGCGCTTGACCGTCAGACGAAAGACCTTGTGCGGGCGCGCACGGGGCTTGTTCCGGACGCGTACTTTTCCGCAAGCAAGATCGTGTGGAATTTTGAGCATATTCCCGCCGTGCGCGTGCTCTTCCGCGAAGGCAAATTGTGCGCAGGCACGATCGACAGCTATCTGATCTATAAATTTACAGAACACCGCGCGTTCGTTACCGATGTCACAAACGCTTCCCGCACCATGCTTTTCAATATACATACGATGGCGTGGGACGAGGAACTTCTGCGTGCTTTTTCCGTTCCGCGCGAAATCCTGCCCGAGGTCAGGGACAGCGACGCGTGTATGGGGGAGATGCGCGTCGACGGTCGAACTATTCCCATTTCGGGCGTGGCAGGCGATCAGCAGGCGGCGCTCTTCGGGCAGGCGTGCCTGCGCGCGGGCGAGGGGAAGATTACCTACGGAACGGGGCTGTTCCTGCTCTTTCACACGGGCGAGACCTGCATCAGTTCGGAGAGCGGACTTCTGACGACGGCGGCGTGCCGCGTGCGCGGAAAAACGGCGTATGCACTCGAAGGGAGCTGTTTTCACGCGGGCAGCGGGGTCCAGTGGCTGCGCGATAAGCTCGGGCTTATTTCCTCCGCTGCGGAGAGCGGTACGCTTGCGGAAAGTATTCCCGATACGGGCGGCGTCAGTTTCGTGCCTGCGTTTACGGGGCTGGGTGCGCCCTATTGGGATCCCGAAGCGCGCGGGCTGTTTTCGGGCATCACGCAGGGAACGGGGAGGGCGGAACTCGTCCGCGCGGTGTTGGAGAGCATCGCCTTCGGCGCGCGCGATCTTGCCGACTGTATGCAGAAAGACAGCGGCGTGCAGCTCTCCGCGATCCGCTGCGACGGCGGTGTTTCGGCGAACGATTTTCTCATGCAGTTTCAGGCGGATGTTCTCGGCTCGCCCGTTGATCGTCCCGTCGAGCGGGAGAGCACCGCACTCGGCGCGGCGATGCTCGCCATGCTCTCCGCCGATCTCACCGACGAGGAAGAGCTTTCCCGTTTGCGCCGTTCAGAGCGCGTCTTTGCGCCGGACCCGACTGTACGCGCTGCGCGGGAGGCGGGGTATCGGGAATACCGCAATGCCGTTCGCCGCGCTCTGCTCCGATAAAACGCGGGACGGGTATGAGTTTTTGAGAATTTTTCGGCAGCGCGCGGCGCGTTCGTTCTAAACGGACGCGCCGCATTCGTATGATAACTAATATGAAAATCTATCTTGTAAAGCGCAGTTTTTTTACTTTCCGCGGAAAAAAGAATTACGAGCTTGACCTGCTCGGGAAGAATTGTCTGGAACGTATGCGCGACGCGCTCGGCGCGGAAGTCGTTGACGGCGCGCTCCCTGCGGGCGAAAAGCTCGTGCTGTATCCTGTCTATCCCTTTCTGACGGCGGAAGAAGTCACGCGCTTTCTCACAGTGCATATGGGGAGCGTGCGCTTCCGCGGCGGGTATCTGGAACGCGGCGGCGCGTTCCGCGAGGGGAGCGACCCTGGGGAGGGAATGTTCTCGCTGGCAGATTATTCCCGTATGCTCTTGCTTGCGGCGCGTGAGAGCATTGCCTATCATGCAGAGCGCGGCGCGCTCGTGGAGGAAGGTGCGCTGGTCGATCTCACCGTCCAGCTCGGATGGGGGGCGGCGGTGCGCCGCGGCGCGGTCGTCAGGGGGGATACCGTCGTCGGGGAGGATGCGGAGATCGCGGGCGACAGCGTCGTGGAAAATTCCTTTATCGGCGCGGGAACGCGTGTTGAGAGCAGTTATCTGTGTGATGCCCGCGTGGGAAAGCGGTGTACGGTAGGACCGTTCGCCCGGCTGCGCCCCGCCTCATTCGTTGGGGACGACTGCCGCGTCGGCGACTTCGTCGAGCTGAAAAATGCGCGCGTGGGCGACGGGTGCAAGATCTCGCACCTCGCCTACGTGGGAGATGCCGAGCTGGGCGAAAATGTCAACGTCGGGTGCGGCGCGGTGTTCGTAAATTACGACGGCAAGCGCAAATCCCGCACCCGCGTAGGGAACGGCGCGTTTATCGGAAGCAACTGCAATCTCGTTGCCCCCGTACGCGTCGGCGCGGGCTGTTATCTTGCTGCGGGAACGACGCTCACGCGCGATCTTGCGGGCGGCGATTTCTGCATCGGAAGAACCCGCGAAACGGTCAAAAAGGGCGCGGCGGAAAAGTACCTCGGATAAATCACCTCCCGCTCTGCCGTCCGCATACGATGGGAAGAGCGTACGGGAGCCGCGCGGAGAAACCGCCCCGCACGCACAGGGGAGGTGCTATGAAGTATTTCGGAACGGACGGATTCCGCGGGCGGGCGAACGAACGGCTGACTGCCGTCCATGCGTTCCGCGTGGGGCGGTTTCTGGGCAGGTATCACGCCCGCGATAAGGGTGAGCGCGTGCGTATCGCGGTGGGCAAGGATACGCGCCGCTCCTCCTACGCGCTCGAATACGCGCTCGCGGCGGGCGCGGCGGCATCGGGTGCGGATGTCTACCTTCTGCATGTGACGACGACGCCCTCCGTCGCATATACCGTGCGGACGGAGGGGTTTGACTGCGGCGTGATGATCTCTGCAAGCCACAATCTGTTCGAGGATAACGGCATCAAGATCTTCGGCGGAGACGGCGAAAAACTTTCGGACGACGTGCTTGCCCGCGTGGAGAAATATATCGACGGGGGTACGCTTCCGCTCGCTACGGGCGCGGAGATCGGGCGGACGATCGATTACGTCGCGGGGCGCAACCGCTATCTTGCCTATCTTCTCTCCATTCCGCGTACCTCCTTCCGCGGACTGCGGGTGGGTCTGGACTGCGCCAACGGTAGCGCGTTCGCTATTGCAAAGGCGGTGTTCGACGCGCTCGGCGCGGAAGTCGTCTGCATCGGCGCGTCGCCCGACGGCATGAACGTGAACGCGGGGTGCGGCTCCACCCATCCCGAAGGGCTGTGCGCGCTCGTCGCCGAATGTTCGCTCGATCTGGGATTCGCCTTCGACGGCGACGCGGACCGCTGTATCTGCGTGGACGAACGGGGGCAGATCGTGGACGGCGACGGCATTTTATACGTTGCCGCCAAAGATATGCGCGCCCGCGGTGAGCTGGAAGGGAGCGGCGTTGTGACGACCGTGCTCTCCAACGCGGGGCTGGAACGCGCGCTCGCGCGAGAGGGGGTACGTGTGCTCCGCACGCCCGTAGGTGACAAGTACGTTGCGGAGGCGCTCGCTGAGAGCGGACTTCTGCTGGGCGGCGAGCCGTCGGGGCACATCATATTCCGAAAGTACGGAACGACGGGCGACGGCATTTTAACTGCGCTGCGGGTCGCGGAGATCGTGCTTGAAAGCAAATGCCCGCTCTCCTGCCTGACGCGCGGCTATACGCCCCTGCCGCGGCGGGAGAAAAACGTGCGGACGGAGCGCGGCGCGGCGGTTGCCGCCTGCGAACAGGTGCGCTGTGCGGTCGCTCGTGCGGAGACGCGGGGGCTGCGCACGGTGGGGCGCGCGTCCGGGACGGAGCCCGTCGTCCGCATTCTCGTCGAGGGGGAGGAAGGATTGCTGGATGAGACGATGGACGCGTTGGAAAGCGCCGTCCGCGACGGCGCGGAGGCGCTCTGATGTGCGGCATCGTCGGGTACGTCGGGGAGCGGAACGCCGCGCCCATTCTCCTCGACGGACTGCAAAAACTCGAATACCGCGGTTACGACTCGGCGGGGATCGCCGTCGCGGAGGACGGCAAGTTTACCGTCGTCAAGCGCAAGGGGCGGGTGAAAGGGCTGAACGCGGCGCGTTCGCTCGCGGGGAAAACGGGCGTCGGTCACACCCGCTGGGCAACGCACGGCGCGCCCTCCGAACGCAACGCGCACCCGCATCTCTTCGGCGGGATCTGCGTCGTGCATAACGGAATCGTCGAAAATGCGGCGGCGCTCAAAGCGGTCTGCGAGGCGCGCGGCGAAACCTTTTCTTCCGAGACGGACAGCGAGGTGATCGCACACCTCATCGCCGCCGAAAAGGACGATCTCCTGCACGCCGTGCGCGCCGCCGCGGAAAAGCTCGTCGGCTCGTATGCGATTGCCGTTCTGTCCGAGTCCGCTCCCGATACGATCGTATGCGCGCGGAAGGCAAGTCCGCTCGTCGTAGGATACGGCGAGGACGGACTGTTCGTCGCGAGCGATATTCCCGCCATCGCCGCCGCGGGGAGAAGGGTGTACGCGCTTGCAGACGGCGAGTTCGCCGTGCTGAAAAAGGGGACTGCGCCCGCCTTTTACGACGCTTCTCTCCGTCCCGTCGTAAAGCGGGAGATCGCCTACGACGCGGAGGAAGATATCCCCGAAAAGAGGGGGTTCCGCCACTTTATGAAAAAGGAGATCGCGGAAGTTCCCGAAGCGGTCGCACGGAGTATTCCCGACCTCTCAAAAGGCGGTTTTTCGGAACTTTATGAGGTACTATGTCAGACAGAGTACCTTCATATTGTGGCGTGCGGGACGGCATACCACAGCGGATTGTGTATGAGACACGCCGTGCAAAAGTTCGCCCGTCTCCCTGCCGAGGCGTTTATTGCGAGCGAATACCGCTATTCGGACCCGATCGTGCCGAAAAACACGCTTGCGGTCGCGGTCAGTCAGAGCGGCGAAACGGCGGATACGCTCGCCGCCGCCGCGCTTGCGAAAGAGCGGGGCGCGCGCGTGCTCGCCGTCACGAACGTGCCGTATTCCTCGTTGGAGCGCATGAGCGATTTCGTCCTTCCGACGCGTGCGGGCAGGGAGATCGCCGTCGCCGCCACGAAGAGTTTCAACGCGCAGCTCGCCGCTCTGTATGCGCTTGCGGGTGCGCTCGCGGAGAGCAGGGGGAAGTCCGCTCCGCCGCTTGCGGGCATTCAGCCACTCGTCCGCGAGGCGGTCGCGGCGGGAGAACGGGTCAGGAGCTGGACGCCCTATTTTGTCGGCGCGAAGAGCGTATTCTTCCTCGGGCGGGGCGCGGATTATGTCGCCGCACGCGAGGGGAGCCTCAAACTAAAAGAGATCAGCTATCTTCCGAGCGAGGGCTATCCTGCGGGGGAACTCAAACACGGCACGCTTGCGCTGGTGGACGGAAGAACGCCCGTGGTCGCCGTTGTGACTGATCCAACGCTTGCGGATAAGACGATGAACGCCGTTCACGAAGTATATGCGCGCGGCGCGGCGGTCTTTTTGATCACCAACGTTCCCGCGTGCCTTTCGTGCGCGGAGATCACGGCTTCGGTACTGCTGCCCAAGTGCGAACCTGCCTACTCGCCCATGCTCTCTTCGCTTCCGTTGCAGCTGCTTGCCTACTACGTTGCCATCGCGCGCGGGAACGATCCCGATAAGCCGCGCAACCTCGCAAAGAGCGTGACCGTGGAATAACCTTTTTTGCAGGATAACAAATCGCCGCCCGAGCGGACGGCGATTTTACGTTTCATGAAATGCGGATCATTTTACATAGTCGATCGCGGTAACGTCGTTCTTCGGCGTATTGCGGGGCGATGCGGGCGCGTTCGCGTAGCCGAGCGCAACGCTCGCGACGGGCTTGAATCCGTCGGGAACGCGCATTGCCTTTACGAGACTTTCGTCCTTTGCGCTCACGTTGATTGCGCCGCGCACGTACAGGTTCCCCAGCCCGAGATCGGTTGCCGCAAGCAGCATATTTTCAATGAGACAGGAGACGTTGAGCGCGCCGATTTCGCCTTCCTGCGAGGAGGAAACGACGATGAGCACGGGCGCGCCGTGCAGAGGATCGGCGTGTTCGTCGCCCGTCGCCTTGGCGGTCGCCTGCCGTATGCGCTCCATAATTTCTTTGTTCGTGATCACGGAAAGGTGCAGCGTGTCAAAGCGGCGCATTCCGACGGGCGCGTACAGCGCCGCGTCCAGAACGTATCTGACCGCCGTTTCCGGAACGGAGCGGTCCGTAAAATCGCGCGTGGAGACGCGCGCCTTCAAAACTTCCGAAAATTGCATAATGTACTCCTTTATTGAGGGGAAGCCGAACAATCAGCCAACTCTTCTTACGAACGGTTTGTAATCGAGAATGCGTTCGATCTCGTCGAGCGCGTCCTGCGGGATCGTAAATCCGCTCGCCGCGACGTTGCTCATAAGCTGCGCGGGCTTGCTCGCGCCCGTAATCACGGAGGAGATCTCCTTTCTTCTGAGGATCCACGCAAGCGACAGCACGGAGAGGGGAACACCGAGGCGCTCCGCGATGGGCAGAAGCCGCTCCACCTTGTCCAGATTTTCGTCGGTGAGCAGGTTGTTGATCTGTTTATCCGCCTGCCACGTCGCGCGCGAGCCTGCGGGAAGGGGCTGCCCCTTGCGGTATTTCCCCGTCAGAAGTCCCTGCGCGAGCGGGGAGAACGTCGTGATGCCAACGCCGTTTTCGGCGCAGATGCCCATGATCTCGTCCTCGATGTAGCGGTCCATCATGTGATACTGCGGCTGAATGACGGAGAGCGGGCGCAGATGATTTTCTTTGATGACGGCGAGCGCCTTCGTAATCTGCACGGGCGACCATTCCGAAACGCCGTAATAGAGGATTTTGCCCGCCGCGACCATATCCGAAAGGATCTGCATCGTCTCTTCGATGGGCGTCGTCGGGTCGAAACGGTGGCAGAAGTACAGATCGAGGTAATCGAGCTTCATGTTTTGCAGCGTCTTGTCGAGCTGTTCGATGATATGCTTGCGCGAAAGCCCCCAATCGTTCGCACCGCGCCCCATCGGGAAGAATACCTTGGACGAGACGACGAACTCGTTTCTGCTGTGTTCTTTAAGCGCTTTGCCTAAAAAACGCTCCGCCGCGCCGCCCGAATAGGCGTCCGCACAGTCGAAAAAGTTCACGCCCGCGTCGAACGCGGCGTTCACCGTATCAAGCGCGACCTTCTCCGCGTCCGTTCCCGCAAGATCGGTCACCCAACTGCCGAGCGCGATCTCGCTCACCTTCAAACCCCATTTCCCCAAACTGCGATAGTTCATAGTTTCTCCTTGTGCTTTGAATTTCAATTCTATTATAGCGGATTTGCAGGAATTTGCAAGAGCGGACGGAAAGAATTTGCGCGGGGATGGGCATAATTTTACGGGATTTTCCGCGAATGCTTGTCAATCGCCCATAAATATGGTATAATCTGTAAGATGATACCGACACAGGAGCCTATTCCGCGCGAGCGGGCAAAACAAATCAATCCCATCGTGCTTGCGTTCGTGGGAGACGCGGTGTATACGCTGTGCGTGCGCACCCGTCTTGCGCTTTCGAGCGGCGAGAAAACGGGCGCGCTCAACCGGCGTGCGTCGGAGCGCGTTTCGGCGCACGGGCAGAGCGAGGCGCTTGCCCGTATCCTGCCCATGCTCACCGAGGAGGAGGCGGAGATCTACCGCCGCGGCAGGAACGCCAAAAAACCGACCAAGAGCAAAAACGCCACCGTTGCGGAATACGTTCGCTCGACGGGGTTTGAGGCGCTGCTCGGATACCTCTACCTGACGGGACAGACCGAGCGCATACGGCAATTATTCTTTTCCGAGGATGACGAGATATGAAAACAGAGGGCAGAAACGCCGTTTTGGAGCTTCTGAAAACGGATAAAACGATTGAAAAAATTCTGCTTGAAAAGGGCGCGCAGGGTACGCTCGGCAAAATATTTGCCGAGGCGCGCAAAAAGAATATCCGCGTGCAGTTTGTGGACCGCGCCGCGCTCGACCGCGAGAGCGAGACGAAACGCCATCAGGGCGTGATCGCGTTCACGACCGCTTACGAATACGCCGATCTTTACGATCTGTTCGGCGGCGACGAGAGCCTGATCGTCCTCTGCGACGGCATCGAGGACGTGCATAATCTCGGCAGCATTCTTCGCGTGGCGGAGTGCGCGGGCGCGGACGGCGTAGTGATCCCGAGCGCAAAGGGCGCGAGCGTCACCGAGGCGGTCGTCCGTATCTCTGCGGGTGCGGCGGAGCATATCAAAGTCGCAAAAGTGCCGTCCGTCAATTACGCGGTGGACGCCTTGAAAAAGGCGGGCTATTGGGTGTACGCCCTCGAAGCGGGCGGCGAAAGCATCTATAATGCCGACCTCACGGGCAAGATCGCGCTCGTCGTGGGCGGAGAGGACAGCGGCGTCAAACGCCTCACGCGGGAGAAATGCGACGGGGTGCTTTCCATTCCGCTGTTCGGCAAGGTCAATTCGCTCAACGCGTCGGTCGCGCTCGGCATCGGCGTCTATGAGGTGGTGCGTGCAAGATTACAAAAATAAGTCCGACGAGGCGCTCGCCGCGCTCGCCCAGAGCGGCGAGACGGGCGCGGAGGAGGAACTTTTAAACCGATATAAGAGCGCAGTCCGCGCCCGCGCGCGCAAGTTTTTTTTGGAGGGCGGCGAGACGGAGGACCTTGTGCAGGAAGGTATGATCGGGCTGATCGCCGCGGTGCGCGGCTATCGGGCGGGCGGCGGAAAGAGCTTTAAAAACTTCGCCTTCCTCTGCGTTTCCCGCAGGATTTTCGACGCGCTCCGCGCCGCCGATAAAATGCAGGAGTGCGAGGACTTCGACCCCGAGAGCGTTTCGGAGGGCAACACGCCCGAAGATTTTCTGCTCGCGGACGAATCGCAGGCGGAGTTCCGCTTCAAACTCACGAGCGCGCTCTCGGATTTCGAGTTCCGCGTCGTTACGCTCTATCTCGACGGCATGAACTATGCCTCGATCGCCCGCGTGACGGGCAAAGACAGGAAGAGTATCGATAACGCCCTTGCCCGCTCCAAAAAGAAACTGCAAAAGGCGTTTCACGTCTGATCGGCGTTATTCGTAACAGGAGATAACCGTATGGCACATCTTTCTCTCTATCGTAAATTCCGCCCCGCGACCTTTGCCGAGATCGTCCGGCAGGAGCACGTCGTGCGCGTTCTGAAACACCAGATCGAGCGGGGCGAAGTGGGGCACGCATACCTCTTTACGGGGCCGCGCGGCACGGGCAAAACGAGCGTTGCGCGCATCTTTGCGCGCGCCGTCAACTGCGAACACCCGTCGGACGGCTCTCCCTGCGGAAAATGTCCGACCTGCCTTGCGCTCTCCGAAAACACGCTCGACGTCGTCGAGATCGACGCCGCTTCCAACAACGGCGTCAACGAGATGCGCGACCTGCGCGAAAAGGTGCAGTATCCGCCCGTCACGGGAAGATATAAAGTATATATCATCGACGAGGTGCATATGCTCACGGACAGCGCCTTCAACGCGCTGTTAAAGACGCTTGAAGAGCCGCCCGCGCACGCCGTTTTCATTCTTGCGACGACCGAACCGCACAAGATCCCCGCGACCATTCTCTCCCGCTGTATGCGGCTCGACTTCAAACTCATTCCCGAAGAGGACCTCGAACGGCATCTCTCGTCCATTCTGGACGGCATGGGCAAACAGTACGAAAAAGAGGCGGTGGCGGCGATCGCCCGCGCGGGTGCGGGAAGCGACCGCGATATGCTCTCCATAGCCGAAATGTGCCTTGCGTACGGCGATTCGCTCACCTACGAGGGCGTTACGGCGGTGCTCGGCGCGGCGGATTTTGAAACGACCGCGTCCCTCGTCAACGCGCTCTTGCAGTCGGATATGCCGACGGCGCTCTCCACGGCGGAGGGCATTCTTGCCGAGGGCAAGGCGGTCGGCGTGCTTTTGAAGGATATTCTCAGTCTGCTCAATCAGGTCGCCGTCGCAAAGTCGTGCGCAAACGCCGAAAAACTGCTCTCGCTGCCCGCGCGTCTCTTCGCGCAGGTCAAAACGATCGCGGAGCGTACGGACGGGAGCGCGATCCTCAGGGCGACGGAAATTTTCGTGAAAACGGAGAACGAACTGCGGTTCGCCTCCTCGCCGCGCATTGCGCTGGAAACGGCGGTTCTGCGCGCGGCAATGCCGCAGACCGATCGCGATACGGACGCGCTCCTCGTGCGCATTGCCAATCTGGAAAAACAGGTCGCCGCGCTCTCCGCGGGCGCGCCTGCGGCGGGAAAACAGCCTGCCGCGGAAACAAAACCCGCACCCGCGCAGGGATTTTCTGAAAAACCCGCGCCCAAAAAAGCGGCGCGGGAAACGGAATGGGGCGAGCCGCTGCCGCCCCCGCCCGACGAACCGCCGTTTTTCGGCGATCCATTACCTCCCGCGTGGGACGAGTCGCCGTTTGCGCGTGAGCCGCAGCGGACGGAACCGCAGCCTCGGGAAACGCCGAAGCCGCAGGCAAAGAGCGTGCAGAAACCGCAGACCGTGCCGCAGCCGACGGGTATGCGGCAGCCGCAGAGCGAGCCGCCCAAGAGTGCGCCTTTGCCGTCGGCAGACGGTCCGCACGACGCGGAAACGACGTTCGGGCTTTT
Source organism: Candidatus Gallimonas merdigallinarum (assembly GCA_944346365.1). Classification (GTDB taxonomy): domain Bacteria; phylum Bacillota; class Clostridia; order Christensenellales; family Borkfalkiaceae; genus Gallimonas; species Gallimonas merdigallinarum_A. The sequence continues at coordinate 28,566 of CALVMN010000002.1, forward strand.
CCTGCGCAGACTGCGCAAACTGCCTAAGAGCGGCGTGCTGTATGCGCTTTGCCGCGATCTGGAACCGAGCGACGAGGGCGGAAAACTCGTACTCACGACGGATATCCGCACCGTTGCCGATACGCTGAACGGAGAAAAACACCGTGCGGCAATGGCGGAGGCGCTGGCTGAACTCAGCGTTTCCGATTTCGAGGTTCGCTACGCGTCTGCGGCGCGGGCGGAGGAAAAGGACGGCGTAGAACAGCTCAAAAAGGACTTTTCGGGTTACACGATCGAAGTCAAATCATAAAAAAGCATCAAAACATAAAACGTGCCCGTGCGGGCGCGGCGGAGGAACTATGGCAGGATTCAACAGAGGCGGCATGGGGGGCGCAGGCATGCAGAACCTCATGAAACAGGCGCAGAAGATGCAGGAAGAAATGCAGGCGACGGAAAAACTTCTCGACGAGTGGGAGATCGTCGGCACTGCGGGCGGCGAGGCGGTCGTCGTGTACATGAACGCGAAAAAGATCATCGACGGGATCGAGATCGACAAATCCGTCATTGACCCCGACGACGAGGAGATGCTCGAAGATCTCATTATGGCGGCGATCATGGACGGCTACAAGAAAGCGGACGCGGTCTATCAGGAAAAGATGGGCAAATTCGGCGGCATGGGCGGCATGGGAGGGATCCTCTAAGTGGAGGTCTTTATCGAGCCGATTGGGCGGCTGATGAACGAGTTTTCCAAGCTCCCCGGCGTGGGCAAAAAAACGGCGCAGCGGTATGCCTATAAGGTCGTCAATATGTCGGAGAGTGAAGCGCGCGCTTTCGCGGATGCCATTCTCAACGTCAAGCGCAAGGTGCGGTTCTGCAAGGTCTGCGGCAATTTCACCGAAAACGAGGTGTGCGACGTCTGCCGCACGCGCGATAAATCGCAGATCTGCGTCGTGAAAGAGCCGAAAGACGTTGTTGCGCTTGAAAAACTGCACGAGTACAAGGGCGTTTACCACGTTTTGCACGGGGTCATCGATCCGATGAACGGCGTCACACCCAACGATATCCGCATCAAAGAGCTGTTGGAGCGCGTTGCGGAAGGCGGGGTGAAAGAAGTCATCATGGCGACCAATCCCGACGTCGAGGGCGAAGCGACGGCAATGTATATCGCGAAACTTTTAAAGCCGCTCGGGGTCACGGTCACCCGTCTCGCGCGCGGCGTTCCCGTCGGGAGCGAACTCGAATATGCCGACGAGGTCACGCTTGCGCGCGCCCTCATCGAGCGGAAAGCCATATAATCGCGCCTGATTTTTATTCTGATTTATAAGGGGCAATCATGAAAATTTCCGTACTCGGCTGCGGGCGGTGGGGATCGTTTATCGCGTGGTATCTCTCCCGTCTCGGCAACGAAGTCGTCAGTTGGGGACCCGAGGGCGATCCCAGCTATGAAATCCTGAAAAATACGGGGCGCAACGAGTACGTTGCGCTCGACGAAAAAATAACGCTGACCTGCGATCTCGAACGCGCGGTACGCACGGCGGAGGCCATCGTCATTTCGATCAGCGCGCAGGGCTTGCGCGGATTTATGCAGCGCATTACCCGTTACCCCGTTTCGGATAAGGTGTTCGTGCTGTGCATGAAGGGTATCGAGACGGGAACGGGCAAGCGGCTTTCGGAGATCCTGACGGAGAGCGGGATTTCTTCCGATAAGATCGCCGTCTGGGTCGGTCCCGGGCATATCCAGAGTTTTGTGCAGGGCGTGCCGAACTGCATGGTCATCGATTCGGAAAACGAGAAGCTGAAAATCGATCTCGTCGATTGGTTCAAGAGCGATCTGATCCGTTTCTATTACGGGAACGATCTGCTCGGCACGGAGATCGGCGCGGCGGCGAAAAACGTGATGGGGATCGCGGCGGGCATTCTTGACGTCATTTGCGTTCCGCTCAAAGGACCGCTCATGTCGCGCGGCGCGCGCGAGGTTGCTCGTCTCATCAAGGCGATGGGGGGAAACGAGCTTTCTGCCTACGGGCTGGCGCACCTCGGCGACTACGAGACGACGCTCTTTTCGCGCTATTCGCACAATCGTATGTACGGCGAAATGCTTGCCAAGGGGGAACGCTTTGAGAAGCTCGCCGAAGGCGTCGCGACGAGCGAGGCAATGAAGCTGCTCGGTGAAAAATACGGCGTTGATCTCCCGATCACCCGCGCGGTGTACGCCGTCTGCTACGGCGAAGGGGACGACGTTGTGCGCTGCAAAGAGGAGATTGGAAAACTCTTCAAACGCAGCACGAAGGCGGAAATGTACGAATAATCCGCCTTTTTTGCACCATTTCATAGTACTATGCGAGACATAATACCATGATTTTACCTATTTTAAGAGGGATTTTATGCAAAATCTGAACGAAATGCAATCGGGGACGCAGCCGCTCGTAACGGCGTCCGTCAGGCTCGACGCCGATCTCCAAAAGCGGCTCATAAAGGTTCACCGCCTGATTTATCTGATCCTGCTGATCGTGGGCGCGGCAATGGTGATCGCCTATATCCCGCTCGATGTGTTTGCGGCGGAGGGGATCGTGGCGCAGAGCGATTGGTACAATATCCTGCTCTGGCTGGGCGCGCTCATGTTTGCGGTCGGGTTGGTGTGTACGCTCATACTGCGTTCGGGCGTGAAGCGCGCGGATACGGGGCTTGTCAACGAGTATTCCTTCTACGGCGATCATTTTTCCATTCGTACGACGCGCGGAACGGAGTGCGTCGCGGTTGCAAATTTTCAGTATTCGGAATGCGCGAAAATCAGAGAAAGCGGGGAGTTTTTCTTGCTCTATCAGAATCGGGCGAACGTGTTCCCCGTTGAAAAAACGCCGCTCTCCCAAGAAGAATGTGCGCGGCTGCGCGAACTCTTGCGCCTGCCGCAAAAAAATAAATAAGGCAAAGCGAATGCGCCGCGCGGCAGAAAGCCGCGCGGCGCATTTTTCGCAAGTCCGGCAATGGGCAAAAAAGAAAATGCAGGCATATGCCTGCACACCTGTAAATAAAAGGGAAAACCCCACACGTCGGCGCATAGCGGACGGACCATTCGGCACGACATACAGGGTTTGCTGGTGGGGACGACAGAACTCGAATCTGTGACCTCTTGCATGTCAAGCAAGCGCTCTAACCAACTGAGCTACGCCCCCGTGAACAACGCATATCATACTAAAAATTCACCGTCTTGTCAAGCGTTCTGCATGGAAAAATTACGATAATTTTCTTATTTCACCGCATTTTTCGGAAATTTCGCGTTTTCGGGCGATTATATTTTCAAGTCAGTATTGACACCGGTTCCGTTTTGCGGTAAAATAAACATGAATGAAGCGCCGCATAACATAGCGACGCCGAATCGCGAAGATTTTTGTAGGAGGAACGGAATGAAACAGTATGATGCAGTCGTTATCGGCGCCGGAAACGGAGGACTCACGGCGGCGATACGGCTTGCGCAGGGAGGGGCGAAGGTTCTCCTCGTCGAGAAACATAATCTGCCCGGGGGATTCGCAACGAGTTTCCGCCGCGGAAGATTTGAGTTCGAGGCCTCGCTGCATGAGCTGAACGACTTTGGCACGCCCGACAATGCGGGCGACGTAAGAGTGCTCTTTGACGAACTCGGCGTGACGGATAAAATCGAATGGTTTTCCATTCCCGACGCGTACCGTGTGATCTCGCAGGCAGAAAAGATCGATGCCACGATGCCGTTCGGCGTGGACGCGTTCGTCGAGAAGATGGAACGCTATGTCCCGGGCAGCCGTAAGTCCGTGAAACGCTTCTTCGATCTTGCGGAGGAGGTGCGCCTTGCGCAGGCGTACAGCAACTCCGTCGGCGGAAAAACAGACCCCAAATATATGGTGGAACACTACGGGAATTTCGTCCGCTGCGGTTCTTATTCCGTAAACGAAGTTCTCCGCTCGCTGCATATGCCTAAGCGCGCAAGGGAGATCCTGGGCGCATATTGGTGCTATCTCGGCGCGCATCTCGACGATATGAGTTTTGCGCACTACGCTTCCATGGTGAACCGCTATATCCTGCGCGGCGCAATGTCGCCCAAGTCCCGTTCGCACGAGATCTCGCTTGCGATGGTCGAGCGTATCCGCGAGCTGGGCGGCGACGTGCTCATGAATACCGCGGCGGTCAGCATTCTCACGGGCGACGACGGGGTGCGCGGCGTCGTGCTCGACGACGGAACCGAGATCGCAACGCGCCACGTCGTGGCGAACTGCTCGCCGCACGTCGTCTACGGACAGCTCATTGAAAACGTTCCCGAGCGCATCGTTCGCGCAACCAACGCGCGGAAATTCTCGGGCCGCGGCTTTACCATGTTCCTCGGGCTGGATAAGTCTGCCGACGAACTTGGCATTGAAAATCACAACTACTTCCTGTACGATACGATGGACTCGGTTGCGCAGTACGACAAGATGCGCACCATCGAGGAAAACAGCGTGCAGGCGACGGTCTGCCTCAACCGCGCCCAGCCTGACTGCTCGCCCGAAGGGACGTGCATGATGTACTTTACCACATTATATATGGAGGACGATTGGGCGCGCATCAAACCGCAGGCGTATTTCAAGACGAAAGAGTTCGTTGCAAACCGCATGATCGACCGCTTTGAAAAGGATACAGGCGCGAAGATCCGCGAGCATATCGAGGAGATCAGCGTCGCAACGCCCATGACGTACGCGCGCTATTGCGGACATCCGCAGGGCGTCATCTACGGCTATGAGTCGCAGTATTGGGACGGGCTGATGCCCCGTTTGCAGATGATGGGAGAGGATTACGAGAAGGGGATCCGCGGACTTCGGTTTGCGAGCGGATGGTCCATGCGTCTCTCCGGATATTCGAGTTCCTACTTCTCCGGCGACATTGCGGGCCGTCAGACGGTAGGCGACATCAAGAGGGAGGGCTGAAATGTTTACGTTCAAGAGACAGATGTTTGGGTTTATGGACCTGCTGCGCTTTAAAAAAATGATTCCGAAGCGTCGGAAGGCGTTGGAAGAAGGCTCTTCCAAACCGCTCGCAAAGAGCTACCGCGTCAACGAGACGGCGCACGTGCTGCACCCGGGGTATCAGAAGGCGAAGCTCGTCGCGATCAGAGAGGAGACTTCCGATACCAAGACGTTTACGTTTGAAACGGAGCGCCCGCTCTATTTCCGTGCGGGGCAGTACGTGACGCTGAGTTGCAACGTGGGGGGGAGTTTTGTTTCCCGTCCGTATGCGATCTCCTCCGCACCCGCCGCCGCGCTGGATAACCGCGTGAATATCACCGTGAAAAAATGCGGATTTTTCAGTGGGTATCTCTGCGACGAAGCCAAAGAGGGCGACGTTTTCACCCTTGGCGATCCTTCGGGCGATTTCTGTTACGACGGCGTGCGCGACAGCAAGACGGTCGTCGGCGTTGCGGGCGGCAGCGGAATCACGCCCTTCTATTCGCTTGCGCAGGCGATCGCGGACGGGAGCGAGGACTGTTCGCTCGTGCTCTTCTACGGCGCGAGAACGGAAAAGGATCTTGCGTTCAAAACCGAGCTGGACGCGCTTGCAGGCGAGAAAATCAAAGTTGTCTACGTCCTCAGCGACGAGGTTCGCGCGGGGTATCAACACGGATTTGTGAGCGCGGAGCTCATCAAAAAATACGTCTCGGACGATTTTACGCTCATGGCGTGCGGACCTGAGGCGATGTATCGTTTTCTGGACGGAGAGGCCGAAAAACTTGCGCTTCCGCGCCGCCGGTTCCGCAAGGAAGCCAACTGCGTGGGCGTGCGCGACGTCAAGCCCGCGGACTGTTCGATCACCGTTCATATCGGATTCGAGACGTATACCGTCAAAGCGGACGTCCGCGAAACGGTGCTTACCGCGTTGGAGCGCGCCGGTCTGCGCGTTCCCTCCAAGTGCCGCGCAGGCGGATGCGGGTTCTGCCACAGCCGTCTCGTTTCGGGCGAATTCTCCATCGCGGGAGAGGATAAACGCCGCCTTGCAGACGCAAAATTCGGCTATTTCCACCCGTGTTGCAGCTATCCCGATTCGGATATGGAGATCGTCGTTCCGAAAATGCAATGACCGTACGGTTGGCGTGCGGGCGCGACGCGGCGTTTCTTGCCGCGCACGATAAGCATATCTCCCGGGAAGAGCTTGAAAACGCTCTTGCGCGCAAACGGGTCTATCTTGCGGAAGAGAATGGCGCGCCCGTCGGATGGCTGCGGTTTAATCTGTTCTGGGATAACACGCCATTCTGCAACCTGCTTTTTGTTTCGGAACAAAAGCGGGGCGCGGGCGTAGGGAGCGCGCTGCTTGACGCGTGGGAAAGAGATATGCGCGCGGCGGGGTACGCCGCCGTCATGACCTCGACGCAGGCGGCGGAGCGCGCGCAGGGATTTTACCGCGCGAGAGGATACCGCGACGCGGGAGGTTTTTTCCCGTACGGCGAGGAGTACGAACTCATCTTTGTCAAAAATCTGTAATAAGATGCGGTTGGCATTGTGTTCTTTTTCGTTATGCTGCTGATTGCCGTCCGCGCAGGCAAAAACGCCGAGTCGGAAAAGCCGCAGCAATCGGACGAAGCATAATTTTGTCTGTCTGGGACGTCGCCCGCAGAAAATTCGTTACAAAAAAGACGAGGCAGATTGAAGTGAACCCCAAAGTTTGGACAAAAAAGAATTAGATTGTTTGGGAATGAGTTCGGTATCCAACCGGGCTCATTCCTTTTAGTTTGAGAGAGATTCTCTCGTTGTTCCAGTAGTGAATGTACTCTTTCAGACAGTGGACGAATTCGTCCACTGTCTGAAACTTTTCGCCGTAAAACATCTCCACCTTTAACCGCCCAAAAAAGTTCTCCATGATACTGTTATCCAGGCAATTGCCTTTTCGTGACATACTTTGCAGAATATTGTGTTCTTTCAGTCGGCTTTGGAACTCTTTCATTTGGTATTGCCAGCCTTGATCGGAATGCAAGATCGGTCTTGCGCCTTTCGGCAGCTTGTCGAACAATCCTTTCAGCATTTCTCTCGTTTGCCCAAAATCAGGACTTGTCGAAATAGAATAGCTGATTACTTCATTGTTATGTAAATCTATGATCGGAGACAGATATACCTTGTCATTGCATACAGCAAACTCCGTCACGTCAGTCGCCAACTTCTCATACGGCTTACTTGTTGCAAAGTCACGGTTTAGTATATTCGGAGCGATCTTCCCGAGAGCGACAGGAGCAACGACAAAAAAGCAAGTATCAGCCCTATCATAAATATCATCCACGCGAATGTTGCGCTTGATAAGTCTATCATGGATATTGACATCTGCACCATTGCCGAAAAGCAGAACGCAGCAAATGCGATAAAAAATGCGAGGACTTTTTTGCTGCGCAGAGTCGCGCGTTTCAGACTTTGTAAAAAAGATAATTCTTTTACGCCCGCTTTCCCGTTCTTTATTTTTGTCTGCTTGCGTTCGTACATTAAATCCAATGCCGGTCTTTTTAATTTCAAAAATGCGTATAACACGGAGAACACGGTAAAAGCGATTGCCGGAACAATTACCAACAATAGCAACAGTGAAACATGGAAACGCAAAGGAATATCAGGCAATAGTCCGTCTGCATTCTGAGTCTCATAAAAATTCGGAAGATAGGCATACGCCGCACAAAATCCGGCAATACAACCGATCAATACGCTCAACCCGAACACCTAAAAATATTTTGCAACGGAGAGGTCAGAATACCCTGTTGCCTTTAATATTCCCAACTCTTTGCCGTGTGCATCGATATAGTTTTTGATATAAAAGATGAGCAAAACCGCAGAAGTAATCCCTAAACACCCGCCTGTAACGGCTGACGTGATTTTGCCCATAGAAAGCTGCGCCTCATAAATAGCCTTACCGGCCGCAGATAACGTCGAGCCGTCAACGACTGCCAGATCGATGTTATAATTCAAAAACATCGTACAAACGAATACGGCGCAACAAGTAACTATGGAAATGCTGAACAATTTGACAATATCTTTTAAGCCGATAATCATACCTTACCACCCGATTTCATACGCCGTCTTTTGAACGGGGTTGTGTAAAACTTCGGAAATTCTGCCGCTGTTCATCTTTATAATGGTGTTCGCCATTTCTGCTATGTTTTGATTGTGCGTAACCATAACGATAGTAAAACTGTTCTCGTCGTGCAGTCTGGATATGTAGTCAAGTACCTGTCTGCCCGTATTCTCATCAAGCGCGCCTGTCGGTTCGTCTAAAAACAGCACTTTTGGTTTTTTGGCAAGTGCGCGCGCTATGGATACTCGCTGTTGTTCTCCGCCTGAAAGTTCGCTTGGATATTTCTTTGCCTTATTTTCAAGCCCGACAGCTTTTATAATTTCGCCATATTCCCGATTGTTTGCAAGGTCTGCACCCATGCGCACATTCTTTTCAACGGTCAGATTCGGGAGCAAATAGTATTGCTGGAAAATAAATCCTATTGTATCCTTGCGAAATTTTGTCAACTCTGTATCCGTTAACGTCGTTATGTCCGTTTCGCCATAGAGAATTGAGCCGCTGTCGGGACGTTCAAGACCGGAAAATACATTGAGCAACGTAGATTTCCCCGAACCCGACGCGCCGAGAATGGCGACAAAATCCCCGTCAGAAATTTTTATATCAATGCCTTTGATAACCTCGGTACGATTTTCTCCCGCGCCATAAGATTTTTTCAGTCCGATAGCGTTAATCATCCGACGCACCCCCTTTGATTTGATTGAGGACAGAAGTACGCACTTCCGTGAGCATTTTTCCCATTTCTTCCGGCGTAAAAGTACACATATTCGTGGCGATCAGCGCGGCAATGCCGTGGGTATATATCCATAAATGACGATAAAGTCTTTCAGCGTCGTTTTGCGTAAGATTGTAGCAATCTTCTACCGATTTCAGAATGATCGGGTAGTTATCGTCGATGATAGGAAGAACATTCTCCATAGTAGGATTCTGCGCTTGCTCCGTCATGAAAAGCAGTTGAAACAGTTTGGGCTCACGAACGGAAAAATTCAGATATTGCACACCTACGCCTTTAAACGCGGGCGTACCCTTTAAGCCTTCTTGCACATACGAATTATACAGCGTTTTTGCAGCCTTTACGGTTTCCGTCAGCACTTCCTCCATATCGTCAAATACGGTAAAAATGGGGCAGGCGGAACTGCCAAGTCTTTTTCCCAAAGCCCTCGCCGTTAATTCGGAAGTTCCGTTCTCCCTGATAATGTCTAATGCTGCATTGATGATCTGTTCTTTTGTAAATTTCGCTTTCGGCGGCATTTTCATTCCCTCTATTTAGATTGAATGTTCTATAACGTTTGTTCTATTATAGCATCATCATTTCAGCTTGTCAACCCCCATTGATATAAAAAATCCTCCGCTTGCAGAGCAGAGGAAGAGATCTTAATTTACACAATCCTTTTATTGTATAAAAAAGCACGGGAGTTCCGTGCTTTTTGCGATAGTATTTAATGTTGACGGATGAGCGGGATACTTGCCTCGGCGTTGAGCGTGAGCGGCGAGAAATTCCCCAGACGGTACTGCACCAACCCTTCCGACGCGATCATAGCGGCGTTATCGGTGCAGTGCTTTTTGGAAGGCAACACCAATTTCAACCCCGCTTCGGCGCAGGCTGCCGTCAGTTTTTCGCGCAGGTATCCGTTCGCAATTACGCCGCCGCCCGCCGTCACGACAGACGCGCCCGTCTCACGCGCTCCCTCGACCGTCTTTTGCACGAGAATATCGAGCGCGGCGCTCTGGAAGGAAGCGGCAACGTCCGCGCGGCTCCACGCCTCCCCTCTCTGCTCCTTCGTATGCACGTAATTGATGACCGCCGTTTTGAGTCCGCTGTACGAAAAGTCATACCCGCCGTGTCCTTTCAGCATTTTCGGCATGGGAACGACCGCCTCGCCCTCCCGCGCGAGCGCCTCTACATGAGGTCCGCCCGGGTAAGGCAGAGAGAGCACGCGGGCGACCTTATCGAACGCCTCGCCCGCCGCGTCGTCGAGCGTGCCGCCGAGCACGCGGAACCGATCGGCGCGCTCGGTATATAAAACGGCAGTATGCCCGCCGCTTGCGAGCAAGGTTATAAACGGCGGTTCGAGCGACGCGTCTTCCAGATACGCCGCGGCGAGATGCCCGCGGATATGATCGACCCCGATGAGCGGAATGCCCAGCCCGTAGGCAAATCCCTTGGCAAACGAAAGCCCGACGAGCAGCGCGCCCAAAAGCCCCGCCCCGTACGTGACGGCGACGGCGTCCAGCTCCTCCTTCTTCACGCCCGCATTCTTCAACGCGCGCGCAACGACCTCGTCCACGGCTTCGGCGTGGGCGCGGGAAGCGATTTCGGGCACGACGCCGCCGAACTTCGCCTGCGTTGCCGCAGATGAGGCGATTTCGTCCGATAAAAGTTCCCTCCCGCGAATGACGGCGGCTGCCGTCTCGTCGCAGGAGGATTCAATGCCCAGAATGAGCGGGTTTTCCTTTGGAGTAAAATTCATGGGATTCTCGTGTTGTTACAGAAATACTGCCGTGAATTGCGCTTTGAGCTTACTCAAAAAGTGACCGAGACTTACCGCAGCATAACGCCGTATTGCGCCGCATGATTCCGCTTTGCTTTTGCCTTGGAGATGCAAGCAAGACAAGGCATGCGAGGAAAAGCCGAGGGAGCTTACTCAAACGTAAGCGACCGAGACTTGCCGCAGCATAACGCCGTATTGCGCCGCATATCCGAGGCAAAATATTACGACTTCTTCAAATAATCAATGATAAAGCCTTGAATCTCGCCGTCCATGACCGCCTGCACGTCGCCCATTTCATACCCCGTGCGGTGATCTTTGACGAGCGTGTACGGGCAGAACACATAAGAACGGATCTGAGAGCCCCATTCGATCTTCTTCGTTTCGCCTTTGAGCGCGGCTTCCTCTGCCATGCGCTGTTCGATCTGCTTTTCGAGCAGCTTGCTGCGGAGATATTTGAACGCCATTTCCTTATTTTGGAGCTGGCTGCGCTCGTTCTGACAAGTGACGACGATACCCGTGGGATAGTGCGTGATGCGGATCGCAGTCTCCGTTTTGTTGACCTTCTGACCGCCCGCGCCCGACGAACGGTAAACGTCGATGCGGATATCTTCGTCTTTGATCTCGATTTCGTTATCGTCGTCCACTTCGGGCATGACTTCGACGGAAGCAAAGGAGGTCTGGCGGCGTTTGTTCGCGTCGAAAGGCGAAATGCGCACGAGACGATGCACGCCGATCTCCGCTTTCAGATACCCGTAGGCGTTCTCGCCCTCCACCTTGAAATCGACCGATTTCAGCCCCGCGCTGTCGCCGGGAAGGCGGTCAAGCTCCGTCACCTTGAAGCCGTTCTTTTCGGCATAGCGGCAGTACATACGATAGAGCATCTGGCACCAATCGCACGCCTCCGTACCGCCCGCGCCCGCATGGAGCGCCATCAGCGCGTTGGAACTGTCGTACTTGCCGCGGAGGAGCGCGCGGATACGCATATCCTCGATATCCTTCTCCGCGACGGACATCATCTTGTCAAGCTCGGGGACAAGCTCCTCTTCGCCCGTCTCTTCGATGAGGTCAATGATCTCGCCCGCGTCGTCCAGTGCTTTTCTGCCCTTTTCGTACGAGCTGATCTTGCCCTCGATGGACGAGATCTCCCGCCCGATCTTTGCCGAGCGTTCGAGATCCTGCCAGACGGCGGGGTCTTCCTGTTCCTCTTTGAGTTTTTTGAGCTGCTCGTAGCGGTTGTCGATGTCAAGCGCGTACTTCGCCTCGCCGAGCGTCTCTTCCAAATCTTTGATTTTTAATCTGTAATCGTCTGCTTTAAACATATATTTCCTTATGTTCTGAAAATGAAGTGCCTTCTTTCCGAAAAAGTGTAAAACCCGTTCTATTTACTCGCGCAAGGAGGCTACGCCTCCGCCCGCGCCCCACATTTGCGCATACCTGCGCTCGTCGCGACAAGGCGCATTTTGTGGTCATTCGGCTAAGCCGAACGCCGCACTTTTTACGCCTGTCGCTCCTCTTTACGAAAATCTTTTCTGCAAAAATATTTTCGTGATTGCTGCGGTACATATTTAAAAGAGTGAAGGCGGCGATGTTATATTGTTGCTATCCATCGCCGCCGAGGTGAGCGCGTACGTTATGCCGTCCGACGCGAAGCGGCGCACGAGCGTAGCCGAAGTACAGCCCCTGTGGGGCTTCGGCGTATGCGCGAACTGAGAAATTGCCATATCAAGGGCAATTTCGTGACCGAGGCGGCACACCGCCTTGGTGCCGCCGAGAAAACCGCGCGCAAAGCAAAAGCGACCGCGGGGTTTTCCTTTCTCCTCACGGAATTTCTTTTTGTCAGTTCAAAAAGAAATTCGTGAGTATGTTAGTACGGTTTCCCGCAGCACTTTTTATACTTCAACCCGCTGCCGCAGGGGCAGGGATCGTTCGGACCGACCTTCTTCGCCTTCTTCATGGTCGCGGGATTGAACCCCTTTTCGCCGCTCGTGTGCAAAGAATCAACATCCACCGCCTTAGGCAGCGTTTCTCCGCCGACGGGCGCGACGCTCTCCGCACCTGCGCCGCCGTTCTGCGGTGCGGGCGTTGCGGCAGGCTGTTCCTGCTGCACGGGAGCCGCGGGCGGCGCGGGCAGATTATGATCGGAATGATCCAGCGCGTTCTGCGCCTGCTGCGCGGGGCGCGCGCCCTGCGTGCGGGACGGGAAAATGCGCTGTACGGGACGCTGCTCGGCGCGGATACTGCATTTAAGCAGGAAACGGATCGTGCGCTCCTGAATGCGCTCCACCATCTCGTCGAACATCGCGAAGCCTTCCTGCTTATAGGCGATGACGGGATCCGTCTGACCGTACGCACGGAGCACGATGCCTTTGCGGAGCTGATCCATCGCGTCGATATGATCGATCCAGTTGTTGTTGACGAAGGAGAGGAGCACGTCGCGCTCGATGCGCGCAAAGTCCACGACGGGCATCTCTTCCTTGATGCGGGCGATCTTCTCCTCGTAGCACTCCGCCGTCTTATTGGAGATCTTTTTCAGCGCCACGTCGAGATCCCACTTTTCCAATTTCTCGCGCGTGACAAAGTGCGTGCCTTCGGGCAGGAGGTACCGTTCGAGTGCGGCGTTCAGATCGTCCTCGCTCCACTTTTCGGGCGCTTCGTCGGCATTGACCGCCTCGCGCACCACCCCTTCCACATACCCGGGGATATATTTGAGCACCTGCTCGTGGACGTTCTCGCCCTTGATGACGCGCATACGCTCCGCATACATGATAATACGCTGCTGGTTCATCACGTCGTCGTATTGCAGGACGTTTTTACGGATCCCGAAGTTCCTGCCCTCGATCTGCTTCTGTGCGTACTCGATGAGCCGCGTGAGCAGTTTGGATTCGAGGCATTCGTCGTCCTGCATCTTGCTCATCGTGTAGATATGCTTCATGCGTTCGCCGCCGAAGCGCACCATCAGGTCGTCTTCCAGAGAGATGAAGAAAATGGAGACGCCCACGTCGCCCTGACGTCCGGAACGCCCGCGGAGCTGGTTATCGATACGGCGCGATTCGTGCCGCTCTGTGCCGATGATGCAAAGACCGCCCGCCTCGATGACCTTCTTCTTTTCCTCGTCCGTCTGCGCCTTGTAGGCGGAATACAGTTCGTTGTACCGGTCGCGCACCGCCTTTACGTCCGCCTGATCTTCGCCGAGTTCCACGAAAGAGGTCGCAAGCTCGATGGTCTCGTGTTCCACGCCCTCCTCGCGGAGACGCTTCTTGGCAAGATATTCAGGGTTGCCTCCCAACAGAATATCCGTACCGCGGCCCGCCATGTTGGTGGCAATGGTCACCGCGCCGAGACGCCCCGCCTGCGCGACGATCTCCGCTTCGCGCTCGTGGTTCTTTGCGTTGAGAATGCTGTGCTTGACGCCGTTGCGGATAAGAAGGCGGGAAATCTCCTCCGATTTATCGACGGAGGACGTACCCACGAGAATGGGCTGCCCCTTTTCGTGCCGCTCGACGATCTCGCGCACGATCGCCTTTTTCTTGCCCTCGACGGTGGAGAAAATTCTGTCGTGCTGGTCGTTGCGGCGGACAGGCTTGTTGGTGGGGATCTCGATGACGTCGAGCGCGTAAATGGTGCGGAACTCGCCCTCTTCCGTCTTTGCCGTACCCGTCATACCCGAAAGTTTGCGGTAGAGACGGAAATAGTTCTGGAAGGTGATGGTCGCAAACGTCTTGTTTTCCTCGCGCACCTTGACGCCCTCTTTCGCCTCGATCGCCTGATGCAGACCGTCCGAATAGCGGCGGCCGATCATGAGACGGCCCGTGAACTCGTCGACGATGACGATCTCCCCGTTGTTGATGATGTACTGATCGTTGAGATGAAAGAGCTTATGCGCTTTGAGCGCCTGCTGAATGTGGTGGTTCAAAGACGCGTTGGAGACGTCCGCAATGTTTTCCACGCCGAAGTAACGCTCCGCCTTTTCCGCGCCGTACTCGGTCAGGCGCACCTGCTTTTCCTTGCGCTCGACGACGTAATCCCAATGCAGAGCCTCTGCGGCGGCGACTTTCTGTGCGCCCGAATCTCTGTTCTTTCTGCGGCGGGAAGCGTCTTCCAGCTCCTGTAATTCGTCGTCGTAGCCGCCTTCGAGCGTACGGACGAATTTATCCACCTTCTCGTAGAGCGAGGAGGACTGCTCGCCCTTGCCCGAAATGATGAGGGGCGTACGCGCTTCGTCGATGAGAATGGAGTCCACCTCGTCGACGATGGCGAAATTGAGTTCGCGCTGCACCATGAGTTTGAGGTCGTTTTTGAGATTATCGCGCAGGTAGTCGAACCCGAACTCGTTGTTCGTGCCGTAGGTGATATCGCAGGCGTAGGCGGCGCGCTTGGCGTTGTCATCCATGCCCGGCACGACCACGCCGACCGTCAGCCCCATGAACTTATGCACTTTGCCCATCCACTCCGCGTCGCGGCGGGCAAGGTAATCGTTGACGGTGACGATATGCACGCCCTTTCCGGAGAGCGCTTCCAGATAGCTGGGGAGCGTTGCGACGAACGTCTTGCCTTCGCCCGTCTTCATCTCGGCGATACGCCCCTGGAAGAGGCAGATGCCGCCGACGATCTGAACGTGGAAGTGGCGCATTCCGAGCACGCGCCGGCTTGCTTCGCGCAGGACGGCGAACGCGTCGTAGAGAATATCGTCGAGCGTTTCGCCCTTTTTCAAGCGCTCTTTCAGAACGCCCGTCTGCGCTTTCAGCTCGGCGTCCGTCATCGGCTCGTACTTCGGTGCAAGCGCCTCCACTCTGTCAGCCATTTTATTCAGCTTTTTCAGGCTCCTGCGGCTGTCGCCGCTCATCATGTAGCGAATCAATCCCATAAAAAAACGCTCCGTTGACGCCCGCCTTTACGCGCGGGCGCGACATAAATTTCCTAACCCGTTTATTTTACAATATTTTTCCAAAATCTCAAAGCGATTTTGCCTGTTTTTCGCTATTTTCTCGGCGCAAGGGCGGTTTTCACACAAAGTTACAAAAAATCGACTTTCTTCGCGCACGAAAACGCCGCCCGCCGCAAAACGCGGCGGGCGGCGGAAGTCATTTCTTTAAGGCGCGGGCGGTTCGGAGAGAAGTTCGCGCTGCATGAGCTCGGTCAGGCGTTCGGGACATGGCGTACACACGCGCACCGCGCCCATGCGTACGCACGCTTCGAGCGACTGCACGCTTTCAGCGCAGAGCGCGTCGATCCTGAGCCGCCCCGCGCCGCCCTCCACGGCGGATAAAAATTCGTCCTGCCGAACGCAGATCCCCTCCGCGCCGCCCTCGCGGGCGGCGCGCGCACCCAGCGCGACCTGCGCGGGCGGAAGTCCGCCGAGCACAAGCATGACGGGCGCTTTTTTCGCGGCGCGGCGCACGCTCTTCACCTCGCGTTTCAGATACCCTTCCCGCCCCTCGGCGAGCGCGCTCCGGCAGGGAAGGAGATAGATCTCCCGCGCGCCCTGCCGCACGGCGCGTCTGACTTCCGCGCGCTTGACGGCGGAAAGGCTCTCCCCCGTTCCGCCCGCAAGACAGAGAACGCGCACGCCGCTCGCGCCGAGCAGCTTTTTCGCCGCCGCCACGCGGACGGGCGAGACGAGCACGCCGTACAGCGCGCAGCGTTTCGCGCTCTCGCAGACGCCTTTGAGCGCCGCGTCGCCGAGCATGGGCATGGACGCGTCCGCAACGAGTTTCCCAAGCGCAAGCGCGTATTCCGCTTCCCGCCTGCTCTTTTTGAATTCCGCAAACTCCGCCGCTTCCTCGGCGGAAATTTTATTCTCTGCTTCTGCCATACATTTCCAGTTTCTCCCGAAAAACGATAAAATATTCCCCGAACGCTCAATTTCCGACGGCGGAGCCGTGATACAATGCAGGTATGAACCTCCTCTCTGTACAGGGACAGGGCGCGCTGTACGCCGCCGTCCTGCTCCTCATCTGCATCGTGATCGTACACACGATAAAGCTCGCGCGGGTCGGCTGGCGCACGCTCGGAAAAAAGCTCCCGCCCAATCCGCCGCCCAAAGAGAAGGAAGAATCCGAACCCGTCTACTTTCTGGTAGAGCGCAAAAAAAAGCGCCCGAAGACGGAATACTCCGAACCCAAGCGCATCAAATTCAAATAGGCGCGACGCAGTACGGAACGATCGCCGCGCAACCGTCCGCGCGCCGCACGCTGCGCCGGAAAATGCGGCATACGAAACGTCCGCATTCCAAGCGCGGCGCGTCCGTCATCTTCGGGTCAGTCCTCGTAACGCTCGACGTTGCGCCCCGAATCCCAGAGCCGCTCCAAATAGTAATAGAGGCGGGATTCCTCGTTGAACACATGTACGACGACGTCGCCGTAGTCGATCACGCCCCAGCGGCCTTCGCGCAGTCCCTCTTTGCGGATGGGCGAAAGGTCGGCTTCCTTTTCCAGCTTCTCTTCGACGGCGTCGCCGAGCGCGCGCACCTGCGTGGTGCTTCTGCCGCTCGCAATAACGAAGTAACTGCAAACGACGGTCTGCTCGTGCACGTCGAGAATGACGATATCCTGCGCCTTCTTTTCCGAGAGTGCCTTTGCGCACGCTCTGGCAAGTTCATATCCTTCCATAAAAAACTCCCTGATTTTAACGATTTTTCTTTGATTTTTGGCGTATTATGCCTGGCATAATACCTCTGTAACCTGTAAATTCCCCCGAAAACGGGAGCAACTTTACCCTTTTTGCCGCGCTTTTTCGTATTCATAGGCTTCGCGGGTGAGCGGGTAGACGCGGCTCCCCGACGCCGTGAGATACTCCGTCTGCTCCCTGAGCGCCTCGTAAAAACACCTGTCGAGGTCTTTCCGGAAGATCTCCCGAAGCCGTTCCACGCCGTCGAAGCTGCGCCCCGATTCCAGCATATCGGCAAGAAAGACGAGCTTGCCGAGCGCCGTCATTCCCGCCCTTCCGCTCGTGTGATAGCGGATCGCGTCGAGCACCTCTTCGTCCTCGATCCCGAAGGCGTGGCGGGCGAGATACGCGCCCGTGTATTGGTGCATGACGGGCGGCGGAACGTTTTCGGGCGGCGTAAAATCTTCCAGCAGCGGCGAGGTGAGCGGCACGTATTTCGCGCAGTCGTGCAGCGCGGAAGCGAGGAGCGCCTTCCCCTCCGCCACACCGACGGAGCGCGCGCGGGCGACCGCCATCAGCGCGACCCGATAGCTGTGCTCCCTGCGCTGCGGTTTTTCGAGCGCGAGCGCGGGCGCAATGGCGGGATGCCCGTACAGCCTGTTCTCGTCGATATAGCGGCGCACCGCCCTGTCGAGGTCGGGCGTCGGCTTGCGGAAGGCGAGATCGACGCGCAGTTTGTGCGACGCGGCGGCGTCCCCCGCAAAGGAAATGGAGATAAATTCCTTTCCGAACCGACGGAAGAACTTTTCGCGGAACTCCGCGGGGTTCTCCCCCTCCCGTCCGCACGCCACGAGCGTAGCGTGGGCGAGAATATCGTCGGGGTTTTTCCATGTGAAAAAGTCTTCCAGCATATCCGCGCCGACGAGAAAATACAGCTCGTCGTCCGGGAAACGTTCTGCAAAGGCGCGGCAGGTGAGGTAGGAATAGCTCGTCCCCGCCGCGCGCAGTTCGCAGTCGCTCACTTCCGCATACGGAAGATTGCGGAAGGCGAGATTGCACATCTGCAGTCTGTCCGCCCCCGATGCGGCGGCGCCGAACGCCTTGTGCGGCGCGATGTGCGAGGGAATGATATACACCCGATCAAGCCCGAGCGCGGCTTTCGCCGCCTGCACGTAGCGCACGTGTTCGTTGTGAACGGGGTCGAACGACCCCCCGAAAAGCGCGATCTTCATAGCGGTATTATACAATACTTTGCGTCCCTTTGCAAGTTTAAATTGCGAAAATAAGGGCAAAAATCACACTATGAAGAAATTCTCACTCGCCCTTGCGGCGGACGTACTCTTTTATTCGGTTGCAGCGTGGCTGCTCGCCGTGGGGCTGTTGCGATATTTCCGCGCCGAAACGTGGGTGTGCATGACGGCGGCAACCCTCATCGCGCTCGCCGTCGGCGGCGGAACGTTCTGCCTGCTCTCCGTAAAGAGAGAGAAGCGGCTGCTCGGAAAAAAGGAGCGGGAAGAGCGGGACGCGCTCCTTCTGCACCTCGCATTGGAAAAGGACGAGCGCGTGCGCGCGCTACTTCTGACCGCGCTCACTGCCGACGGACGGGACGCGCACTGCTCGGGCGACGCGCTCGCATTGGACGGGAGTCCGCTCGTTCCGCTCTACACCATGGAACCCGTCTCCGCGGACGCAGTCGCGCAGCTCATCAGGCGGTTCGGCGGCGAACCATTCACCGTCGCCTGCAACGCGCTCACACCCGAAGCGGAGAAACTTCTGACCTCCTTCGGGAGAGACATTCTGAACGGCGACGAAACGTATGCACTCTTCGCCCGCACGAAGAGCATTCCCGAAAAACTTCTCTGCGGAGACGTTCCCCGCCGCACGGCAAAGACGCGCCTTCGGGCGGCGTTTGCAAAGCGCAACGCGCACCCCTTCTTCGTGAGCGGATTATTGCTTCTCATCATGAGCCTGTTCGTGATCTACCCCGTGTACTATCTGGTGACGGGGAGCGTTCTCATGATCGCGGCGATCGTCGTCCGCGCAACGGGATTCGCCTGACCGCGCGCCGCGCGCCGCAGCCGCCGAAACGGCATAAATCCCATGATTTTTGCCCGAAAATAAGCTATTATGCCTGACATAGTACTCTATGAGACGTGAAAAATCCCCTTTGCGGGGGATTTTTTGCATTTTTCAGCGTCAGAGCGAGCACTGCGCTTTGGCAAGGCAGGCAATGGTATCGGACGGGTCGGGCGCGTATTCGCCCATCTCTTCCGCCGCGATTTCGCCCGCGCGGCCCAGAAGATAGCTCGCCACGCAAGCCGCCTCGAAGGGCGCGATCCCGCGCGCGCAAGTCCCCGCGAGAAGCCCCGAGAGCACGTCTCCGCTGCCCCCTTTCGCAAGAGCGGGCGAGCCTGTCGGATTGACGGCAACCCGCGTTCCGTCGGCGATGACAGAGCGGTTATTTTTTAAAAGAACGGTCACGCCGTACCGCCGCGCGAACGCCTGCGCCGCGCCGACGGGATCGGACAAGATCTCTTTGACGGGGCGTTCCGTCAGGCGGGAAAATTCCTTTGGGTGCGGCGTGAGGATCACGCGGCAGGCATGCTTGGCGAGCAGTTCCGTTCCGTATGCCGAAATGGTGTTGAGCGCGTCGGCGTCGAGCACGAGCGTTCCCGTGTAGTTCGTGAGAAGCTCCGCAATGTACACGTAGAGCCGTTCGCTCACCCCCGACCCCATGCCGACGGCAATGGCGCTTGACGCGAGAATATCGCCGTCCAGCGCCTTGACTTCGCGCAGGATCGCGGCGGGAAGTTTGCCGATGGCGTGCGGGTACAGCTCCCCCGTCACGCAGAGTTTGGTGTAGCCCGCGCCCGATTTCAGGCACGCGCCCGCCGCCAGAAAAGACGCCCCGCTGTACGCGCCGCCCGCCAGAATACACGCCGAGCCGTACGTTCCCTTGTGCGTGTTGGAGCGGCGTTTGGGGAAGAAGGTCTTCACGTCCGCGTCCTCCCAGATCTCCGCGCCGCTTTCATCGCCCGCAATGCCGATGTCGGCGACCGTCACTTTGCCGGCATTGTCCGCGCCGTCGGAGAGGATCAGACACTCTTTGAGCTGTCCCATCGTCACCGTCTCGTCCGCGCAGACGCACGGTCCGAGCGCGATCCCGCCCGAGGAAAGCCCGCTCGGAATATCGCACGCGATCACATATGCGCCGCACGAATTGATCCACCCGATCAGCGCCGCATTCTCCCCCTCGGCGGGACGGGAAAGCCCCGTGCCGAAAAGGCAGTCCACGACGACGGCGTACCGCCGCCGCGGCATCCGCCCAAGCACTTCGCCCCGATACTTTGCCCTGACCGCCGCGCAGTCCTCGGAAAACTTTTCCGCAATGCAGAGCGCCGCGACGTCCTCGCCCGCATCATGCAGAATGCGCGCGGCAACGAATCCGTCGCCGCCGTTATTGCCGCCGCCGCAGACGAAGAGCGCGTCGCCCCCTTCCGTCCGCGCGAGCGCCTCTTTGACGGCGCGCGCAAGCGCCTCGCCCGCGCGCTCCATGAGCGTGAGAGACGGCGTCCCCGCCGCGATCGCGGCTTCGTCAAACCGCCGCATCTGTTCGTTGGAATAAGCGTATTTCATATTTACTCCTTTTGCGGATCGGGGCGCGTTCAGTCCGCGTCCTCCTCCGAGAAAACCGCGCGCAGCGCGTCCCGCGCAGTATCGTAGCCGAACCCTCTGGAAATCAGGTGCGCGTAAGCCTTCTGCATCGTCTTTTTGTCGGCAGGCTTGCCGCGCATATATTTTTTCAGCGCCGCCTCCGCCGCGCCGCCCTCTTCCAGAGAGCCGAGCGCGCCGTCGATCGCCTCGTCGGATACGCCCTTCTTCCGCAGTTCCATACGGATGAGCCGCCCGCCCTTGCGCTTGCCTGCGCTTTCGGTATATGCCCGCGCATAGGCGGCGTCGTCCAGATAGCCGTACCCCTTCATCTTTTCCACGACGTAGTCGCTGACGTCCTGCAAGTACCCCTTGCGGCGGAGATAGTCGCGGATCTCGCGCTCCGTCTTCATGGACGCGGAAATGTGCGTGAGCGCCTTATCGAGCGCCGTCTGCCTTTCGCCCGCGAGTTGCAGCGCGGAGAGCGACTCTTCCGTGACAACCGTTCCCACTTTCAGGCGGTGTTCCATGACGGTGAGAAGCTGCATTCCGCAGAAAAACCTGCCGTCCACCTCGATATTGCACCGCTTGGGGTCGTGTTTCTGCGGCGTGATGGCTGTAATTTCCATGCCTCACGCCCCGTTCCACGTGCGGTTTTGCTTGAACCACTCCGTATCTTTGAGAACGGTACTGTTTTCGGAACACCAAAGTTTGAGCGATTTTTCCGTCTCGTTCTCCAACTTCCCGTAATAGAACACAATATCGCCGTTCATGGACTTGTAACTGTCCGCCGCCTCGTCCCACATGATCGTGACGTACACCTTATCGGTATAGGGCGCAATGCGGTCGCAGAACGCCTGCGTGGGAAAGACGTTTTCTTCCGCCGCGCCGTACTGATTGTATCCCGCACAGCAGCATACGGCGACGTATTTCGGCTGAATCGCTTCCAGAAGTTCCGAAGTCGAAGAAGTCTTGCTGCCGTGATGCCCCGCCTTGTACAACTCGACTTTGGGCAATTCATTATTTTCCACCAGCCGCTTTTCGCCGTCCTCTTCCAGATCGCCCGTGAAGAGATAGTGATTGGACTGCCCGTCGCCGAGATCCTGCGAAAGCAGCATACAGACGGAATGGTTGTTGTTATCGGGTGAAACGTGTTCGTAATAGTAGTTATACAGGATATTCATGGAAATCATCTGCGCTTCGTCCAGATAATATGTACGCTGCGCGCCGTCCGATCCGTTCCAGCATTGCAGCCCCGTATAGACGGCTGTTCCCTGTTCCTTCGCGTATTCCACGGCGTCGCAGTATTCCCGATAGAGCGACGTTTCCTCCGTCACCTGATCGAACTGAATGATCGTGCCGACGTTGTAGGTATACAAAATTCCGTTCCGCTTTCCGCCCGAACTCGACCCGACAAACCCCGCGATATGATCGCTGTCCGAATGGGTCGCAATGACGTATTCGAGAACTCCGTCCGTGCAGTACGCGCCGAGATAGTCGGCGATCTCCGTCGTGTTGGTCTTGTTCGGCCCCGCATCGATGAGCACCTCGGTGTTGCCGACCTTGATGAGCGCGCTGTCGCCGCTCGCCTTGACCGCGGGCGCAATGAAGTGAATGGAGAGATCCGCCGAGGCGATTTCCGTCACATTTCCGCCAACCACCTCCGGACTTCCGCCCGATCCGCCTTGATGCTGTTTTCTGTAAACGAAGAAGTAATAGCACGCGGCGGCGATCAGGGCGATGACGAGGATCACGAGAAGAAACGTGAACAGCTTCGGGTGTTTTTTGGCGACTTTCCCCGCGGCGCGCGCCGCCTTTTTTGAATTTCTCTTTGCCATATGTCCCTCAGTATCTGAACTTCAAGAAGCTCCAACTCATGGCGGGCAGCGTGAGCGAAACACGGGATCCGTCCTTCACGGAAGGCAGCTCCTTCTCCTGCGGCACGACCGCGTCGGGGCGATCGAACGAGTTGACCGCGAAGAGATCGGATGAAGTCATCTCGATATATTCCGCCGCGCGGAGATCGCCGAAGGAACGCAGTTCCAGCTCCGCCGCGCGCGCTTCCTGCGCGTAGTTGCACAGCGAAACGCAGACTTCCCGCTTTGCCTTATCGTGTGTGACAGCTTCGTTGATATACCGCGCCTGCCCGAACATATTCTCGAACGTATCCGAATCGGAGATCGCGCGCACCGCCTTACCGCTCGCGTTGTTCGCAATGGCGCGGAAGGGATAAAAGGATGTCTGACGAAACGTTCTGCCGCCCTTCTCCGTCATGATGGGCGCGATGACGTTGACGAGCTGCGCAAGGCAAGCCGTCTTGACCGCGTCGCAGTGGTTGAGCAGCGTGTTCATCAGCCCCGCAAACACGAGCGCGTCCTGGAAGGTATAGACGTCCTCCAACAGGTGCGGCGCGCGTTTCCAGAGCGGTTCGTGGCGGGGCGCGTTGACCGTCCAGATATTCCACTCGTCAAAGGAGATCCCGACCCGCTTTTGCGAGCGTTCCTTAGCGCGCACATACTCGATAGTCGCCTGGAGCGTGCCGATATACTCGCTCATGTCGTCCGCGCTGCCCAAAAAATCTTCAAGCGGGCGTTTGCGCGACGCGCTGTACATATAATAGCGGTGCATGGAAAGGAGATCGATCTGCTTGTAGGTGTGTTCGAGCACCGTTCTGTCCCATTCGGGGAAGGTGGGCATTTCGTGATTGGAAGAGCCTGAAACGATAAGTTTCAATCTTCCGTTCGGACCTGCCGCGCCGTCCATCTCGCCGTTTGCCCAGCGCATGACTTTCGCCGCCTCCAGCGCCTTTCTGCCGTACTCTTCGGCGGTGAGATGCCCGATCTGCCACGGTCCGTCCATCTCGTTGCCGATGCACCAATATTCGACGTTATACGGCTGATCCGCGCCGTTTGCACGGCGCATTTCAGAGATCGTCGTCCCGCCCGGGTGATTGCAGTATTCGACGAGCCGCGCGGCGTCTAAAATCGTACCTGTCCCCATATTTACCGCCATCATCGGCTCAATGCCCGCCATGCGGCACCACTTCATGAATTCGTCTGTGCCGAACTCGTTCGTCTTGGTGGAGAACCACGCCAGATCGAGGCGGACGGGGCGCTTCTCCTTCGGACCGATCCCGTCCCGCCAATCGTACCCCGAAAGGAAATTTCCGCCCGGGTAACGGACGATCGGCACGTTGAGTTCCTTGATCAGACCGATGACGTCTTTGCGGAATCCGTTTTCGTCCGCCGCGGGATGCCCGGGTTCGTAAATTCCCTCATAGACTGCCCTGCCGAGATGCTCGATGAACGAGCCGAAAATATGTCTGTCGATCGCGCCGACGTTCAGATTTGCATCGGCAAAAATTTTCGTCTTTTTCATAATTCCTCCTGTAATGTTCGCACTGCGCCCGCACCCGTTTGCGGCGCGCGGCATTCAGACCAGACCGACCGCGGCGGCGATATTCACCACGGCTTCGTCAATGTTGTGCAACAATTTGTTCAGCCCTTTCTGCGCACCCGCGTCAATGACGCCGTCCTCCGTCGTGCGAAGAAGTTTCACGATCATATCGAAATTGCCGTAAATCACGGTGCATTCGGGATCGATCGCTTCCAGCACCTTATCCTTGCTGCCGTGCTGCGCGGCGTGCATTTTTTTGATCGCGTCGTTCATCTCCGTGAAGAGTTCCACGTTGCCCGAAGAAAAAAGCTCCTTCATCGCGCCGTTCAGCCGCACGAGCTGAACGAGAAACTCCTCCGTTTCCTTGGAAAGTTCGTTGTCCATTACAGTTCCACTCCGTTTTTCTTTAAAAGTTCGCGCGCCGTCTCCACGCTGTCCGTTCCCGTTTTGTTTTTAATGGGCGCAAACTCCCGCTCGCGCACCACCTCGAAGGGAAGACAGGTTCCGGCAAATCTGATCATATCGAGAATAAGCGTCTCAAATTTGTATCCGTTTTCCGTCTCGGGTTGCACAAAAACGCCGTCAGGTGCGAGATACGGGATTTTTTTCTTTGCCGCATGAAGCGGAAGGCGCTCTCGGGAAATGCGTTTGAGAACGTCCGCGCGGAAGAGATAATTTAAAATCACGCCGAAGGAATAGACGAGCTGCCCATCCGCGCCGCGCAAGCTTGCCATTTCCTCGCTCAGTTCGTAGTACTCGATGACCCCTGGCAGCCCGTTCTCCAGACACAGAACGCCCACGCGCTCGTGCGGGTCGTTCTTGCGCACGACCTTTGCGCCGCTCGCCGCGCCGCTTAAAATCGTCGCGCCGAGGAATACGGGATCGCAGATGCGCTGCAACACGTTATCCACCGCAAAGACGTTGTACCACTCCACCCCGCGCGCGTCCATTTTTTCAGCCAGCCCCGCGCGTTCCAGCGAGGCGTACCAGCCGCCGTTGCCGTTCGGCGAGAGCGCGAGCCGCCCCTTGTCTTCGAGCAAAAGTTTGCCGTCCAGTCCGACGCAGGGCGCCATTGCCTGACGGAAAAAGTAAATATCACCGCGCGGGTAGCCGAAATAGCCGTGTTTCTCAAAAAAAGCGCGCGTATCTTCGTCGTTCTTTTCGCTCGTCATGATGAGCAGCGGGATCGTCGCGCCGCAGGCGTCCGTCACCTCCGTCAGATTGCGGATGAGCTGCTCGAAGATGTACAGACGGCGGGTAACACCGATATCGTACACCCCTTTGGGTGCGTCCGAGCCAAGGCGCGTTCCCTGACCGCCCGCCAAAAGCACCGCAGCCGCCTTGCCCGCGCGGATTGCGTCGCGTCCGACGGCGTAAAATTCCTCTCTCCTCTCTTCGATCTCTCCGACCGAAAGCCCCGCGATGGGCGAAATTTCGCCCCGCACGCCGTCCTCGGCGTGCAGAGAAATCTCCGACCAATCAATTTCGCCGATCCTCCGCGCAAGCTCTTCGCGCGCGGGCGCGTCAAGTTCTTCCCACCAACGCATCAGTTGCGTCTGCGAATGCGCTTCCAGCAGCTTTCTGAGCGCCTTTTCATTCATTTGTTTCTCCATAATATATTCCCCAAATTGCAATATAATCCTATTGATCGTTTTATAAAAACCACACCTGCATATCGATTTCGCCGCGGTTTGCCCATGTATAGTACGGTCTGAGCACGAGCGTGAACGCCTCGCGCACGGGCGGCAGATAGGAGTAGAGCGCCCCGTCGGACTTCAACCGCCGCGCAGGAATTTTTACGCAGAATCCGCCATCCGTACCGATTTCCGCATGATCGGACGACGGGATCTCCACGCTTGCAAGGTCGCCGCCATTGTCCGCACTTTCGGCGCAGAGAACGAGCGGGCCGTATTCCACGGCTTTTCTGCCCGCATCCGCCCATACCTTTTCGTTGGCGTACACAAAGCGCGGTTTCATTTCGAAATCAAGCGAGATGCAGGTCTCCCCTTCCACCGAAACGTACATATAGTCGTCCCTCGTCTCGGGGACGCAGAACACGCCGTTCACCGCACACGAGACGGCGCTCTGCCATACGGGAATGCGGAGCGCGATCCTCCCGCTGCCCTTGACGCTGATCGTCGCCTTCCCGCCGAACGGCATCTCCGATTGTACGGATAACTCGCACCCGCAGGCTGATACGCGCGAAGAGATGTACTGATGAACGTACAGAACGCCATCCTCTTCCCCGTAGGCGAACCCGCCGATCTGCGCGAACAGCCGGATGAGATTGGGTGGACAGCACGAACAGTCGAACACTTCGACGCGTTCCGGAATGGGCTGATAGGGCGCGTCGGGCAAGGTACGCGCATAGCGTGCAAACGCGGCGTGCATCTCCAACGGATTGGTGTAGAAGAAGCCTTTTCCGTCAAGGCTCTCCCCCGCAAGCACGTTGTTATAGAGTACGCGCTCCACGACGGCATGATATGCCGCTTTATTGCCGATCCGCGCCATGCGTTCCGCAAAAAATGCGAGCGCGATCGCCGAACACGTCTCGGAATACGCAGTCTGATTGGGCAGATCGTACGCGATCGTAAACCGTTCGCCCACATTGCTCGATCCTGTTCCGCCCGTCAGATACATTTTTTTGTTGACGACGTCCTGAAAGAGCGCTTCGCACGCGCCGATAAGCCCTTCGTCTCCCGTCAGCCGCCCGACGTCCGCCATGGCGGTATAGAGGTAGAGCGCGCGCACGGCGTGCCCCACCGCCTCTGTCTGCTCGCGCACGGGTCTGTGGCTCTGATCGTACGTTCTGTCCACCGTCGGATAGATCGTCTCGGCGCGCTTGCCGCGCTCGTCCAGAAAGAATCCGGCAAGCGTAAGCCACTTTCCCTCCCCCGTGTGCGCGTAAAGCCGCACGAGCGCAAGCTCGATCTCGGGATGTCCGCACGTCGTGAAACCCGTATCGCGCTTCACGTAAAACCGCTCATAGATGTACTGCGCGTACTTTTCCATGGCGGGAAGCAGCTTTGCATTGACACCGCACGCATCGAGCACGACAGCCGCCTCGATGAGGTGACCCGCGCAATACAGCTCATGCTCGGTACGTTCCTGAAAAATTTTATCGGGGCGATAGACCTGATAAAAGCTGTTGAAATACCCGCACGGAAGCTGCGCGCGCACGATGGTATCCACCGTTTCATCGATCATAGCGCGGATCTCCGCATCGGGGTAATCCCCTTGCAGATAAGCCGCCGCTTCCAGCCATTTTGCCACGTCCGAATCGTAAAAAATATGGGGCGGATTCTCCCGCTTGACGCAGGCAACGGCGGAAAAACGCCCCGTCTCCGCGAACCGGCGGTACACATTTTTGAGCGATACCATCGCATTGCGCGAGCGCACTTCCTTCCAGAATCCGTCCGCGAGCGTAACGCGCCCATAACTGACAGGCTTCATTTTCCCCTCCCGAAAGCTCTTCCTCTATTATAGAGAAAACGGACGGGAATGTCAATCCCCGTCCGCATTTTCATGAACGCTTTCTTTTCAGGCACGCTTTTCGAGCAGGAACGCGCCCGCCATATATTCGCCCGTATCGGCAATGCGCAGCGTATCGCCGAAGGTGTATTCCAGATCGGTGTACGCCTCTTTCAGCGCATACCCCTGCGCCGGGATCCCGATCTCGCCGCGCCCTTCCAGCCGATGCACGATGACGAGCTTTTTATCCCCGAGTTCCTTGATATAGATCTGCCTGCCCTTGGGCGCGCGGTAATACTCCACGTCGCAGTCGATGCAAGTGATCTCGCCCTCCCGCACAATTGGTTTGACGCGCTCGTAGAATGCAAGCCCCGCGCGGATCAGTTGAATTTTCTCGGCGGACATATTCAGCACGTCGCCCGAAAGGCAGATGCGCCCGAGCATTGCTGCACAGAGCGAATAGATGGTGCGCGAAGGCGCGTCCTTCTCCCTCAGCACCGCCCAGATCTGCGACTGCCGCGCAGGGATCACGCGCGAGACATTCGCCGCCACAAGCGGAATTTCAGCGCATTCGTGCGCGTCCGAGAAGGAGCATATGGAGACCATGCCCATCCGCTTCGGCTCGATGCGGCTGCCGCCCGAAGAACAGTTTTCAATAACCATATCGGGAACTGCCTGTTTGATCTTCGTCAGCCACGCCAGGCTCTCTTCGGCGACCTGCCTGCCGCCCTCACCGAGGCTCTCCGCGCCGTCGCACCCGACGCCGTACGTGTCGTTGTAGTCAATTTTGATATATCCAAAACCGTTTTTCACTAAAAAGTCGGTCATACGCGCGGATATATAGTCGTTGACGGCAGGAGAACGCAGGTCGAAGAAGCGGCGGTTCTTGCTGGTGATGACCGCGCCGTCCCGCTTCAAGAGCATATCTTTGTTGTGGAAGGCGTCGCTGTCCCGCCCCGCGACTTCAAACTCAAACCAGATGCCGGGGCGAAGTCCTTCCGCGCGGATCGCGTCGGCAACCGCCTTCACGCCGTGCGGGAAGAGCGTGCCGCTCTCCTTCCAATCGCCGATGGCGTTGCACCAGCCCCTGTCGTCCGGCTTATACCAGCCGCAGTCGATGACGAAATATTTCAGCCCGAGCGGTCTGATCGCCGCAAGGATCGCACGGATATTTTCCTCGGAGGGAACGCCCCACGTCGTGCAGTATTCGTTGAACAGCACGGGCAGCTCCTCTTCGCCCGCGAGCACGTTCAGACGGCGGTCGGCGGCGCGCACGAGCGCGTTTTCCGCTTGCAGAACGCCCCCGCGCATGACGCGGAGATACGCCTTATCTGTTGTAAAAGTCGCACCCGCAGGCACTTTTTTGCACCAATGCGCAAACTCGTAGTCGCCCATGCCGCCCGAGAGCGCGCACGTCTCCTTTTCCTTGTACACTTCGAGCTGCCACGAATAGGGAGCCTCGATCTGCACCGCCCACACGACGCCCGCAGACACGTCCTCAATGGCGGCGAACGGATACCAGCCGCGGTCGGGCATACTGCCGACCTGCCCCCACTTCTCGCACTTGACGCCGTACCGCCCCCAGCTCATATCCAGCCCGAGCTGTGCGAACGTATCCGCCTTGGGGCGGCACTCGCGCGACCACGCGCTCGTCATGCGGTGGAGCGTCAGCCCGCAGGTGCTGTTCAGCCCGTCGGAAGGCGCACCGATGCCGCTGAGTGAAAAACTTTCGAGCATTTCGAGCGTGCGCTCCGCGCCCGTTCCGTTCTCGTAGCGCACGGAGAGCGCGAACACGCCCGTCTCCGCGTCATATTCCAGAATATGCGTATAAGAATTGCCCTTCCCGTCGGAGAGAAGGGTCACGACGCCGCGCTCGTCCGCCGTCTGTTTTTCCACGTGCAGAACGGTCGCGGCGCGGTTGCGCATCGTCACGCCGAAGGTGTAATCGATCAGCCCCTCGTCGCCCGTAAAGGCGACCTGCACCATGCCGTCGCAGTGCAGTTTCTGCGCGTCGACGGGAACGTCGGCAGGATACATTGCAAGCCCGACCGTCGTTTTCCCCTCATGCCCTTCGACGGGAGATTCCGCATAGTAAACGGCGGTGTCGCCGAAGATATATTTCTGAAAAAACATAGCTCCTCACAAAATACGGGGCGGTACGCCGTACCGCCCCGCAATCCCTTTTTATCTTATTTGCGCTTCCAGATGACGTCCGACCACATGAGCTGCTTTTTGAACTCGTTGATCTCCGTATGCTCGTCGATGACAACGACTTCAATGCCCCACATATTGCCGAGGTCGACCATCTCCTGCACGGAGAGTTTGGAGGAAACGACGGTGTGGTGCGCGCCGCCCGCATAGATCCATGCGGCAACGCCGTCCTTGAAGTTGGGCTGATACTTCCACATCAGTCCGCCGACGGGCAGATTGGGCATCTTATGAGGATACTTGACGAGCTCGATCTTCTGCACGATCAGACGGAGTCTGTCGCCCATGTCGATCATGGAGACGGCAACCGCCTCAGGCGCAGAAATGCCCTCGAACACGAGGCGGGCGGGATCGGACTTGCCGCCGATTCCAAGGGGATGCACCTGAATCTGCGGTTTGGTCGCCGCGAACTGAGGGGAAACTTCAAGCATATGCGCGCCGAGGCAAAGCCCGTCCGCAAGGTCGTAGGTGTAGTCCTCCATGAGGCCCGTACCCGTCTGACCTGCCATATACTGCATGACCGCGCCGAGCGCGGCGATCTTCCAGTCGCCCTCCGCGCCGAAGCCGTAGCCCTTGCCCTGCAGATCCTGAATGGCAAGCCCGGGGAGCTGATTCAGCCCGTGCAGCGCGCCGAAGTGATCGACAATGCCGATATAGCCGCCCTTCTCCTTGCAGAATTTATCGATCGCGATTTCATATTTCGCCTGCTCGCGCACGACGTCGATGCGCTTGGTGCCCATCGTGTACTTTTTGTCGTACTCCGCCATGAGCGCGTCGATCTCCTTTTCAGTGACCTTCTCGACGTACTCTACAAGATCGCCCACGGGGTAGTAATCAACCTGCCAGCCAAGATCGATGTGCGCCTCGACCTTGTCGCCTTCGGTGACGGCAACGTCGCGCATATTGTCGGAGAAGCGGCAGACTTTGACCGTCTTGGAGAACGCATAACCCGCCGCAACTTTGCACCACGAAGCAAGCTCTTCAAGCGCTTTCGCGTCTTTGTAATAGCCGACGATGACCTTATTGTCCATTCTCAGTCTGGTCACGATATAACCGAACTCTCTGTCGCCGTGCGCAGCCTGATTCTCGTTCATGAAGTCCATATCGATGGTATCGTAAGGGAGCTTCTCGTTGTACTGCGTCGCGAAGTGGCACATGGGCTTTTGCAGCATTTTCAGACCCTTGATCCACATCTTCGCAGGGGAGAACGTGTGGCACCAGGTGATGATACCGATGCAGTTATCGTCCGCGTTCACCTGCTTGACCGCCGCAATGACCTCGTCCGAGCTCTTGCACGTCGTCAGATATTTGACGGTGACGGGCATTTTGGAGTTGACGTAATTTGCCATCTCTTCGGAGTGCTGCGCAACGTGCGCGAGCACGTCGTCGCCGTACAGCGTCTGCGAGCCGGTGAGCCAATAAACTACTTTCTCTTTCATAATGTTTACCTCATTCCTTTCCAAAGATATATTTTTATTTTTTCTCCGGAACCGCCGGAGTACGGAACACAAGGATCGCCCCGCAGTTGGGCGTGGAGAGCACGGAGACGAGCGTATCGCCCCTGCTCTCGCGTTCGTTGGCAAGCGCGGCGATGCGCGCCGCCCGCTTTTTGGGATCGGGCGTGTAGCCGATGATTTCCGTTTCGATCATCTTACTTCTTTTTCGTCTGCCCGTAGTAGGCGTTCTTGCCGTGCTTTCTCAGGTAGTGCTTGTCCATCATGAACTGATCGGCGCGCTCCGCATGGGGATTGACCGCCTCGGTGATGAACGCCATTTTTGCGACCTCTTCGAGAACGGTCGCGTTGTAAACGGAATTGTCTGCGTCTTTGCCGAATGCAAACACGCCGTGGCTCTTGATGAGCACGCCGGGGACCTCGAGCGGTTTCAGGCTGGAATTGCGGAACTTTTCGATGATGGCAAGCCCCGTATTCTTTTCGTACTCGCCCTCGATCTCCTCTTTGGTGAGAGAGCGCGCGCAGGGAATATCGCCGTAGAAATAATCGGCGTGCGTCGTTCCGTAGAACGGAATGCTGCGCCCCGCCTGCGCCCATGCGGTCGCGAACGTGGAGTGCGTGTGCGTCACGCCGCCGACGTCGGGGAACGCCTTATAAAATTCGATATGCGTGGGCGTATCGGACGAAGGGCGCAGATCGCCTTCGACGACCTTTCCGTTCAGATCGACGACGACCATATCTTCCGCCTTCATTTCGTCGTATTCCACGCCCGAAGGCTTGATGACGATGAGTCCGCTCTCGCGGTCGATCTCGGAAACGTTGCCCCATGTGAACAGGACGAGTTTATGCTTGACGAGATCGAGATTCGCTTTCAGAACTTTCTCTTTCAATGCTTCCAACATACTGTCATTCCTCCAAAATTCATCGTTTTCTTACAAAACAGCCGCGCGGGACAGCGAAATGCCCCGCAGCAGACGTATTTTTATCAGTATTTAAGGGAGCGTGTCGCCTCGCGGACGATGGGAAGCCCCTCCACATAGCGCTTGCCGAATTCCTCGAATCCCGCGACGTTTTCGGGATCGGGCGCAAGCGTAACGCCCTCCTGCCCCGCAAACACGCGCTCGTCGAGGTACTCGTCGAGCGGCTCGCCCTTCTTTTTGGTGACGAGATAGTTGGCGAGGATCGCCATGCCCCACGCGCCGCCTTCGCCTGCCGTCTTCATGACGGTGACAGGCGCGTTGATCGCCGCGGCGAGGTAGCTCTGCCCCACGCGCTCCGTCTTGAAGAGACCGCCGTGACCGGTGATGCGGTCGAGCTTGACGCCCTCCTCTTTGAGCATGATGTCGCACCCGACTTTGAGCGCGCCGAACGCCGCATAGAGGTGCGTGCGCATGAAGTTTGCAAGGTTGAACTTGCCCTCAGCTGTGCGGACGAAGAGCGGGCGCCCCTTTTCGACTTTGGTGACGTGCTCGTTGGAAACGTAGTTGTACGCCAACAGCCCGCCGCAGTCTTTATCGCCCTTCTCCGATTCAAAGTAGAGCATATCGTAGAGCTTCCACTTGGGGATCTCCACGCCTGCGAGCGCGGCAAATTCGCCGAACATATTGACCCAGCCGTTGATATCGGATGTGCAGTTGTTGCAGTGGACCATGCCGACGAGATCGCCGACGGGCGTCGTGACGAGGTCGATCTCGGGATAGGGCTTGGAAAGCTCCTTTTCGAGAACGATCATGGCAAAGACGGAAGTTCCCGCCGAGACGTTGCCCGTACGCTTGCGCACGCTGTTGGTTGCGACCATGCCCGTGCCGGCGTCACCCTCGGGCGGGCAGAGCGGGATCCCCGCTTTGAGATTGCCCGTGGGATCGAGGAACTTCGCGCCCTCTTCGGTAAGCGTTCCCGCGTTCTCGCCTGCAAGCAGGATCTCGGGGAGGATATCCTGCACCTTGAAGGGCAATTTCCCCTTAACGAGGTCGTTGAACTTTTTCAGCATGACCTTATCGTACTGTTTGGTTTCGGGATCGACGGGGAACATACCGGAAGCCTCGCCGATGCCGAGCACCTTTCTGCCCGTGAGTTTCCAATGCACGTAGCCTTCCAGCGTCGTCTGGAAGACGATGTCTTTGACGTGCGCCTCTCCGTTCAGGATCGCCTGATAGAGATGCGCGATGGACCAGCGCGCGGGGATATGATAGTTGAAAAGTTCCGTGAGTTTTTCGCCCGCCGCCGCCGCGTTGTTGTTGCGCCACGTGCGGAAGGGAACGAGCAGCTCGTCGTTCTTGTCGAATACCATATATCCGTGCATCATCGCGGAAAAACCCATCGCGCCGACAGTGGTGAGCGTGACGCCGTATTTTTCTTTGACGTCCGCCGCCATTTTTGCGTAACAATCCTGCAAGCCTTCGCGGATTGCGTCAAGCGAATACGTCCAGATCCCGTTGACGTGCTGATTCTCCCACTCGTGACTGCCCGATGCAATGGGCGTGTTGTTTTCGTCCACAAGGATCGCCTTGATGCGCGTGGAGCCGAACTCGATCCCGAGCGCAGTACGCCCGCTCTCGATATACTCTTTTGCGTTTGCCATAATGACCCCCTAAAATAGTTCGTACGTCTGTACGAAACTATTATAGAATAAATCGGATAAAAATTCAATAGGGAAGAGCAAAATTCTTTTGGATTTTTGCAGATTTTTTCCCGTCTCACTGTAAAAATCTCACTCAGAGAGTGAGATTTTTGCGCTTAATTTTTTGCTCTGTAAACTCTGCCGCCAAGGAGCACGATCATCTTGACTGCATTGAGCGAGAAGTCGTCTGCTTCCACTTCGAGCGTCTTTGTCAGCACGCCGCGGGCAAGGACTTTTACATACGTCGCTTTCTTGTTGAAAAAGGGAATGCGTTCCTTCATCTCATCGATCCCGACGCGCTCGCCGTCCGAGAAATATTCGCTCAGAGTATCGATATTGACGATGGTCTGACGGCGTCTGTCGCTGACGCGTTCGGCGACGTCGACGAGCTCCTCCGCCTCCTCGTCCGCCATCAGCCCATCCGCGTCGGAGACGCTGACGCGGTGCTCCTCCTGCACGGTGAGCGCGGTTACGGAGCGCGGCGTAAGCGCGGTCGGCTCTGCCACAGGCTCCGTATCGTCATCCTCGTCCTCGGGGAGAACGACTGCTCCCGAACCGTCCATGCGGCGGCGTACCTCAATGATCCGCACGAGCCCGCGCGCGATCAGCGCGTCCGTCTCTTCATATGGAACGGAGGCGTAATCCTCCTCCCGCTCCTCTCCGCGCAGCGCCTCGGCGGAAGCCATTGCCGCGGCGATCAGATCCTTCGCGTACCGGCAGCGGCGGTCATTCTTGATGCGGTACAGAAGCGGCGTCTTGGCAAATTTGGCGTGTTCGGACGCGTCCTCCACGCGGTACTTGCTCTCTTCGTAGAGCATCGGTTCGAGCGCCAAATAGAGGCGCAGCGTCTTGCCGCGGATCACAAGTTTCGCGACTGTCGCTCTGCCGCGGCGGAACGATTCGTGCTGCCAGCTGCGGCGCGCCGTAACCTTATTATAGGAAAGCAGCTCGTTTTTCAGTTCGGAATAGTACTCTTTGAGTTTGTCATCGCCCTGAATGAGCTTTGCCTCGAAACTCTTATCGTAACGGACGTTCACAAACCAGCCGTCGTCCGAAGCGTAGACGATGCGCGTCTGCCCCCCGGCAGGGGTTTGCTCCTTTACGGGCTCTTCCGTCACAGGCTCCTCTTCCGCGACGCGGTCTTCCGTAACCGGCTCTTCAACGACCGGCTCTTCCGCCACAGGCTCCTCTTCCGCGACGCGATCTTCTGCGACTGGTTCTTCAACGACCGGCTCTTCCGTCACAGGTTCCTCTTCCGCGACGCGATCTTCCGTAACCGGCTCTTCAACGACCGGCTCTTCCGTCACAGGCTCCTCTTCCGCCGCATGGAATTCGGTACTCGGATCCTGCTGAGATGCAGAAACAGACGTCTGACGATTTTGCTTTGCTGAACGTACAAGTCCCGCAATGGCTACTGCAATCAGAGCGACGCCGATCACGGCGCACACAATCACGATTGCAAGCTGCCCCGTTGTGAGCGCAAGCAACGCGTTTAACATAGCACGCGTCCTCCTTATATCCTATTATTAAGCTATATTATAACATGAATACCCCCGTCTTTGTCAACCTCCGCGCCGAAAAATTCATTGCAAAGTTTTAGCATACAAGAAAATTTAAAAACACGCCCCGTTCCATAAAGAACGGAGCGCAGTCTTACGCCGGCTGGTCAGAGCAGGATACAAATAACGCCGCCCCTGCCCTCGTTGACGATGCGCGTCACAGTACGGCGCATCTTCTTTTGTACCGATTCGCCCATCGCGCGGTTTTTCACGGAGAGCTCCTCGCCGAGCATCTCTTTGAGCGTGCGCCCGAACATATTGGTATCCCATGCGCGTTCCGGCTCCTGCTCCATGCTCTCGGAGAGTTTTTTGACGAACGCGGAACTCTGTTCCTCGTTGCCGAGCGCGGGATGCACCTCGCCGCAGACATCCACGCGGATAACGTGATAGCTGGGCGCATCGGCGCGAAGATTGACGTCCACCCGCCCGCTGCGTTTGACGAGCGTAGGCTCGGCAAGACTCATTTCCCCCGCCTCGGGCGGAACGATCCCATAGCCGTATTCGCGCGCGTCGTCGAACGCCTGCCCGACCCGCTCGTACAGTTTCTTCGCGCCCGCAAGGCGGGAACAGTAACGCATCAGCGCAAGATCGTCGGGGATCGGCTCGCCGCACTGTTCGCCCAGAACTTCGTAGAACGCGCCCTCCTTCGCCTCGACGCGGCAGCGCACCTGCCCCGTGGCGGCGTCAAGCTCGGTGGAGACGGGCGGCAGCAGCCTTCCGCTCTCCGTATAGAGCGTATCCAGCAGCGCACAGTCGCTCATTTTGCAGATCTTGGGCGCGACGGAACGCACGCCGTCCAGAACCTCGGTCAGGAGCGGACTGTCCGTATCGAGCACACGCATCCAATCGGGCAGATCGACGTCCACTGCCGTAACGGGAAACTCATAAAGCACCCGTTCGAGCACCACGGCAAGCGCCGCGGCGTTCGCCGTTTCGGCGTTGAGCGCGAGCACAGGCGCGCCGTACTTCTCTTCCAGCGCCGCGCGCAGTTCCTCCGCGCCCGCTGGTTCGCGGCAGTTGAGTACAATCACGTACGGCTTTCCGATCGCTTTCAGCTCCTCCGCGGCGCGCTCTTCGGCAGGTTCGTATGCGATGCGCGGGATCTCGGCGACAGAGCCGTCCGTCGTCATGAGAATTCCGATGGTCGCATGATCGCGGATGACGCGGCGCGTCCCCTCTTCCGCCGCCTGCTGGAAGGGAACGGGCGATTCATTCCACGGCGTTTTGACGAGCCGCGGAGCGCCCTCCTCTTCAAATCCCCCCGCGCCCTCTACGGGAAAGCCGACGCAGTCGATGAGCCGCACCCGCGCGACGGCCTCCTTCACCTTGATTTCCGCGCCCTCTTCGGGTACGAATTTCGGCTCGGTCGTCATGACCGTACGCCCGCTCGCCGACTGCGGCAGCTCGTCGGTATAGCGTTTTTTCTTCGCGCCCGGGACCTGCGGCAGAACAAGCTCCTGCATGAATTTTTTGATGAACGTGGACTTACCCGTCCGCACGGGACCGACGACGCCGATGTAAATCTCGCCGCCCGTCCGCGATGCAATATCTTCGTATACGCCGAATGTCTTCATTGCTACCCTCCGCCAATTTGCTCTACGCTACTGTATGACGGCGCGGCGCGGATTATGACAGTTCGCGGCAGGAAAGCGCTCCGCGTTTCTTCCGCTCTTCCGGCGGCGTGCGCCCGAGTACGCTTCGCGCCCGCACAACTCCCCGCTGCAGGCGCGCCCATGCAAAATCCCGCGGGAAACAAAACGCTTCCCGCGGGATTTTTTATGATTTTTTTATGATTGTTGTTCCGTCTGACGGATTACTCCAATTCAAACGCGCCCGTATAGAGCTGGTAGTATTTGCCCTTCTGCTCGATGAGCTGATCGTGCGTGCCGCGCTCGATGATGCGCCCGTGTTCAAGCACCATGATGACGTCGGAGTTCTTGACGGTGGAAAGACGGTGCGCAATGACGAATACCGTTCTGCCCTCCATCAGTTTATCCATACCGTACTGCACGATTGCTTCCGTACGCGTATCGATGGAGCTTGTCGCCTCGTCGAGGATCATGACGGGCGGGTCTGCAACCGCCGCGCGGGCGATCGAGAGAAGCTGACGCTGCCCCTGCGAGAGGTTCGCGCCGTTCTGATAGATCATCGTATTATACCCTTCGGGCAGGCGGGTGATGAAGTCGTCCGCGCCGACGAGCTTCGCCGCCGCGATGCACTCTTCGTCCGTCGCATCCAGCTTGCCGTAACGGATATTGCCCATAACGGTATCGGTGAACAGGTTGGTATCCTGCAACACCATGCCGAGCGAGCGGCGGAGTTCGGACTTCCTGATCTTGTTGATATTGATGCCGTCGTAACGGATCTTGCCGTCCGCGATGTCGTAGAAACGGGTCAGAAGGTTGGTGATGGTCGTCTTGCCCGCGCCCGTTGCGCCGACGAACGCGACCTTCTGCCCGGGACGGGCGTACAGGCTGATGTCGTGCAGGACGATCTTCTCGGGAACGTAGCCGAAATCCACGTTGAAGAGGCGCACGTCGCCTTCGAGCTTGGTATAGGTGACGGAACCGTCCGCCGCGTGCGGGTGTTTCCACGCCCAGATTCCCGTACGCTCCTCGCTCTCGACGAGCTTACCGTCCTCTTCCCTTGCGTTGACGAGAGTGACGTAACCTTCGTCCGCCTCGGGTTTTTCGTCGATGAGCGCAATGATGCGCTGCGCGCCCGCGATACCCATGACGACGGAGTTGACCTGATTGGAAACCTGACCGATGTTGTTGGAGAACTGACGGGTCGTCTGCAAGAAGGAGACGATGAGCGCGGGTCCGAACGTGAGAAGATTGCTGACCCCGAACGCAGCCCCGATGCTGACGTTGCCGACTTCGTTCACCGCGAGCACCGCGCCGACAAGCGCGACGATAACGTACATGACGTTACCGATATTCGCGATGATGGGCATGAGCATATTGGCGTAACGGTTCGCCTTATCCGACATTTCAAAGTGCGCGCCGTTGACCTGATCGAATCCCTTCTTCGCCTCTTCCTCGTGACAGAACACCTTGATGACCTTCTGCCCCTGCATCATCTCTTCGACGAAGCC
Source organism: Candidatus Gallimonas merdigallinarum (assembly GCA_944346365.1). Classification (GTDB taxonomy): domain Bacteria; phylum Bacillota; class Clostridia; order Christensenellales; family Borkfalkiaceae; genus Gallimonas; species Gallimonas merdigallinarum_A. Next base: position 67,142 of record CALVMN010000002.1, read on the forward strand.
TTCCGTCTTTGCGACCGCCCGCTGTGTGGCAAGGAAGAATCTGCTCGATCCGCCGCCGACGAATTTTGTAACAAACACGATCGCCACGATCCCGACCAGAACGATGAGCGTAAGGTAGAAGCTCGAATACAGCATGAAGCAGACAAGCGTAATGCACATGATCCCCGAGATCATGAGCTGCGGGATACTCTGTGCGATCATCTGGCGCAGCGTATCGATGTCGTTTGTGTAATAGCTCATGATGTCGCCGTGGTTGTGCGTATCGAAGTAACGGATGGGCAGATCCTGCATCCCGTTGAACATCTGCTCGCGCATATCGCGCAGATAGCCCTGCGTGATGATCGCCATGAGCTGGGTATATACCGCGCCCGCGATCAGGGATACGGCGTACATTCCGATCAGGATGCACATCAGCCTCGTTACTTCGCCGGAGATCTCAGCCCACGTCTGCCCGTTTACGACCGCAGCCTCCAACAGGTCGAACAGCGGAAGCATGATGAATGCGGGAAGCGACGAGATGACCGCATTGACGACGATACACGCCAGCGCGATGGGCAGCATGACGGGATAGTAACGGAAAAGCGACTTGATAAGACGCTTCATAACGCCCTTTTGTACGGGAGGACGATTCCCTGCACGCGTCTTACTCATGCTTTTCACCTCCCTCTTCGTCTGCGTTCTGCGCGGAAGAGTCTCCGAGCGTTGCGGCAAGGCTCTCTTTGAGCGCAGCGGCGTTCGCGGCGTCCACTTCCTTATCGCCGCTGCCCTTGACCTGCGAATAGTACACTTCCGCGTAAATGCTGTTGCTCTTCAAAAGTTCCTCGTGCGTGCCGATCCCGTTGATCCTGCCGCCGTCCAGAACGATGATGCGGTCCGCGTCCTCCACCGAAGAGATACGCTGCGCAATGATGATCTTGGTCGTGCTCGGGATAAACTCGCGGAATGCCTTGCGGATGAGCGCGTCGGTGTGCGTATCGACCGCGCTCGTCGAGTCGTCCAGAATGAGGATCTTGGGCTTCTTGAGGAGCGCGCGCGCAATGCACAGACGCTGTTTCTGCCCGCCCGAGACGTTGGTGCCGCCCTGCTCGATATAGGTATCGTACTTATCGGGAAAACCCTGAATGAAGTCGTCCGCCTGCGCGAGCTTGCACGCCTCGACGATCTCCTCGTCCGTGGCGTTCTGATCGCCCCAGCGGAGATTTTCCTTGATCGTTCCCGAGAACAGCACGTTCTTTTGCAGAACGACCGCGACCTGATTTCTCAGCGCTTCCAGATCATATTCCTTGACGTTCTTTCCGCCGACGCGCACCTCGCCTTCCGTCACGTCGTACAGACGGGAAATGAGGTTGACGAGCGACGTCTTGGACGAGCCCGTGCCGCCGATGATGCCGATCGTCTCGCCCGAGCGGATATGCAGATCGATATCTTCCAGCACGTTGCGCTCTGCGTTCTCGGAATATTTGAAGGAGACATTCTCGAAATCGATCGACCCGTTCTCCACCTCGTAAACGGGGTTTGCGGGATTGTGGAGGGTGCTCTTTTCGTTGAGGATCTCGCAGATACGGCGCGCGCTCTCCAACGACATGACGATCATGGCAAATACCATGGAGAACATCATCAGCGAGGAGAGGATCTGCATTCCGTAGACGATGAGCTGCGAAACCTCTTCGGTATGAACGGGATTGGCTGTTCCCGCAGACTGAATGATGAAATAAGAACCGATGAACAGCACTGCGCTGAGCACGCCGTAGAAGCAGAACTGCATGATCGGGTTGTTCCACGCCAAAAGCCGCTCGGCGCGCGTGAACTCCTTGCACAGCCCGCCCGAAGTTTTGCCGAACTTCTGCTTTTCATAGTCCTCGCGCACGTACGACTTGACAACGCGGATCCCCTTGATGTTTTCCTGAATGGACTCGTTCATGTCGTCGTACTTGGGGAAGAGCTTCTGGAACATCGGGAGCGCCTTCCACATGATGATGAGCAGCGCGATGACGAGCGCCGGAATGACGGCAATGAAGATCCAAGCCAGATTCCCGCCCATCACAAACGCCATGACCGCCGCAAAGACGATCATGACGGGGCATCTGACCGCGATGCGGACGATCATCATATACGCCATCTGCAAATTCCAGACGTCCGTCGTCATACGGGTGACGAGCGAGGGCGTCGAGAACTTATCGATATTCTCGAAGGAGAACGTCTGGATATTGTAGAACATATCCTTTCTGACGTTCTTTGCAAACCCTGCGGAAGCGCGCGCGCAGAACGCGCCCGCAAGCGCGCCCGCCACGAGGGACACGACCGCCATCGCGATCAGGATCCCGCCGTACATCCAGACTTTTCCCATTCCGGAAGCTCCCTCGCGGATCGCGCCGAGAAGCCACGTTATCACGAAAGGAATGAGGCATTCGAGAACAACTTCGATTGTGACGAAAATGGGCGATAATATGGACGCCAGCTTATACTCCCGAATACATTTTGCCAATGTTTTGAGCAAGAAAAACAACCTCCTCTCTGAGTGTTTTGCGCAGTAATTTTTCACGTAATCTTCTTAACATCTTTTAAGACTATAAAAAGAACGCCAAAATCGCGCGCAATTTCAACGTTCTCTTAATACTATCATTTTGCAAAAAAAATGTCAACAATTCGGAAAGCCCTTTTCAGGGGGTTTCACACAAAAAACACATTTTCTTTTCACAAACGGGCAACGCCGCTTTCACAGAAATTTACTCCTGATCGAGCAGTTCGTTCATGAAATCGATGATATCCGCGCGTTTTTCCTTGATATAACGGATCGCGCTCGAAGGGTGGCGGTTGAAGATCCCCGTCAGCAGATAGGGCAGGTCGTACCCCCACACCGCGCCGCCGTCGCGGAGCTTCTGCATATGCCCCTCTTCGAGGAACCGCAGGATATGCACGAGCTTGTACTTGGGATTTTTGAGAAAGCCGAGCAGCAGTTCCAGCGCGCAGTTGCCCGCGCCGCGCCCCATGCCGTTGACGGTCGCGTCGAGGTAGTTGACGCCCGCCGCCACGCATTCGATGGTGTTCGCAAAGGCGAGGTTCTGATTGTTGTGCGCGTGAATGCCGATCTGCTTGCCGTATTTATCCCCCACTTCCATGTACTTTGCGGCGAGCACGCGCATTTCCTCAGGGTAGAGCGCGCCGTAGCTGTCCACGATATAAATCGCCTTGGCAGGGCTGTGTCCGAGCATTTCCAGCGCGAGATCGGTCTCTTTTTCCGTCTCCTTGGAGATCGCCATCACGTTGACCGTCGTCTCGTAGCCGAACTTATCGCAGTATTCCAGCATCTCGATCGCGGCGGGAATGGTGTTGATATAGGTAGCAACGCGATACATATCGATGGGCGAGTTTCCCTTTTCGCAGATGTCGCGGCGGAAATTGCACCGCCCCACGTCCGCCATGCATGCGATCTTCATCTCCGTCTCGCTGTTGCCGAGCACATCAATGATATCCGCTTCGCGGCAGAACTTCCACTTGCCGAACTTGCTCTCGTCGAACAGGTCCTTATCCGCCTTGTAGCCGAGTTCCATATAGTCCACGCCCGCGGCGGCGTTCGCCGCAAACAGCGCGCGCACAAAATCGTCCGAAAAACGGAAATCGTTGACCAGCCCTCCGTCGCGGAGGGTCGCGTCGATCACTTTGATCCCCGAACGGCATGAAAGCAGCGTTCCGGTTGCCTCTCTTGTCATAACTGTCTCCCGAATCAATCGAAATTCCTGCGGGACGCCCGCCGCACGGCAGGACAATTCCGCACCCTTATTTATGGCGGCGTTTCAGCTCCGTGCATACGTCCGCCAGCGATACGCCCTTTTCCTCCATAAGCACCAGAAGGTGATATGTAAGGTCGGCGATCTCGCGCGTTAAGTCCGCTTTGTCGTCGTTCTTGGAGGCGATGACGACTTCCACCGCCTCTTCGCCCATTTTCTTGGCAATCTTATCCACGCCGCGGCTGAAAAGATAGGCGGTGTACGATCCCTCGACGGGGTTGCGCTTTCTGTCCTCCACGACGCGCGCCAGCTCGCCGAGGAAGGTCAGCCCGCCCTGTTCGCTCACGACGACGGGGTCGTGGAAGCAGCTCCGCTCGCCCGTATGGCAGGCAACGCCCGTCTGCTCGATCTGCAGCAGAATGCAGTCGCGGTCGCAGTCGAAGGTCGCGGAAACGACTTTCTGCACGTGTCCGCTCTCCTCGCCCTTCTTCCAGAGCTTACAGCGGGAACGGCTGTAATAGTGCGCGTAACCCGTTTTGAGCGTCATGTCCAGCGCCTCGGCGTTCATATACGCCTGCATGAGCACTTCGCCCGTCTCACAGTCCTGCGCAATGGCGCAGATCAGCCCGTTCTTGTCGAATTTCACGTTTTCCATATCAGTTGCCCTCCATGCGGACGGGAACGCCCCGCTCCGCGAGATAACTTTTTAAATCGCGCATATTGATGATGCCGAAGTGGAAGAGCGACGCCGCGAGCGCCGCGTCCGCGCCGCCTTCGGTGAGTACGTCGTAGAAATGGCTCATCTTGCCCGCGCCGCCCGAGGCGATCACGGGGACGTTCACCGCCTCCGCCGCCTGTCGGGTGAGCTCGAGGTCGTACCCCGCCTGCGTGCCGTCGCGGTCCATGCTCGTGAGCAGGACTTCGCCCGCGCCGCGCTTGACGCCCTCGCAGATCCATTCGATCGCGTCCAGCCCCGTGTTCACCCTGCCGCCGTTGAGGTAGACGTCGTACCGCCCGTTTTCGCCGCGTTTCGCGTCCACCGCAAGCACCACGCACTGACGGCCGAACTTCATCGCGGCGTCGGTGATGAGGTCGGGATTGCGGATCGCCGCGGAGTTGACCGCGATCTTATCCGCCCCGCAGGCGAGCATCCGTCTGAAATCCTCCGTCGTGCGCATTCCGCCGCCCACGGTGAGCGGGAGGAACACCTGTTCGCTCGCCCGCGCGATGACGTCCCACATGGGAGAATCCCCGCGGTAGCTCGCGGTAATATCGAGAAAGACGATCTCATCCGCGCCGAACGCGTTGTAGAGTTTCGCCGTCTCGACGGGGTCGCCCGCATCGATCAGGCTGACGAAATTGACGCCCTTGACGACGCGCCCGTCCTTTAAATCCAGACAGGGAATGAGTCTTTTTCGTACCATCAGCGCACCTCGAATGCGTCTTTGAGGGAGATCGCGCCCGTATAGATCGCGCGCCCCAGAATGACGCCGTACACGCCCTGCGCTTGGAGCGCGCGCAGATCGCCTAAATCGCGTACGCCGCCCGAGGCGATGATGTTCAGTCCCGTTTCGCCCATGCGCACCGTCTCTTCCACGTTGACGCCCGAAAGCGCGCCGTCCCGCCCGATGTCCGTGAACACCGCGTCCGTCACGCCCAGCGCCTTCGCCTCGCAGCCAAATTCAAACGCATCTTTGTCGGCAAGCTGCGTCCAGCCGCGCACGGCGAGATGACCTTCCTTTGCGTCGATACCCGCAACGATTTTATCCCGATACCGCTCCACCGCCTCGTACAGCACTTCGGGCTGCTCCACGCAGACGGTGCCGAGCACCACGCGGTCCGCACCCGCACGGAAACGGCGGTGGATTTCCGCCATCGACCTGAGACCCCCGCCCGACTGCACGGGAACGCCCAGCTTTGCGATGCGTTCCAGCACCTTCTCAAAACCGCCCTCTTCGCCGAACGCGCCCGAGAGATCGACAACGTGCAGGATCTCCGCGCCCTCGTCCACCCAGCGTTTGGCGCAGTCCACGGGGTCGCCGTAGTCGGTGACCTGATCCCGTTTTCCATATAGCAGACGCACGGCGCGCCCGCCGAGTACGTCGATTGCAGGATAGAGTTTCATCTGTGACCTCAAATTTTCATAAAATTGCGCATCAGCTGCAAGCCCGCCGCCCCGCTCTTTTCGGGGTGAAACTGTACGCCGAATACGTTGTCCTTTCCGACCGCCGAAGCGAACGTGCGGTAATACTCCGTCGTGCCGAGCGTGAACTCGTCCGTCGTATCCGCAAAATAGCTGTGCACGAAATAAAACTGCGTTCCCGAGGGAATCCCGTCGAAAAGCGGACCGCGCATATCGTCCACGGCGTTCCAGCCCATGTGCGGAATTTTTCCCTCCGTAAAGGGAACGACGCGCCCTTTCACAAGCCCCAGCCCCGTAAAGACGCCCTCTTCCTCGCTCTCTTCGAGCAGGAACTGCATTCCGAGACAGATCCCAAGCACGGGCGTGCCGTCCGCCGCGCGGCGTCTGACGTACTCGTCCAATCCGCCGCGGCGAAGGTTTTCCATGCCCGCGCCGAAGCTCCCGACGCCGGGGAGGATAAGTTTATCGCATCCGTCGAGCGCGCTCTGCTCCGTATATACGCCCGCGCTCCCGCCGAGGAACTCGATCGCCTTCAAGACCGAGCGCAGGTTGCCCATGCCGTAATCGATGATCCCGATCATTCGAGCATCCCCTTGGAGGAAGGAATTTCGTCCGATACGACCTTCACCGCGTCGCGCACGCACAGCGCGAGCGCCTTGAAGATCGCCTCCGCCTCGTGGTGGCGGTTGCCGCAGCGCAGGAGCTTCACATACAGGTTGAATCCCGCGTGCGCGGTGAACGCGCGCAGGAATTCCTCCACAAGCTCCATATCGAAATTGCCGACCCTGCCCGAGAGCGTCTCCTCGAAGATGAGCGCGGGTCTGCCGCTGAAATCGACGGCGACGAGCGCCGCGACGTCGTCCATCGGCACAAGGCGGTCGGCAAAGCGGGCGATGCCCTTTTTGTCGCCCAGAGCCTGCCTGAAACAGTCGCCGAGCGCGATGCCAACGTCCTCCACCGTGTGGTGCGCGTCCACCTGCAGATCGCCCTTGCATGAGAGCGTTACGTTCAGCCTGCCGTGTACGGTGAACAGTTCGAGCATATGGTCGAAAAATCCGACGCCCGTATCGATCTGCGCCTTTCCCGTTCCGTCCAGATCGAGCGAAAGCTGAATCTGCGTTTCCTTCGTTTTCCGCGACGCGTCCGCCCTTCTCATGCCTTTTCCCCCTCCTTCCGCATACGGATCGCCACCGCGTTCGCGTGCGCGGTCAGCCCTTCGCTCTCCGCAAGACGGACAATGTCCGCACCGTCCGCAAGGAGCGCCTCTTTTGTATAGGAGATCACGCTCATTTTCCGCGTGAAAATATCTTCGTTGAGCACTTGGAAGAACTTCGCGCTGCCCGACGTGGGCAGGATGTGGTCGGGACCCGCAAAGTAGTCGCCCACGGGTTCGGGCGTGTACCCACCCAGAAACACCGCGCCCGCGTTCCTGATGCTCGGCAGAAGCGCGTCGGGGTCTTTCACGTACAGTTCCAGATGTTCGGGCGCGATCTCGTTGGCGAGCGCGCAGGCGCGGTCGAGCGAGTTCACGACGATAATGCCGCCGCCCGTCCCGATGGATTTCCGCGCGATGGGTTCGCGGGGAAGCCGCGCGAGCTGCTCCTCCACCGCCGCCGCGATCTTTTCGGCGAGCGCAGCGTCCGTCGTGATGACGATGGCGCGCGCGAGCACGTCGTGTTCCGCCTGAGACAGCACGTCCGCCGCCACATAGTCGGGATCGGCGGACGAATCCGCCACGATGAGGATTTCGCTCGGACCTGCGAGCATGTCGATGCCCACCTGTCCGTACACTTCCTTTTTGGCGAGGGTGACGAAAATATTGCCAGGACCTGCGATCACGTCCACTTTCGGCACGCTCTCCGTGCCGTATGCAAGCGCCGCGATCGCCTGCGCGCCGCCGCATTTATACACTTCGTCAACGCCGCACTCCTTTGCCGCCACGAGCGTATAGGGAGAGATCTTTCCCTCCTTCGCGGGCGTCACGACGACGATGCGCCCCACTCCCGCCGCCTTGGCGGGCAGAACGCCCATTAAAACGGAAGAGGAAAGCGGCGCGGTCCCGCCGGGGACGTAGATGCCCGCGCGCTCTACCGCCCGCACGACGTAGCCCGTCGTTCTGCCGTTCGCGCTCCGCACCGTATCCTGCCGTCCGACGCGGACATGGTAGCCGTAAACGTTGTCGATCGCCTTTTTCAGGCTTTCAAGGAACTCAGGTTCGACCGCCGCGTACGCCGCCGCAAACTCCGCTTCCGAAACGCGGAAATTTTCCTGCGTGAGCGTTGTGCCGTCGAATTTTTCCTCGTACGCAAACACCGCCCGATCGCCGCGCGCGCGCACGGCGGAGAGAATTTCCTTGACCGCCGCAAGCTCCTTTTCGCGCTCGTCGAAGGCGCGCGTTAAAAGCTGACCGCAAGTCTCTTCGCTGAAAATTTTCATCCGAGCACCTCCTTCAATTTTCCGATCAGGGGCAGAATGTCCGCCGCCTTGGTTTTTAAGCTGACTTTATTGGCGACGAGCCGCGCCGTAATGCCCGTGAAAATCTCTTCAAGCACCACAAGCCCGTTCGCTTTGAGCGTGGAACCCGTCTGGACCACGTCCAAAATGACGTCGGCAAGCCCCGTGACGGGCGCAAGCTCGATGGACCCGTGCAGAGGAATGATCTCGATCTCCTCGCCGCGCCCCGCGAACACCTTCTTCGCCGTATTCACGTACTTGGTGGCAACGCGCAGGTGCGCGTTGGTGAGCACGTCCTTGCGTTCGGGGTACCCCGCAATGCACAGGCGGCACTCCCCCATTTTCAGATCGAGCATCTCGTACAGATCCCGCCCCTCTTCGATGAGGGTATCTTTTCCGACGATGCCGAGATCGGCAACGCCCGACTCCACGTATACGGGAACGTCGGCGGGCTTCACGAGAAAAAAGCGATACGCTTTATCACCGCTTTCCAGCACGAGTTTGCGGGTGTCCTCCGCAAGCACCGCCGTATCCGCGCCGCAGGCGGCGAGCAGTTCCGCGCTCTTTTCCGCAAGCCGACCTTTTGGAAGCGCAAACGTGATCATACCTTCCGCACCCCCTCTTTCGTGACGAAATATTTCTCGCGTGCCGCGGCGGCGGCAAGCGCCGCCGCGCCGTATTCGGCGAGCAGCGTGACCCGATTTCCCTCGGCGGTCAGCCTTCTGCAAAGCGCGTACGCGCCGCGCTCCGCCCCTTGTTCGCAGCCGACGGCAACGTCGGACGCGGGAGAGGCGGGAAGATTGCCCTGCCGTTCGAGGGCTACAAGTACGCGTTTCAGCCCCATGGCGAACCCGACGGCGGGAATGTGCTTTCCGAAATCGTCCGCGAGCGTGTCGTACCGCCCGCCCGAGAGCACGGGAACGCCCAGCTCCTTTACGAAACCCGAGAATACAACGCCCGAATAATAGGAGAGCCGCTTGACCGTACCGAGGTCGAAACAGATATTATCCTCATACCCCATTTCTGCGAGAATGCGCCCGACCTCTTTGAGATGCGCGACCGCCTCGCGCGCCTCTTCGCTCTCCGTCAGCCGTTCGGCGCGGTCGAACACTTCCGTTCCGCCGAAGAGCGTGGGAAGGGTGCGCACTGCGTCCAGCGTCGCGCTGCCTGCGCCCGCCTCGCGGAGCACACGCTCGGCGTTCAGTCCGTCCTTTGCGTTGATGCAGGCGCGGACTTCCTCCGCCTGCGCCGCGCCGCACGCCTCCAAAATCCCTTTGAAGTACCCGACGTGTCCGATCTCGACGATGGGATCCTCGATCCCCGCCGCACGCGCGCAGTCGATGGCGAACGCGATGGTCTGCGCGTCCGAAAACGCGCCGCTCTCGCCGAGCCGCTCCACGCCCGCCTGAATGATCTCGCGGCTTTTCAGTCCGCCCGCGTTCTGCGCATCCCACTTGTTGGCAAAATAATACAGACGCGCCGTTTCACGCTCCAACTTGGTCGCCGCAATGCGGGAAATGGAGAGCGTCGCGTCGGGGCGCAGAACAAGGAGCTTCCCGTCGCCGTCGGTAAATTTGAACATCCGCTCTTCGGGAAGTCCGCTTCTGATCTGCGAATAAGTATCGTAATAGTCCACGGCGGCAGAGAGCACGGGTTCGTACCCGTTCGCCTCGAACAGGGCAGAGAGTTTTCCTCTGATCTCGTTGAGAATCCTGCACTCGGAAGGCAGAATATCCTGCACGCCCGCAGGAAGTTTTCGGAAGGTCATATTCCTTCTCCGTATCCGGTATTTTCTTATCTTCCATTATACCATTGCATTGCATAAAAAGTCAATGAAATGCGATGAAAAAACGGCATTCCCGCATAAAAGCGCGCGTTTACGCAGCCGCGCGTATAGATTTGATACCCGCCGCGCTTTTCTTGACAAACGTGAGCGAAAAAGGTATGATAGTTCCCGCAGCGTTCTGCATACGGAGTCTTTATGAAACTGAAATCTTTCTTTTCCGCCCCGCGCAACCTCATCGCGCTCATCGTCTGCTGCGCGTGCCTTATCGTCAACATTGCAGGTCTTATCTGGGGAGGCGTACGGCACGCAAACGGATCTCTTGCGGATGAAAAATTCAACTACATACTCCAACAGGGCATCGTCGGATGCTTTACGATTTTCATCATATATGCAGCGGAATGGCTGTTCCGGTTCCGCGCGCCGCTTGCAACAGAGCTTTCCTGCACGCTCTTCGCATTTATGGGCAATACCGTTGCGGCTGTGTATGACGCGTATATCCTTTTTCCGGATTGGGATAAATTGCTGCATACGCTCGCGGGCGTCCTGTTTGCCGCCATCGGTCTGAGCCTTGCAGCGACCATCCTTAAAGGGAAGATGCAGGGCAGGCAAAAAATTTTGTTTTGCTGCCTGATCGCTTTTTTAATTGTTTTGGCAGAGGGGTATCTGTGGGAAATTTTTGAGTACACGATCGACAGTTTCGGCACGTCCAACGCGCAGCGATGGGCCAACGGCATCATTGAAAGCTATCCCGACGGGACATATCTTGTCAATGACCGCCGCGGAACAGGTCTCATCGACACCATGACGGACATGATCGTCAATCTGATCGGCGCGGTCGTTTTCCTCGTTCCCATGATGGCGCTCTTCCTGAAAAGACCCGCCTCCATGGACGCGTTCGGTTTCCGCCCCCTCCCGCCTTTCCGCAAGAAGAAAACGGACGATCGGACAGATGAGCCTGCGGGCGATCCCGCGGACGATCGAACAGACGAGAAGAAATAAAATGCGTTTCTTTTACAGAAACACGCGCATACGCGCAACGCGCCGCCCCGAACGGGGGCGGCGCGTTGCGCTGTAATATGATTTACATATTTTTCGTTCCGCGTTTTCCTTTGGAGAGCTTTTTCACAGAAGTGCGGTGTTCTTCCCCCGCGAACAGGCGCACGAGATTTTTGCGGTGCGCGAACCATGTGAGGAAGTTGAGGCACAGAAGCAGCACGAACATTGCGATCACCCAGCCGTTCATGAGCGACGGCTGATAGCGGAAGTAGAACACAAGCCCCTGCCAGACGGAAAATCCGCTCACGCCGAGCAGCGATCCCATCGCCCCCCATTCGGTGAACGCGATATACGCGACCACTCCGACGAGCGCGAGAAATCCGTAGAGAATATACCACGGATCCTCGCAGGAGAGACAGAACCAGAACAACCCCAGCGAAGAGGCGATGCCCTTTCCGCCCTGAAACTTCATGGTGACGGGCCAGATATGTCCTATGATGACGAACAGCCCGCAGAAATACCGCGTGAAATCGGAGACCGCGGTCTCCGTCCCCGCGAACACGTATCCGCGGAAAATAAAATAGCTGACGACGGCGGGGATACCGCCCTTGCACGCGTCGCACAAAAAGTTTACAAGCCCCACTTTCAGCCCGAATTCGCGCGTCATGTTCATCGTCCCGGGGTTGCCGCTGCCGATCTTATGCACGTCTTTATGCTTGGTCCTGGCGATGAGCACTGCAAAATTGAAGCAGCCGATCAGATAACAGACGGCCGCCATCAGCAGCAGCCAATACCAAAGCTCGGAAAATGCAACGGGCTTCATGACGACTGCTCCTTGTTATTGCGCACCTGAATGCGGATGGGCGTACCCGAAAAATCGTACGCGCCGCGGATGACGTTTTCCAGGTACCGCTCATACGAGAAGTGCATCAGCCCCTCGTCGTTGACCATGAGCACGAAGAGCGGAGGGCGCACCGCGACCTGCGAAGCAAAGTACATTTTCAGGCGGCGGCCCTGATAGGACGGCGGTTCAGATACGCGCATCGCGTCCATCAGAAGATCGTTCAGCTCGCCCGTCGGCACGCGGAAATTTGCGTGCGCGTAAGCCTCTTCGGCGAGCGTAAGAATGCGGTCTACGCGCTGCCCCGTTTTGGCTGAGATATACACCGACTTGAAATAGTCCATGAATTTGAGATCGTCGCGCAGTTTCGCCTCGAATTTTTCGATGGTGTGCGTATCCTTCTCGATCGTATCCCACTTATTCATGACGACGACGCTCGGCTTGCCCTGCTCGTGAACGTAGCCGATGATCTTCACGTCCTGCTCGGTCAGTCCCTCGCCCGCATCCACCACAAGGAGACAGACGTCCGCGCGGCGGACCGCGTCGAAGGCGCGGAGCACGGAATAATATTCCACATCGTCCTCCACCGAACGCTTGCGGCGGATGCCCGCCGTATCGATGATGGTGTACGCCTTCCCGCCCTGCTCGAAGCGGGTATCCACGGCGTCGCGCGTCGTTCCCGCAAGCGGCGTGACGATGGTACGCTCCTGCCCTAGAATTTTATTGACGAGCGAACTTTTCCCTGCATTGGGCTTGCCCACAACAGCGATCTTTAAGGACGTATCCTCTTCGCCCTCCCCCTTGGGGAAGAACTCCACGGCGGTATCGAGCACGTCGCCGATGCCGCGGGAGTGCTCGGACGAGACCGCATACGGCTCACCCAGCCCCAGAGAATAGAACTCGAAGAGCTTTTCGGGCGAATAGTCGTCCACCTTGTTGACGACGAGCACAACGGGCTTTTTGCTGCGGCGAAGATAGTCCGCCACGTCGTAATCGGAGGAAGTCAGCCCTTCCTTTCCGTCGGTAAAGAAGAGAATGACGTCCGCAAGCTCCACGGCAAGTTTCGCCTGCGCGGCGATCTCCTTCCACATGGTATCGTCGCTTTTGAGTTCGATGCCGCCTGTATCGATGAGCGTGAAGGGCTTGGCGCGCCACTCGCAGTCTACGGTGATACGGTCGCGCGTGACGCCCGGTCTGTTCTCGGTAATAGATATTTTGCGCCCTGCGACCTTGTTGAAAAAGGTGCTTTTTCCCACGTTGGGGCGCCCTACGATAGCGACGACGGGTTTCATACTCTCCCTCCCTTGCGTTTCTGTTCTCCTTATTATAGAAAAAAATCCCAAATTTGTAAAGAGAAAACGGCACGAATGTGCCGTTTCCGCTTTTTGGAATTTTCAGATGCCCAGCGTCATGCCGAGGATCGTACCCGCAACGTAGATCGCGAGAAAGATGAAATACGCGATCTTCCACGCCTTGCGCCTGCCGCGCACGAAGTACCAGCCCGGGATGGCGATCGCCGCGAGCACGCAGTACTGCTGCACGAGATTGAGCGCCTGCATGACGACTGTGCCGCCCGTATTCGCCAGGACCCATTTCAGAATGGGACCGATCACGAGCAGAATCGCCGACGCCGCCAGCGCAAGGAACGCGAGAAGGTCGACGATGCTCACGCGGGAAGGCGCGGAACGTCTGTGCTGTGTCGTCTGCTGTTTGTTTTCCGTTTTCTTTGCCATATATGTAACCTCCAAAGATTATTCTCCGTCTTTGTAGAGACAGACGCTGTCCTCGCCGTCCGTCTCAGTGAAATGCACCACGACGCGCTCCCGCGCCGAAGTGGGTACGTTTTTTCCGACGCCGTCCGCGCGGAAGGGCAGTTCCCTGTGCCCGCGGTCAACGAGCGTGCAGAGCCGCACCGCGCGCGCCCTGCCCAGCGACGAAAGCGCCGCAAGCGCCGCGCGCACTGTTCTGCCCGTATAGAGCACGTCGTCGCACAGCACGACCTGTTTTCCCTCGATATCGAAATCGATCTCGCTCCCCTTGAACACCGCGTCGCACGCGCCGCTTAAAAGATCGTCGCGGTAAAGCGAAATATCGAGAATACCCACGGGAAGGGTCACCCCTTCGAGACGGGCAATCTCCTTCTGCATTCTGCGGGCAAGAATGACCCCGCGCGTACGGATCCCGACGAGCACGAAATCGGTCCCCTTGCAGACTTCCGTCACCTGCATTGCAAGCCGCGTGACCGCGCGCCGCATTTCCTCCGCATTGAGAATGTGCATACAGCCTCCTTTACGAATTTTCCCGTTGTAAAATTTCCAGCACCCGTTCAAAATAATCGGGAAGCGGCGCGTCAAAGGTCATGCGCTCCCCCGTTCTCGGGTGCGTCAGCGTCAGACGGAAGGCGTGCAGAAGCTGGCCTTCCAGATGAAACCGCTGTTTTTTATAGCCGTAGACGGGGTCGCCCACCACGGGATGCCCCATATATTTTGCGTGCACGCGGATCTGATGCGTGCGCCCCGTTCGCAGGGAAAAGCGCATGAGCGTATTCTCGCGGAACCGCTCTTCAACGAAAAAATCCGTCTCGGCGCGGCGTCCGCCCGAGGGCAGCACCGCCATTTTCAGCCTGTCTTTCGGGTCGCGCCCGATGAGGGTGGAGATATGCCCCGCATCCTCCTTGACGACGCCCTCTACGAGCGCAAGATACTCCCGTTTGCACGTTTTTTCGGCGATCTGCCCCGCAAGCGAGAGGTGCGCCGCATCGTTCTTCGCCACGACGAGCAGTCCCGACGTGTCCTTGTCGATGCGGTGTACGATGCCCGGACGGATCTCTCCGTTGATCCCGCTCAGCGAATGCAGGCGGTACAAAAGCGCGTTGACGAGCGTTCCCTCCACTCTTCCCGCACCCGCATGGACGGTCATGCCCTGCGGTTTGTTGACGACGGCAATGTCCTCGTCCTCGTACACGAGATCGATGGGGATATCTTCGGGTTTCGCGCGGATGGGAACGGGCGCAGGAATTTCCAGCGCGACTTTTGTTCCCGCTTTCAGCGTCTGCCCCGCTTTCACGGGGACGCCGTCCGCGAAGATATGCCCGCTCTCCGCAAGTTTTTTGACGGCGGAGCGGGTCAGTCCCGCGCGCTCGCTGACGAACACGTCGGCGCGGCAGGGCGCGTCTACGAGATACTCATTCATCGGCTTTGCCGCCGTCCTTTGCGTGTCCGTTGCGGCGGTCGCGCTCCTCGTCCTCCTTCTTCGCCTGTTCGCGCCACTTCTTCGTGAGCGGGAACACGGCGTTTTTGCCGATGAAGAGAATGATGAACGCAAGCACGATCACGCCGAACACGATGTAAATATCGGCAATGTTGCAGATTCCGAACCCGAGCGGGCGGACGTCGAGAAAGTCGCGCACATATCCGAGAACGAGCCTGTCCACAATGTTGCCGACCGCGCCCGCTTCGACGGTCGCAAGGCAGATGCGCACGGGCATATTGTTGCGGAAAATGGTGAAAAACGCGACGATGAGCAGCAGCGCCAACAACACCGTAACGGCGATGATGATGCTCATGATGAGCGGATCGTCGCTCGCAATCCCGAACGCGATGCCGCGGTTCTGCGTATAGGTGAGCCGGACGATGCCGAGAAAATATGAAGGCTGACTGAGTCCGTACGCGATCTCGTACCACTCCGCCCACGCCTTCGTGAACAGATCGACGGCAAGCAGCACGGCGAAGATGAGTCCGCCGCCAAGCCCTGCCATGATGTATTTATAACGCCTCATCTGGTTCTGCGTCATTCGCCGTCCTCCATCAGCCCGAGATCTTTGCAAAGTTTTCCCAAATCGAGCGGCTGTTTGGGAGCGAGCACCTCGTCCATATCCAGCACGCCGTCCTCCTCTTCCCCGCCGAACGCGCCCGTAAGCGATTCGACGAATGCGGCAAATGCCCGCGTATCCTCTTCGTCGGGATTCTTCTGCATGAGTTTCGCAAGGTACAGGCGGCACTTTTCAGCGAGCAACGCGACTTCGCGCTGACCGTTCTCCGCAGCACGCGCGCCCTCCTGCTTGATGCGTTCGCCCTCCTCTACGGCGCGCACGAGCGCCGTGGCGACGCTCCCGCGCTCCCGTTCCAGCTCCGAAACGCGCGCCGCAAGCGCGCGGTTTTCCGCCTTGATCTCTTCGCCCGCCGCCTTTTGGCTTCTGAGCGCCTCGTCGTACTCCGCGCGGAGACGGCGGACGAGCGCCTGCACGTCCCGTTTCGTATACAGACCAAACATCTCCGCCTCCTTACCGCCCGTGTTCCTCTACGAGCGCGCGTTTCAGCTCGCAGAGCGCGGGGGACAGATCAACTTTATAGATATGCGGCATATCCTGCCGCGTGTACTCCTCCCAGAAACGCGCGTATTCGCCCGCGCGATACGCGGAAATTTCGGGAATGGTGCAGCGGGGCGCAACGCGCTTTCCGCCCTCGATGAGCTTTTCGCGCAGTTTCCTTGCGCGGAAGGAAGTCACCGTCATGCGCTTCCATGTGTCCACGGGGTGGAAGAGCGTGAGCGGCTTGCTCTCGTCCACCGTCTCACCCGCGCGCACGATATAATCGGCGAGCGCCTTGTCCGTTTTGCCGTCATAAATACGGTATACCTCTTTCAGGGCGGGATTGGTGATCTTCTCCGTGGTGTCGGAGAGTTTGATTTTGGGGATCTCCCTGCCGTTTTCATACACGGCGGCAAGTTTGTACACGCCGCCGAGCGCGGGCATATCCGCGCTCGTGATGAGCTTTGTGCCGACGCCCCACATATCGATGCGCGCGCCCTGCGCCTTCAAAGAACGGATCAGCCCCTCGTCCAGATCGCCCGACGCACAGATGACGGCATTTTCAAAGCCCGCTTCGTCGAGCATCCTGCGCGCCTCCTTGGAAAGATACGCCAGATCGCCCGAATCGAGACGGATCCCCTTCGGCTCATACCCCTTTTCACGCAGTTCGCGGAACACCCGTATCGCATTCGGCACGCCGCTTCTGAGCGTATCGTAGGTATCGACGAGCAGAAGGCAGTTCGCGGGGAAACTCTCCGCATAGGCGCGGAAGGCTTCCAGCTCGGTGGAAAAATTCATGACCCAGCTGTGCGCCATTGTCCCCGAAACAGGTACGCCGAACAGCTTTCCCGCATACACGTTGGACGTTCCCACGCACCCGCCGATCATCGCGGCGCGCGCGCCGTAGACGCCCGCATCCGCTCCCTGCGCGCGGCGCAGACCGAACTCCATCACGCCGCCGCCCGCCGCGGCGCAGATCTTCGCCGCCTTGGACGCGATGAGCGTCTGATGATTGATGAAAGTGAGCAGCGCGGTCTCCACCAGCTGCGCTTCGAGCATGGGCGCAACGACGGTGACGATTGGCTCGTACGGAAAGACGATCTCCCCTTCGCGCACGGCGTACACGTCGCCCGTAAAACGCAGTGCGGAGAGGTAGGCGAGGTAGTCCTCGGTGAACATTCCGAGCGAGCGCAGATAGGCGATGTCGCTCTCGTCGAAGTGCAGGTTTTCAAGGTAGTCCGCCGCCTGATCCATTCCCGCCGCCACGGAGTAGGTAATGAGGCGGTTGGGGCGGAAGAAAATATCAAACACCGCCTTCTGCGTGTGTTTTCCGCGCGCAAAGTAACCCTGCCCCATCGTGAGCTGATACAGATCGGTGAGCAGGGTCAGATTCCTCATGAACCGCCTCCCTCTCCCGACGCGGGCGGGAGAGAAGGGCCGTCGGGCGGAGTATCGTCCCCTTTGCCCTTCTTTTTCTCCTTGACGGGCGCGGGCGGATACTTATCTCCGAACATATTGATTTTGCTGTAATAGGGCGGATCGTCCTTATAGGGCGTCATATATTCGCTGATGCCGTAAGGGTCGCCCGTGCGGCTTCCGAAGAACGAGCCTTCTTTGCGGAAATTGAGAATGAGCAGCACTAAAATGGCGCAGATGCCAAGCCCCGCCATGAGAATGGCAAAGACTTCCGACCACATGACCCCGCCTCTGTCGAGAATGAACTCGGGGTCGCGCAGCGGCTCCATGATCGAGCGCACGATTCCGTACCACACGAAATACGAACAGGTGAGAACGCCGTTGGGCTTTTTCTTCATCTTCCACGCGAGCGTGAACAAAATCGCCCAGCCGACGAGGTTTGCAACGCTCTCGTAGAAAAAGAACGCGTAATGCCACTTTGCGGAAGGATCGGAAAATCCGCCGATCCCGCCCACGGTGCTTGCGTACGGGCTGATGGGAACGGCAAACGGGAACCATTGCAGCGCGGGATTGGTGACTTCCGCGCCGTACACTTCGCCGTTGAAGAAGTTCCCCCAGCGGCCCAGAAACTGCGCGATGAGGATATTCACGACGACGCAGTCCGCCGCTCTCAAAAAGCTCACTTTGCGGAGGCGGCAGACGATAAACCCCGCGAGCACGCCGCCCAGAACCCCGCCCGTGACGGAGAGACCGCCGTCGCGGAAGCGGAAGAAATTCTGAATGCCGATACTCGGGTCGGTCAGGCAGGAGAAGAGCCGCGCGCAGACGATCGCGCTCGGGATACAGACGACGAAGAGCAGAAAAATGAAGTCGGACGACATATTCCTGCGCTTCATCAGGAGCGCGGAAAGCGCCGCCGCCCCGATCATGCCGCAGACGATGCAGATCGCGTAATAATAGATTTCAAATCCGAACAGGATGATCCCGCGGTTGTTTGCGCCGAACATGGGCGTATCCGCGGCAAGCAGGGAAAGATTCATTGACTGACTCCTAAATCAAGGCGGCAATATTGTACCACGGCGCAATTATACCACGGCGCAGATAAAAAAGTCAACCCGATAGCGGGTTGACCTGAGAGAAAGGCGTATTCCGATTGTGAAAAAAAATGGTTTTTTCAGACGAATGCGCAGGCGGTCATACGCGTTCCTGCTCCCCTTCCGCGGGGGGCCTCTTTTTCCCTTTGAGCCGAGGGCGCCCGATATGCACGATAACGGGCAGGAGCGCCATGCAGACGGCGAGGTTGACGGCGTAGATCACCGTCTGGAACGCGAGCCTTCCGCCGAGATAGACGAGGAACGGCTTGGTTGTTTCGCCCTGCCAGATAAAGAGCTTCATGTAGGAATAATTGACGACGGAGTTCAGAAGCACCGTAATCAGCACATACCCCAGAACGAGCGCGACGGCGGCTTTGACATAGGTTGCGGCGCGACCCTTTCCGAAGGGCAGGTTCGTCACGACGCCGACGATCGCCGCATACACCCCGAGCGTAACGCCGAACAGCCAATATACGCCGACGGGATTGATGAGATAGCCGAACACGTCGCCGAGGAGCGCCACGAAGAACGCGGGAACGGCGCCCAGCAGATAGCCCGCAAAGAAACAGACGGCATAGGTGAACGCGATCTTGTTGCTCGGACTGACATCAATGGAGAAACAGTTGACAACGACGCTCAGCGCAACGAACACGGCAGCGAGCGCCGTCTTTTTTCCCGCCGAAAGGGCGCGGAAATAGGTGGAAAAGAACATAAAAAAACCTCCCGAAATTTGAGGAGGTCCGCCAGCCGCTGCCGTCTCCGCAGATTCTGCGAAAGTCATCAGGCGGCATTTTAAGAACGCGCTTTCGCGCATATTCGAGCGGACGCGCCGCGGCACCGCAGGGAAATCCCTTTCGTTTGCGAACAACGTCCCGTTTCGCAACACTTAACGCACCTTGGCTACTCTTCTGCCCTGTATTATACCACTTCCGCGAAAAAAAGCAACGAAATCAGCATACTTTCCGAAAAATAAAAAATACTTTTTGTATGGTACTCGTTATGATCCGCACGGCGATCATTTACGTCGTCCTGCTCATCGTCATGCGGCTGATGGGAAAGCGGCAGATCGGGGAAATGCAGCCCTTCGAGCTGGTCATCACTCTGCTCATCGCCGAACTTGCGTGCATTCCCATGGCGGATACGTCCATTCCCCTTCTGTACGGGGTCGTATCCGTGCTCGCGATCTACGTCATGCACGAGATCGTCACCCTCATCGACCTGAAAGTCAAGCCTTTAAAATCCTTCATCAGCGGAAAGCCGAGCGTCGTCGTCAACAAAAACGGCATCGACGACTATCAGTTAAAGCGCAACAATCTTGACGTTTCCGATCTCATCGAATCGCTCCGCTCGGCGGGATATTTCTCGCTCGACTGCATCGACTACGCGCTGTACGAATCCAACGGCACGTTCTCCGCGCTGCCCAAGGAGGGCTACGAACAAATGCAGACGTCGCTCCCCCTCGTCATCATCGATAACGGCAAGTTCGACGGAAAGAATCTCTCGCTCACGGGTCTGGAAAGAACGTTTTTTGAGGACATTCTGAGGCAGGAAGGCGTGAAGAGCGTGAAGAAGGTGCTCGTACTCACTGCCGACGGCACGGGGAAATTATATTTGCAGGTCAAGGGCGAAAAATTCCGCACGCTGAACGTGACCTATCCCGACGGGAAAATATGGTGACCAGCCCCGCTTTTCCGCGTCCGACGCGGACATGGTCGGAGCGTTTTTCGTCTGCGCCCTTACATACAGGCAACGAAAATGGTAAAATCTCTGACGGCGATCGCCGTGGCGCTGCTGATCCTTGTCGGCGCGGCTGTATTTGAACATCTCTACGTTTCGGCGAGCTTTTCCTCCTTTCACGAAGAGCTCCTGACGCTGTACGAAAAGACGGACGACGGGACCGCGACAGACGGCGACGCGGAAGCGGTGCGCACCGCATGGGAAGCGCGGAAAGAAAAACTGCACGTGTGGCTGCCGCACAACGACGTCAACCGCGTAGACGACACGCTCTCCGAAGTCGTCCGCCTTGTTGCGGAAGCGGACTATGCGCTCGCCATTCCGAAAATCGAAATCCTTCTGCACGTTGCAAAGACCCTTCCCGCGTCCTACACCCTGTCCCTTTCCAATATCTTTTAAAACGTTATAAGGGCTTCATGTTGCGAAGCCCTTATATATATATCCCGAAAACAGAATGATACTATATGTATTTTTTGAAGTCAAATTGATCGCTGACTTTTCGCCAAATCCTTTCATGTGACGTGCTTTCGTCGTCCAATGCGTATACGCCTTTAAAAAGATAATAAGCAATATCGCCGCCTCGGATAACCTGAAATGCGATTCGCTCTCCGCATGGGGTATCATAATCGCTCAATACTTCTTCTGTTCCATGGTAGCGTTCGACAATCGTATTTTCGTTTATCTCTTCATTTGTCCAATTCCCGCGAATACAATTATCGAGCCGAATCATCCAGATCAGATGATCTGCATCAAGCCTATACCCTGCTTTCATGTAGCCGCGCATCGATGGATTTTTATGAAGGATGGTATTCAACAATTCCGCGTGCGTTTTTGCATAGATTTTTTGTCCTGTGGAAATAATATCGCTTTCTTTCGACAATTCAGTAATCATTTCATATGTTTTTTCAACAATATTCGTGAAAATCGTCTCGTTCATGAGATTTTGCGTACGCAGAACAAATTCCGTTCCAGATGAAGCAGCCGTTCCTTCAATCCGTACAAGACCGTTATCTGCATCATACCGAATTTCAAGTGTTTTTTGATGCTCTCTCAGCGAATCATGTACTACTTTTGCCGAATCGCCATCCAATCCATCTGAAAGCTTAATCGAAAACGGGTCGCCGTTCATTTCAATAACCGTACGCAACATTTTCCAAAATTGAATCCTCTTTGATTCTGCACTGCAAACTAACATTCGTATTCCTCCTTATACTTCAAGCGTTTGTATTTTAAAGCCCAAGCGTTCCGCCTGTGCGATAAACCTTGATATATTCATTTTACCCCATTGCGAACAGACATACATATCTCCGTCCACAAGGTGAATCACCTCTTCCGGCTCCATAAAAAAACGTTGCTCGCGATTCCGATAGAATTTCACGCCTTCCTCATCTTCTACCACACCGTATGAACCTTGTAAAGAACGGTCAAACGTCTCTTTGAGTTGCTCACAGGTAATATTTGGATGCTGTTTTACATACTCCTTGACAATACACAATACAAGATGATTTTTGAGGAAGATCGAATTTCTGTAAATATATCTTGTCTTATCGCGTCGCGGTTTTACATCAACTTGTTCCTTCTCACATGTCTCGTCTTTTCTTTCGCGCAGGTCTTGAACTTCTTGCTTCAATTCTTTTACTTGTGTTTCCAACGCCTGCACTCTCGAAAAAAACTCTAATAACAATTTTTCGTAATCCATACCCGTCTCCTTACATTTTCATAATAACATACATTTTATACTATGTAAAGCATTTTTTGCAGATATTTTGAATTATTTTAAGATATTTTTATTTGTATAGAATATAATCATAAGTTTTATCTCTTATTAACCAAACCGCCCCGCCGCGCTTATTCGCGCGGCGGGGCGGCGATTTGTCCTACTGTTCCTTTGCGGCTTCCTCGGCAAATCCGAGCACCTTCGGATTTTTCAGCTGATGCGGGTAGTGCGCCTGCGTGAACGTCACGAGCGGATCGTTCGCAGGGTCGTAAGGATCAATGGCATAGAGAATGATGCTCCCCTTGCGGCGGTTGTATCTGCCGAGATATTTGGGCTTATGCTCCATGACGCCGCCCCTGATAAAATCGCGGCAGGCGGACATCAGCTCCTCCGTCGTCCAATACAGATAGTACGCGGTAACGTGCGTACGCGGATTTGCGATCTTCAAATACCCGGCTTCCTTCATCTCCTTCCACGAGAGCGCCATCGTCTTTCTGCCGAAGCAGTAATAGCTTACGCCGACGCCGTCGGCGACCCACTTCGACGTGCGCATCTTCGCCGTCATCACGCATACGAGAAAGACGCCAAGTCCCAGAAAGCCGAATACGGCGAGAATAATATTGAGCGTGTAATCTCCTCCCGTGCCGCGGGGCGGCAGAGAAAAGGCGAGCGCGATTCCCGCGGCGGCAATCGCAAAGGAGATCGCCAGAGCCGCGATCCACAGCGCGCGCTGCCTCCCCTGAAAGAAATCGACGACGGCGGGCGATGCGTCCGCAGTCTGTACAGTTCCCGCCGAAGCGGCGTTCTTTTCCATACCGTTTCCTCTCTCCTCTTCCGGCGGCGCACCGGACGCACCGCGATAACTCTCTTCGATTGTATCATCTTGCGATCTTTTTTTCAAGCGACTGCGCGCGGAACAGCCATAATAATTCCCTATGCCGCCTATTAGCTGTGCAAATCCCCCCACGCCGTTCTGATATTTGTATAAAGAAAAGAGCGTTCGTCTCCGAACGCTCCTTTGTTACTTCCTGTTTTTCATGTTTTCCCGCGCGGTGGCGAGCATAAGTTTGATGCGGTTTTCCTGATTGACCCGCGTTGCCGAAGGGTCGTAATCGACGGGGACGATATTCACATTTTCATGCAGCATTTTGACCGCGCGGACCGCGCCCTTCCCCGCAATGTGATTGGGCAGGCAGCCGAACGGCTGGGCGCAGACAATGTTTTCCGTACCCGTTTCGGCAAGCGCAGCCATCTCGGCAGGAATCAGCCACCCCTCGCCCATCTTCACACCCTGATTGATGACCCGATCGGCGCACCTTCTGAGGTGTTCAAAGTCGTGCAGCGGCTCGAATCTGCCCTGTTTTTTCATGAGACGGATGATTTTTTTTTGCTTGCCGTACAGCCACCGATAGACGATCCGGAACGCGACAGCCGTAAGGCGTTTCTGCCCGTAAAACTTCGCGTCGTTCACGGTGTTGATCACGCAGTACAAAATAAAGTCCATGAGCGCAGGCACGACGGGCTCGCAGCCTTCGGAAAGCAGGAAATCTTCAAGATGC
The DNA here is from genome assembly GCA_944346365.1 of Candidatus Gallimonas merdigallinarum. Classification (GTDB taxonomy): domain Bacteria; phylum Bacillota; class Clostridia; order Christensenellales; family Borkfalkiaceae; genus Gallimonas; species Gallimonas merdigallinarum_A. The sequence goes on from CALVMN010000002.1 coordinate 90,919, forward strand.
GAATTGCCGAGCGGCGAATACTTGACGTAAATCTCGCCCACAATGCCCACTTTCACTTTCTCTTCCCTGCTCACCTTTACGGCGGCGAAGGCATTGAGAATGTATTTTGCGCACTTTTTGAGTTTTTTGAACGACCCGTCGTCCAGTGCCGCCTTCATCTTCTCCACGCATTCGACGCGCGCCTTTGCGGCGTCGCCTTCCGTCAGCTCGTAGGGCTTGGTCTGATTGTAACAGGTCATGATCAGATCGCCGTAGAAGATGGAATACGCAAGTTTGATGAATTCGGAGACGGAAAGCTGCAACGAATTGCCCTTTTCCAGCCCCGAAAAGTTGAGCGAAAGCACGGGTACGCTCGGGAACTCCGCTTTGAGCGCCTTGCGGATAAGCGGGATATAGTTGCTGGCGCGGCAGCCGCCGCCCGACTGCGTAATGAGCACGGCGGTGTGTTCGGGGTCGTATTTTCCGCTCTTCAAGGCGTCAAGATACTGCCCGATAACGCAGAGCGCGGGGAAGCAGGTATCGTTATGGACGTGCTTCAAGCCCTCGTCGATGACGGCGCGCCCCTCGTTGTGGAGGACTTCCACCTGATACCCCGCGCGGCGCATGACATGTATCAGCAAATCGAAATGCCACGGGAGCATATCGGGAACGAGAATGGTATGCGTCCGCTTCATTTCCGCCGTAAAGACGGGGAAGTGATCGGTGAAGTCCACCGTCGGTTTTTCAGGAGTGATTTTTTCTTTCATGATCTTCTGTTTTGCTCCTCAATGGCGGCAAGCATGGAGCGCAGCCTGATTTTGACCACGCCGAGATTGTTGATTTCGTCGATCTTGATCTGCGTGTACAGTTTTCCGCTCCCCTCCAAGATCGCGCGGACTTCGTCGGTGGTGATCGCGTCGATGCCGCACCCGAAGGAGACGAGCTGCACGAGGTTGACGTTCTTCCTGTGCGTGACGAACTCCGCCGCCCGATACAGGCGGGCGTGGTACGTCCACTGATTGAGCACGTTGACTTTGACGTAGTTGCCTTCCTCGAACACGGCGTCCTCGGAGAGGACGGCAAGCCCCAGCGAATTGAGCAGTTTGGAAATGCCGTGGTTGATCTCGGGATCGGCGTGGTAGGGTCTGCCCGCAAGCACGATGACCTGACGGTCTTCATGTTCGGCGCGGGCGAGGATCTTCCGCCCCTCTTCCGCCACGAGCGCATGATACGCCTCCATGCGTTCCAGACCCGCGCGGTACGCTCTTCTGATGAGCGAGGCGGGAAGTCTGTATTTTTTCAGCGCGCGGTGCAGCGTTCTGACCGTCGTCTTTTCGCTGTTGGGGTCGAGATAGGGCATGATGAGGTTTTCATCGTTGAGCCGCTCGTTGTTCGCTTTCAGGAGTTCGGGATAGTACGCCACCACGGGGCAGTTATAGTGATTGACGGAATCGTGCTCGTCGAGGTTATAGCTCTCGCAGGGATAGAAAATGAAATCCACCCCCTTATCGAGCAAAGACTCAATATGTCCGTGCATGAGCTTGGCGGGATAGCAAGCGGTATCCGAAGCCACGGTGTGCTGTCCGCGGAAGTACAGCTCGCGCGAGCTGCGGTCGGAGAGCCGCACCTTAAAGCCGCACGTTTCAAAGAACGCCGTCCAGAGCGGGAGCTGCTCGAACATGACGAGCTGCACGGGAAGCCCCACCGTTCCGCGCTCCCCCTTCGCGTCCGCGTCGGGCATGGAGAGCAGCTTTTCGTATTTAAAGGAATAAATATCGGGCAGATCCTTGGGTTTGGGAAGTCCCGCGCCGCGCTCGCATTTATTCCCCGAGACGAAGCGGCGGCCGTCCGAGAAGGTGAGCACGTTTACGTTGCAGTGCGACGTACACCCCTTGCAGGTGACGGAACGCGACGAATAGGAAAATGTGTTCAGCTCCGCTTCGGACGCAAGCGTACTCAACAGCGTATCGTCGGACGTGTTTTCCTTGGCATACAGCGCCGCGCCGAACGCGCCCATCAATCCCGCAATGGCAGGACGGATGACTTCCTTGCCCGTCTCCTTTTCAAAGGAGCGCAGCACCGCGTCGTTGAGGAACGTGCCGCCCTGTACGACGATGTGATTGCCCAGCTCATCGGGCGTGCGGGCGCGGATGACTTTGTAAATGGCGTTTTTGACGATGGACGAGGAAAGTCCCGCGGAAATATCTTCCACGCTCGCGCCCTCTTTCTGCGCCTGCTTGACGGAACTGTTCATGAACACCGTACAGCGCGAACCGAGTTCGACGGGGTGTTTTGCAAACAGCCCGAGGCGGGAGAACTCTTCGATCTCCATACCCATCGCCTTGGCGAACGTCTGAATGAACGAACCGCACCCCGAGGAGCAAGCCTCGTTGAGCATGATGGAATCGATGGCGCGGTTTTTCACCTTAAAGCACTTGATGTCCTGCCCGCCGATGTCGATGATGAAATCCACTTCGGGATTGAAGTGGAGCGCCGCCTTGAAGTGCGCCATCGTCTCCACGACGCCGAAGTCGATTTTGAGCGCCGCGCGCATCATGTCCTCGCCGTACCCCGTCACGCACGCGCCGCGGATGGTCACGCGGTCGCCGATGAGCGAATAAATTTCGCGGATACGCTGCACGACGATGTCGAGCGGCTGCCCGTTGTTCGACTGGTAGTGCGAATACAGTATCTTGCAATCGGGCGTGATGAGCATGAGTTTTGTCGTCGTCGAACCCGAGTCGATGCCGAGGTAGGCGTCCCCCCTGTATCTGAGAATATCCTCAAATTCCAGATCGCTCCGCATATGGCGGGCGATAAATTGACTGTATTCCTCCTGCGAACGGAAGAGCGGTTCGCCCACCGCGATGCTGTCGCCGTCCGAGAGCGCGGAGAGCCGCGCCGCAAGGCTGTCGAGCGGCTCCTCTTTGACCTCGCCCGCGTACATTGCCGCGCCGATCGACATAAAACAGGGCGCGGTATCGGGGAAGATCGCGTGTTCGTCGTCAAGTTTCAGCGTCGTTTTAAACGCTTTTCTGAGCGATTTCAAAAAGAAGAGCGGCCCGCCGAGGAAGAGCACCTTCCCCTTGATCCTGCGCCCCTGCGCGAGGCCCGAAACGGTCTGATCGACGACCGCCTGAAAGATAGAGGCGGAAATGTCCGCCTTGCTCGCCCCTTGGTTGAGAAGGGGCTGGATATCCGACTTCGCGAACACGCCGCACCGCGAGGCAATGGGATACACTCGTTCGGCTTTGAGCGCGAGCGCGTCCATTTCCTCCACGGTGATATTGAGGAGTGTCGCCATCTGGTCGATGAACGCGCCCGTACCGCCCGCGCAGCTTCCGTTCATGCGCTGCTCCGTGCCGCCCGTCACGAAGATGATCTTCGCGTCCTCGCCGCCGAGTTCCACCGCCACATCCGTATCGGGATAGAGCTTGCGGATCGCGCCGTACGCCGCCTGAACTTCCTGCACGAAGGGAATGTGTCCGCGCTGAGCGATCCCCAACCCTGCGGACCCCGTGATGCACGCCCGAAAGGTATCGGAAAGCGGGCGGATCTTTTCGAGTTCGCCCAACACGCACTCTTTGACGCGCGAATAGTGGCGCACATAAGAAGAGTACAGGATCTTCCCGTCCTCTCCGAGCACGCATACCTTCACGGTAGTGGATCCAACATCAATTCCGAGTAATTTTGCCATGGTTTTTCTCTCTTTCGTTTATTATAGCACAACCGCCCGAAACTGACAAGACAACAACCATGAAAAAATGCGGAAAAATTTCCTTTTTCCGCACGATTTTACACCAAACGCCATATTCCGCAACGACCGAAATTTTCATTTTCTTGATAAGTAAGCACTTTTAACTTTTCCGGGCGTGCCGCAAACGGCGCGCCCGGAAAACGCTGATTTTACTCTTTGTCTGCGGCTGCAAGTCTTGCCCGCCGCCGTTTTTCGTACATACGCCGCGTGGCGTCGCCGCCGCGCAGATGCCGCTCTTTCAGATTGATGCCGAGCACCTTTCTGACTGCCGTCCAAAGTTGCGCGTTCTCCCGTCTCAGGCGTTCGGTCACGTCTTTATGAACGGTGGATTTACTCGTTCCGAACTGCTCGGCGCACGCGCGGACGGTGCAGCCCGTTTCGAGCATATAGTGCGCCTCTGCCTCCGCCCGCTCCGCAATGGAATTCCAATGATAGCGATTCGACATAGCATCCCCCACACTGCCCGCACCCCGTCGGCGCGGGCGCAACAGTAAATAATATGCCGAATTTTGCCGCTCTATGCGATTTTTAAAGGATTTGAGAAGCGGAGCAGGACTGAGCGATGAAAAGCGAAAGAAACGCGCAGATCCGCGCTGCCCCTTATACAAAGAGAAAACGACCGCCGTCAATCAGAATATTTGTTCAGCGCGCAATAAATCCAATCTTATAATTTTCTGCCCTTCATAAAATTTCCCGCGAACACGATAAGTCCGCTCCGTATCCCAATTCATCATTGTTGCAACGATCTCCGTAAAGCGTTTGCTGTGAATATCAAACCCCGCCCATGTACGTCCCGAAGGGGACGGCACGCGAAATGACGCGAAGGTCATTTTGTGATACGGTTCTATAATGATCAATCTTTTCGTTTGATGAATGCGCAGTCTTATGAAGTTCGGCATTCCCATTGCCCGTATCGTGCGTTTATAAATTCGAATCGTATTGCTCTTTGTGTAAAAAGAAACGTACGTTATTCCGTCTCTCATGATTCATATCCTTTTTAACCCCTCGTAAACAACAGGATCGGTAAAATCAAATAATATCAGCATTTTCTTATCGGACTGCACCGTTTTGCCAAAAGTCCGATAGTGCCGCTGCTTGTCCAGCCCCCAGCGTTCATAGATGGTACGCGTTAATCGCGGGCACTCGATTTTTGTATACTTCGGTTCGGCGCTTTTTTTCCAGATAACCGCATCGGGCGTATTGGACGCCACCGGACGTATCACGATTTGCTTATCGTGATTGCTGAGCAAAATATGTACCGCTTCGCAATTATTCAATGCCTGAAAAACTCCCTGTCCGAACGCGATCGCAGTCTGGAACAGCGTAAGTACAGGTTCGGGCTGTTTCTGAAAATATTGGCTTCTGACAAGCTGATATCCATTCAGGTCAATCTCATGGATCAATGTATCGTTCATTCTGTCTCCCCCATTTTATTTGTCGTAATATAACCTTCCGCCAAATTGATTTTGTACAAATCGTCATGTTTTTCAAACGGAACCCCAAAGCAATCGCGCCAATCTTCCGGAAGCCACGATCTCTGCTTTTTACTGCCGTTATTTATGAACAGTTCAAAGTCCGTCAGCTTAAACAAGTATAGCGCCTCATTCTTGTAAATTGCCGGCTTTCCGAGCATTTTATACCGATATTGCTTTTGCCAGGACATTAAGTCAAACAATTTCGCCGCAAATAACCGACAGATCATTTCGCGGTTTTTTATCTCTTTCTCCCCGCCGCCGTTCGCCCAGCGCAGCGAATCGGGGGCGTCTGCTTCACACGGTCGCACAATCAGCCGAAATTCTTCCGGATGGATCAGCAGCTGGATATACTTTACCCCGGGAAATCTCCGCAGGCAAGCCATATTGAATTTAATTTTATCTTCCCAAACTGTTATTGCCGGTTCGCGTGTATGTGCAAATAATTCGGCTTTCGCCACTTGGTAACCTGCCAAATTGACAGTTTCCTGTTCTTCGCTCTCTGCGTCGGCTATCATATTTTCACTCATTCGCTCTGCTCCGATTGCAATTTTAATTCCGCTGCACTTTCCTGTAATTCCATCTGCGACAAAACGCGAACCGCAGGATGTTCTTCAACGCACTTGCATTCTGCCCGAACGTTCCATCCGCTCCTTTCACGGCTGTAATACAGATTATTTTCAAGAACAAAATCATAAAATTCTTCTCCGAAAACATTCTCCTCTCCCTCGGGACATACCGCAGCTTCTGTTTTTCCGATCGGATCGTCCTGCCGGCAAAGCGCGAACGGAAGCGCATCCGTTAAATTGAATATCATGATACGATCGTCACCCTTCTCGATCCATGAACCGAACACCCTGTAATGAAACTCAGGATTCCATTCCATGATCCGAAACAACGCCTTGCCGAAATAAGGGCAACTTATTCTCTTATTCATTGCATTTTTCCCCGTATTCCAGAGTATACGGAAAACATCGTTTTGCCTGCATGGTCTTATGGCAATTTTGCGTTCAGTCGGATGCAATAAAAGTTGTATGTAAGAAAAATCTTTTAACTTTTTCCCGCAGGAACTGTTAAATACGATTCTATTCTCAAAAATGCTGATCCTCGGCAATTCTGACCTTACGGTCAGATATTGCCCTCGCACAACCTGATATCCCGATAGATCAAAATGACTGAAATAAGAACGTTTTAACTTTATATCCTTTTTTTCCTGACTTACGCTTTCCGAAGCTTCAAAATAGGCTTCCGGATCATCATTTACCCAATGATGATCCACAGGCACATACCCCTGAAACACACCTTCGTCAACCACATGCATATAATGCAGCCCGCCCCGCGTCCCCCTGCGTTTTTCTTCTAAAAGCGTTTGCACTGCCTCGTACTGTGCCACCGTGACAATTGCGGGGTGATGTCCTTTATATAAATACTGATCGCGATCCTTCCTGTTTCTTCTTTTCTTATGCTCAAATATATCGTACGTGAATGTTTTCCATGTCAGGACGCTTCCGCAATACCTCTCATTGCGAAGAATATAATTTACAGAACCCGCACTCCATTTTTGGTTTCCAATTTTTGTCGGAAGTCCCAGGTCTGTCAAGATTGCAGCAATATTTTCGGTCGAGTATCCTGCTAAAAACGAATTAAAAATAAACCTGACAACTGCAGCCTCCGCTTCGTCGGTTTCAAGACCGCCCTCTTTTATATATTTTCCCGCGGCGTCTCTGGGACGCCGGTATCCGTATAACTCCGGAGTGAGCAGTTTTTTATTTTTAAAACGCTCCTTTAAAGACCAGACCATGCTTTCGCTTTTCTTGACCGACTCTTCCTGCGCAAACGATGCCAAAATCGATAGTCTTAATTCGGAATCCTCCGTTAACGTATTCAGTCCGTCCGTTTCAAAATAGATACCGACACGCGGATTCTGGTTTTTTAGTTCCCTCGCCAATGATACGCAGTCGACCAGGTTTCTTGCAAAACGCGATACGGATTTTGTAACAATCAGGTCGTATTCTCCTGCCCTGCAGGCAGCGATCATTTTATTAAATTCATCTCGCTTTTTTAAAGACGTTCCGGAAATCCCTTCGTCCGCATAAATGTGTTTCAGAATCCAATTCGGATGAGCATGAATCAGATTCTGATAATGCTCCTTTTGTAATGCAAAAGATGTCGCTTGCGCATCGCTGTCCGTGGATACCCTGCAATACGCGCATACACGTATCGCTTTATTATGGTATATATCCTCTTTCGCAATCGCGGGAAAAAAATATGCGGCCGCGTTTTCCGCGGGTATTTCGGCTGTCTCGCGTAATTTATCCATCCCTATTTCGCACCTTAGAAAAGATTCGTTTTTTCCTGAATATGATTTTAACATAGTCCGAACTTTTTGCTATAATACATTTGTCCGGAAAAATCTGTTTTTTTTCAGACATTTTTCTGATTCTGTTTTACTTTGTCGACGGAATAAGGGAGGCATTGTTATGGCAAATAATCTTGATTCTTGGACAAGTGAACTTTTCTTCAATCGATTAAAATATTTCTTACATAAGCGCGGCATGTCCCTTTATCAGCTGAGTCTTACCGCCAATATTAATGCTGACACATTATATAAAATGCGCAAACGCCATACGCTTCCGAATCTGCAAACCGTTTGCCTCCTTTGCGATGCCCTTGAAATTTCTCTGACCGATTTTTTCATTATGCCGCATGACAATCAGGCATATTCTCATTTATTGCAACAAATCAATTCTCTCTCCGAAGAACTTTTAAATCTTATTTCACAACTTTCACCATACAAGAACAGTGTAAGTAATTTGGATAATCCCGTTTAACTTAAATCCGAAAATTGTCCGAAAAGACGAATTGAAATACTGCTCTGAATCGTCCAAAACCGCTCAACGCGCATATTAAATAAAAAATTCATCTTTTTGGATTTCATTTAAGTTGACACGGCGGGGCAGGAATTGATATACTTAGTTAACTTTTTTATTTTTACAGATCAGGAGGAAAAC
>CALVMN010000003.1:0-87333 GCA_944346365.1 Candidatus Gallimonas merdigallinarum
CGCATTACGCATGGCTCACCCTCAAAGAGGGAGGCAAGAACTCCCACCGTCGCGGCTTTGCCGCGCCACCTCCCTCAGTGAGGGAGGCAAGTTATACTCGCGCAAGCAAAATCGCATTTTGCGCCCGCGGGTTGTCTCTCAAAATCACGAGATTGTAATACCGCAGCGCTCGCAAAAAAGATTTCACAGAAAGATTTTTTGCGAAGAGGAGCGGCGGGCGTTTTAAGCGCGGCGTTCGGCGCAGCCGAACCGCCCGCAGGGTGTGCTCCGCCGCGACGACGTCAGTTCAAAAAGAAATTCGTGAATTGTGAAGGAGGTACCATGACCGAAACACTGCTCATCATCAGCATCATTTTATCCGTACTCTGCCTTGTTCTGCTCGCAGTTCTGCTCCTGAAAAAGAAACGGGAGGGTGGCGGCGCGGCGGCGGAACAGCTCAAACGCCTGGAAGAAAAGACGGACGCCGTCGGGAAGATCGCCGACTACAACGCGCGCGTGCTCGAATCGCTCAACCGCTCGACGGAAGCGCGGCTCACGGGCATTCAGAACCGCCTCTCCGACGACATCAAATACATTGTAGAGACGAATGCGCAGAACCTGGAACGCATCCGCCGCACGGTGGACGACAAACTGACGAATTCCATCGACGGAAAGCTCTCCGACTCCTTTGCGCGCATCTCCGAGCGTCTGGAAAAAATGTACCAGAGCGTGGGCGAAATGAAGGGACTTTCCGCAAACGTGGCGGACATCAAACGGGTGTTCACCAACGTCAAACTGCGCGGCACCTGGGGCGAGGCGCAGCTCGACGCCGTGCTCGAACAGATGCTCGCGCCCGAGCAGTACCGCCGCAGCGTAAAGCTCAACCCCTTGGACAATTCGCTCGTCGATTTCGCCATCGTCCTGCCCGCAAAGGACGGCGAAATGTTCCTGCCCGTAGACAGCAAGTTCCCCGTGGAAGAGTTCGAACGGCTGGTGGACGCCTCCGAACGGGGAGACAGGGAGTGCGAGGAACGCGCCCGCAAGAACCTTGAACGCGCCGTAAAATTACAGGCGGATTCGATTGCGAAAAAATATATCCTGCCGCCGCTCACCACCGACTTTGCGGTCATGTACCTGCCCTCCGAGGGGCTTTACGCCGAGATCATGCGCACGAACGGGCTTTCGGACTGGCTGAGAATGCGGCGCGTGCTCGCCTGCGGACCGACCAACTTCGGCGCGCTCCTCTCCACCCTGCAGACGGGCTTCCGCACCGCGGCGATCGAAAAGCGCTCGGGCGAGCTGCGGCTCATGCTCGATTCCTTCCGCGCCGACTTCGCAAAGTTCGCCGAACTGCTCGAAAAGACGCGCAAAAAGCTGCAGGAGGCGCAGGACACCGTGGAGAGCGCGGAAAAGCGCACGGGAACGATCGGGCGCAAGCTGGACTCCTTCCGCTCCGTGGGCGGGATGCTCCCGCCCGACGAGGAATAGCGGAACGCACCGTTCTGTCCGCACTTTTCCGAAAATGCTTGCATTTTACGCGCGCGCGAGATATAATGGAACTATGAAACTGCAAAAGACAGACGAAGCGGCGTTTGCCGCCGCGCTCCCCTCCCCCATGCCGGCTTTCGGCGAAGCGGTCCGCGTTCAGGGCGCAACGGTGCAGGCGGCGGAAAATCTCCTGTTCATCGTCAGCGACGGGCGGTTCAAACGCTTTCCTGCGGGCAGCGAACGCATCCGCGTCAAACGCGGCGCGGGATATTTCAAGTGGGCGCGCGGAGAGACTCCCTTTGCCGCGGGAGACACCTTCCTCGCGGAGGGACTGGAAGAATACGAGCTGAACGGCGCGGGAGAGTTCCTCGTCGTAAAATCGTAAAAATTGCCAAACATAAATATAAGGCAGGTAACGCTATGAAAGAAAACAAACCGGATACGGCTGCCGGATACCCCGCCAAGCAGACGCGGGCGGAGAAAAAGCAGGCGCAGAAGGCGACGCAGGCACAGCAGCTTGCACTGGAAAAACAACTCGTGAAGGAAGGAAAAATCCTTCCCCGCACACGATACACGCCCAAGGGCTACCTCGGGCGCATTCTTGCGCTGCTTCTGGCGTTCCTCTTCGGCATGCTCGCCGTCGTGGGCGGGTTGCTGGGCGGCGGATACTTTCTCGCCGTCACTCCGTCGCGGAATTTGCTGAACTTCCTCAAACTCAATGAGGGACTTCTCACTGAGGAATACCTCAACAAATCGGTCATCGACATTGTTACGGATGTGCGCAACGACATCAATTCCCTGACCGAGCCGCAGAACATCAGCCTCTCCACCTTCTCCAAATACTCGCCCGTCGTGGACACAATGGTGGACAGCCTTGTCGAGCAGGTGAGCGCATACGGCATTTCCGTCGATAAAGAGACGCTCTCGACGACGCCCTTCGGCGGGCTCGCCTTCTACCTCATGGACGACGTGATCATGACCGCGCAGCTCGGCGCGATGCTCTCCGTGAACGCAGAGAGCGAGCCTTTCATGATCGCGCTCTGCTACGGCACGGAAGGCTCGAACGAGGAAGGCGGCGACTATCAGATCGTGGACGGGCAGATCGTCATGAACGAGGGCAAGGAGGCGCGCACACTGGGCGTACTCGTCTCCGAAGCGAACGCGATCATCAATTCCATGCCGCTCGAATCCATTCTCGACGCGGGCATCGACTCCGCCGCCGTCATTCTTGCGCTCTGCTACGGCACCGAGGGCGTGAACTACACCGTGGACGAGAACGGCGGGATTACCATGCTCACCGATCCGCTCACGGGCAGACCCTACCCCGTCCGCAAGGTCGAGGACCTGACGGGCAGCTCCGACCTCATTCAGAACGTGACCATCGGCGACGTGATCACCATCGACGAAAACACGACGGGGATCCTCCTCGCCATCAAGGATTGGACGCTGAACGACCTTTCCGACGCGTCGCGCATCGAATCGCTCCGCCTTTCGCAGGTCGTCACCATCGACGAAAATTCCGCGCCCATCCTCAAAGCAATGCAGGATTGGCGCATCTCCGATATGACGGACGCGGACATGGTGGATTCCCTGACGCTGGGGCAGATCATCGAGATCACGCAAGATTCCGCGCAGCTGCTCAAATCCGTTGCCGATACCCCCATCGGCGACCTCGGGACCACCATCGACACCCTGCGCCTGTGCGACATGCTTGACGCGGAAGCCATCGAGGGCAACAAAATCCTGCGCAACCTGAAAATGAGCTCACTCGATACGCTGGCGGACGACATTCAGGGCCTCACCGTCGCGCAGGTCTTCGGCGACGAGCTGTATTCCTACCTCGATATGAGCGATACGGGCACGAACGGTAAAACATACAGCGACCTTATCGACGGGTATGATCCTTCCGATAACACCAACTCCGCGGGCGGAGCGATTCTCCGCCCCGAGACGATCATAGCGGACGATCTTGCAGTCACCGAGACGCGCAAAACGACCGACGGCGCGCAGATCGTGCTCGAAGGATACTTCCGCGAGGACGTTCTCGGCGGACAGAGCGCGTCGTTGAGCAGCGTCATCGGAAGCGGAGCCGTCTACCGCCGTCTCGTCGAAACGACGACGGGCGAGGGCGACGGCGCAGTCACGACGGTCGAAACGCAGTATTACGTCAAAGACACCGTTGAAATCATCCCCAATCCCGATGCGTACGAATGGAAATATATCGACTACGCAAACGGCGGCGAAGCGACGGCTTTGCCCGACAATACTTCCGTTCTCGCGGAAGCGGACGTCCCCGTCGAATATACCAAGCTCGATCCCGAACAGGGAACGGAGCGGTACTATATGGAAAACGGCGGCGAAAAGACCTATTACTACTTCTGCACGGAGCGCACGCATCTCCGCGACGGCAAGCCGCAGACCGAACGCGTGGCGTATCCCCTCTGCACAGATTCCCGCGGGGTATATATCTACCGCTACGTACTGGAAGAGACGCAGCTCGAAGACGGCTCGATCGTCTATGCGGAGAACTCCGTCCGCGAGCGCGTCGACCTTGAACGCACCGTGACGGAATATATCTACAAAGAGAGCGGCAAACGCGTCGTGTTCTCCACGAAGGAGATCGAAGGCGAGGAGGGGCCCAGCGTACCCGATTACGCCTATGTCGTCTGGGGCGAGGGCGAGGACGCGCAGACGGTGCGCTTTATGCACCGCGCGGCGTATGAACGACAAAAGACCGACCCAGAAACGGGCGAACCCGTTTTCGACGGCGACAAGAACCCCGTCATGGAAGAAGTTCCCGAACGCTGGTGGATCGTCGTTGAATCGGACGTTCAGCCAAAGTATTACTACAAGAGCGGCACGGATTCCGAAGGGAACCCGACGACGGCAACCTTTGTAGAGGAAAAGGATACAGAACTCACTTGGGCGGCAGGCTGGACGCCGACGGAAGAGGACGGCACGGCGGGGCAAAAACGTGAGGACGTTGCCGTAGACCGCTATCTGAGCGGGGTCTGGTATCTGCTGTTCGGCTGCGAGATCTGCCCCGGGACGGAGGAGAGCGGCTGCACGCACGGCGCGGGCGGCACGACTTACGGCTCACTGCACCTCATCGACGGGCTTGACAAAACGGATATGCCAATTCTCGACATTGCGCCCGTCATGACGGGCGCCTCGGCGACCATCAAGACGCTTCCCCTCTGGATGCTCTGGCTGCACGAATTTATTGACGAAAACCCGTTTGCCGACCTCCCCTACGATTACGCACTCAAAGGGGAAAACAACATGACGATCGCAACGATGCGCAACTTCAACGAGTTCTCCATCAACAACATGATGAGCTATATCAAAGAAATTCTCGACAAGATCCCTCCGACGGGCGGCTGATAAGAGCGCGGCGCAAATGCGCGCACAAAATTTGAAAACGTATGCGTGCGGAAGTCAAAATCGGTTGACTTCCGCACAATTTTGTTGTACAATACAAAGACGGGCAGAAAATGCCCGAACAAGCCTTGCATACCCGCGAGGTATGCCGATTAAGACCGGGAGGTGAAATATTATGCAGAAGTACGAGATGCTCATCCTGCTCCGGAGCGACATGGAGGACGAGGCGAGAGAGGCAGAACTCAAAAAGTATGCCGACATCGTCACCACGATGGGCGGCGCCGTTGAGGCGACCGACAAGTGGGGCGTGAAAAAGACGCAGTACCCCATCGCGTTCAAGACGGATGCGTTCTACGCGCTCATGACGTTCCATGCAAACGGCGCAGCGGTCCGCGAACTTGACCGTATCGCCGGCATTTCTGACGTCGTCCTGCGCCGCATGATTACGAAAGTCGAGGAAAAGTAAAATGACGAAGGTGTTTTTGATCGGAAATCTCACGCGCGATCCGGAGCTTACGGAGACTTCGGGCGGCGTGCCCGTATGCCGCTTTGCCGTTGCCGTAAACAGAGGTTACGGCGAAAACCGCGCAACGGATTTTTATAACGTGACCGCATGGCGCAGGCTTGGCGAACAGGTCGCCCAGTACACCAAAAAGGGAAACAAGATCGCGGTGTACGGCGATCTGCAGATCCGCCAGTACGAGGGCAACGACGGCGTCCGCCGCACCTCGGTGGACGTTATGGCGCAAGACGTTGAATTTCTGACCCCCAAGGGCAGTTCCGACGGCGGCAATGATTTCTACGATGCACCCTCGGGCAGTGAACGGAGCGCCGCGCCCAAGAAAAAGCCCGCGCTCGAAGCGTTCGACGACGACGGGGACATCCCCTTCTGAACGCAGCATTTGAATTCATAAGGAGTGATTATCATGGAAGAGAACGAAGTCGTTACGGAGCAGACCGCACCCGCGGAAGCAGCTCCCGAGGCGCCTGTCCGCGAGAGAAGCGAAGCGCGCGAGCGGGCTCCCAAGAAAAACTACAAGAGACAAAATTACAAGAAGGTCTGCCTGTTCTGCCAGGAAAAGAGCACGATCGACTACAAAGAGACGAACAAGCTCCGCAAGTTCATCAGCGAGGGCGGCAAGATCCTGCCCCGCCGCATGACCGGCACCTGCGCAAAGCACCAGCGCGAACTTGCAACCGCCATCAAGCGTGCGCGCGTTGCCGCGCTCCTGCCCTTCAAAGCAGACTGATCGAAGATTTCCCGCAAAGGGTACAAAAAACGCCGCCTTTCAAGGGCGGCGTTTTTGTTTTGAAGTTTTGTATTGAAATCGGGCGCGGCGCGCCAAAAAACGCGCCGCGCACGCAAAGAAAAACGTCCGCCGTCCCAAACAGGGCGGCGGACGGAATCATATTCAACCGTTCAGCGGAACGGGTCTCTTCGCGCCGACAAACACAACGCCGAGCGTCCCGGGACCGCAGTGCGAGCCGATGACAGGACCGACGATCTGCCGCACGATCTTCGCGTTCGGGCGTTTTTCCAGCACCAGATCGCGCAGTTTATCTCCCTCTTCGGGACAGTCCGCGTCGAGGATATAGACGTTGTACTTCTCCTCGTCTTGAAGCTCGGTGATAATTTTATCCGCAAGCGTACGGATCGCCTTCTTTCTTCCGGAAATTTTCCCGAGCACGGAAAGCCCGCCGTCCGCGCCCATGGAAAGAAGCGGTTTGAGCTGCAAGAGCGTGCCTGCGAACGCCGCCAGCCCCGAGCACCTGCCGCCGCGCTTCAAGTGCATCAGATCGTCCACCACGAAGTACACGCATACGCGGTTTGTGAAGTCTTTCAGGAACGCGAGGATCTCCTCGTCGGACGCGCCGCCCCGTTTGAGCTTTGCCGCCTCCTCCATCTGAATGCCCGCGCCGAGCGAGATACTGTTCGTATCGAACACCGTGCATTTACGGTCGGGATAGGTCTCTTTGAGTTCGTTGAGCGCAAGATTGAGGAATTGGAACGTCCCGCTCAGCTTGTGCGAAAAGCTCACGTAGAGCACGTCCTCGCCCTTCTCGAAATAGGGCGTTAAAATGCGCTTATAGTCCTCGGGGTTCAGAGCCTGCGTCGTGGGGATCTTCCCGCCGCGCACAAGGTCGTAAAACTTACGGAAATCGGTCTTTTCCCCGAGGTCGTAATAGTATTCCTCTCCGTCCACGAAATAGGGCATGGAGATGTAATCAAGCCCCAGCTCCTTTGCACGGGTATGCCAAAGCTCCCCGTTCGAATCGCAAATCAATACACTCATTTCATATTCCTTCTGTTTTGTCATATAGTTTCGTTACTATGTATTGTATCATCTGCAGGATAAAATGTCAACATTATCGAACAACTTTTTGCCGCGCCCCGTTGACAAAGCGCGCCCGCTCTGATACAATAGCCGTATGATACGCAAACTTACTTTTGAGGACAGATCGCTCTTCCTCGCGCTCTCCGAAGAATTCTACGCTTCTCCCGCCGTGGCGCACGCCGTGCCCGCGGAATATCATATGCGCGCGTTCGACGAGCTTATGCGCTCGGACGCGTACATTTCCTGCTACCTTTTATGCGACGGCGAAACGCCCGCGGGGTACGCCCTTCTGCAAAAGACCTACTCGCGCGAAGGCGGCGGGGTGTGCCTCTGGATCGACGAGATCTATCTCCGCCCCGCGTTCCGCAGCAAGGGACTTGGCAGGGAGTTTTTCGCCTTTGCCGATACGCTCGGAGCGGCGCGCCTGCGCCTCGAAGTCGAGCCCGACAACACGCGCGCCATCGCCCTTTACACCGCGCTCGGCTACGAGCCGCTCCCCTATTCGCAGATGGTCAAGGATACGCCCTGCCCGAATCCTGAAAAATAACGCCCGCAAAAATCGTTCAGCCGCCCTTTCGGACGGCTTTTTTTATTTGCAGATAACGATCCGCCGCCGCGGCGGATCGTTGCCGATCGTTATCTGATCCACTCCATAAACGCCCTGAATGCCGACGGAACGGCATAGGTGCGCGCGATCTCATCTGCCGTCGCCCACACATAACGGGGCAATTCCGCATCGATACGCACGAGTTTGCCGCGCATACGCCATTCCACGTGCGTGAAAATATGCTTGGCGCGCTTTTCGGCAACGGCTTCCCCGAGATCGGGCGCGTCCCCCTCGAAAAAGGGAAACTGCCAAAGCCCTGCGAGCAAGCCCTTGGCGGGGCGTTTTTCCAGCGCGAATTTTTCGCCGCACTGCAACACGAGCACGGTAGCATCCACGACGCGCCGCGCCTTTTTTTCGCTGCGAACGGGATAGTTCTCCTCTTCGCCCGCGAGGTGCGCGCGGCAAAGCTCCTTCCACGGGCATTCCCCGCACAGCGGCGCGCCGTTCGGCACGCAGACGATTGCGCCCAACTCCATGAGCGCCTCGCAGAAATCCCCCGTCTCGGGCGGATACGCCGCGCGGAGCAATTCGGAAAAGCGCGCGCGGGTCGCAGGCTCGTCGATATTCGCGCCGTCCGCGTACAGGCGGCTCAGAATGCGCAGAACGTTTCCGTCCACCGCGGGCTGCGGAAGTCCCAGCGCGATGGAGCAGATCGCCCCCGCGGTATAGTCGCCCACCCCGGGAAGGGCGCGCACGCCGTTAAAATCCTGCGGAAGTCCCTCCGCCGCGAGGATTTTCGCCGCCTTGTGCAGATTGCGGGCACGGGAGTAGTACCCCAGCCCCTCCCACATTTTGAGCACCTCTTCCTCGCTCGCCGCGGCGAGCGCCTCGGGCGTGGGGAAACGCCGCAAAAAGAGAACGTAACGCTCCTTGACTGCCTCGACGCGCGTCTGTTGCAGCATCAGCTCGGAGACGAGCGCCGTATAGAAACTGCGCGCCTTCCGCCACGGAAGGTCGCGTTTGCAAACGCGGTACCACTCCAACAGGGGTGATACCGCGGCCTTCATCAATGTTTCGTCCATCAGAACAGTCCTGTGATTTTTCCCGTTTCGTCCACGTCGATGCGCTCGGCGGCGGGAACGGGCGGAAGCCCCGGCATGGTGAGGATATTGCCCGTGAGCGCAACGACGAATCCCGCGCCTGCGGAAACCTTGACATTGCGCACCGTGACGGTGAACCCTTCGGGCGCGCCGAGACGGGTCGCGTCGTCGGAGAAGGAGTACTGCGTCTTTGCCATGCAGACGGGCGTGCCGCCGAACCCGAGTTCTTCCAGCCGCGCGATCTGCGCCTCCGCCTCGGGCGTGTAAGCAACGCCCTGCCCGCCGTACACCTTGGTCACGATGGCGCGGATCTTCTCCTTGATAGGCAGCTTTTCATCGTAACAAAAGCGGAAATCGTTCGGCTGTTCGCACAGGCGGACGACTTCGCGCGCAAGCTCCTCGCCGCCCTTGCCGCCCTCCGCCCAGACGGTGGACAGAACGACGTTGACGCCCAGCTCTTTGCAGGCGTCCATGACGAGCCTGATCTCCGCGTCCGTATCGGTGGGAAAACGGTTGACGGCGACGACCGCGGGCAGTCCGTACACCTCTCTCATGTTGCGGACGTGGCGCAGAAGGTTGGGAAGTCCCGCTTTCAGCGCCTCCAAATTCTCCTCGGCGAGCGCGTTTTTGGGCAGTTCGCCGTGCATTTTGAGCGCGCGCACCGTGGCGACCACCACTGCGGCGGCGGGTTTCAGACCCGCGACGCGGCATTTGATGTCGAGGAATTTCTCCGCGCCGAGGTCCGCGCCGAAGCCCGCTTCGGTGATCACATAGTCGCCGAGCTTCAACGCCGTGCGCGTTGCGATGACGGAATTGCACCCGTGCGCAATGTTCGCGAACGGTCCGCCGTGGACGATGGCGGGCGTGTGTTCGAGGGTCTGGACGAGGTTGGGCTTCAACGCGTCCTTCAAAAGCGCGGTCATTGCGCCCGCGGCTTTCAGATCGTCCGCCGTGACGGGCTTCCCTTCAAACGTGTACCCCACGATGATGCGCCCGAGGCGCGCTTTGAGGTCAGAAAGAGAGGTCGCAAGGCACAGAATCGCCATAATCTCGCTTGCGACGGTAATGTCGTAGCCATCCTTTCTCGGCACGCCGTTCTTGCCGCCGCCCAGCCCGTCCTCGACATAGCGGAGCTGACGGTCGTTCATATCCACGCAGCGTTTCCACGTGATGCGGTCTTTGTCGATGCCGAGGTGGTTGCCCTGAAAAATGTGGTTGTCGAGCATGGCGGCGAGCAGATTGTTCGCCGCGCCGATGGCGTGGAAATCGCCCGTAAAGTGCAGGTTGATGTCCTCCATGGGAATGACCTGCGCATAGCCGCCGCCTGCCGCGCCGCCCTTCACGCCGAACACGGGACCGAGCGACGGTTCGCGGAGCGCGACGACGACGTTTTTGCCGATGCGGCGCATTCCGTCCGCAAGACCGATGGTCGTGGTCGTCTTGCCCTCGCCTGCGGGCGTGGGCGTGATCGCCGTCACGAGCACGAGTTTGCCGTCCGCCTTTTTGCGGTTCATGACGGCAAGATCGATCTTCGCCTTATATTTTCCGTAGTATTCGATCTCGTCCTCGGAAAGTCCGGCGCGCTCCGCAACGCGCAGAATATGCTCCGGCGCCGCTTCCTGTGCGATCTCAATATCTGTTTTCATGACAATCTCCTTCCGTATCTCTGCCGCCTTTGAAAGCCGCGGTTCTTCGCGCAAATAAAACCGCACCCTGTCCCCAAGGGGAATACTACCCCTCAGTCCCTGCGGGACAGCTCCCCTTACACAGGGGAGCCTTGCCGCCGCGTGCTGCACTGTTGCGAAAGAGCGGCGGCGAGGAAAACACGCGGTCAGCCGCAGGCGTACCCGCGGGTTTTCTCTCAATCTCACGACTTTTTTCCGCGTCGGTTTGCGGAAAAAGTTTGAACCCGTTTCCAATCACTCGCGCAAGGAGGCTACGCCTCCGCCCGTCTCAGCGACACCAAGGTAATGTGTCGCTTCGGTCACGAAATTGCCGCTGAAATGGCAATTTCTTAGTTCGCAGCGCG
Source organism: Candidatus Gallimonas merdigallinarum (assembly GCA_944346365.1). Lineage (GTDB taxonomy): Bacteria > Bacillota > Clostridia > Christensenellales > Borkfalkiaceae > Gallimonas > Gallimonas merdigallinarum_A. Next base: position 10,861 of record CALVMN010000003.1, read on the forward strand.
CGCACACCGCACCGCGGTGGTGCGCATAACGCGCTGCTCACCCCACATTCGCGCATACCTGCGCTTATGGGAAAGAGTGAAGGCGGCGATGTTATACTGTTGCTATCTATCGCCGCCGAGAGAAAACACGCGGTCAGCCGCAGGCGTGTCCGCGGGTTGTCTCTCAAAATCACGACTTTTTTCCGCGTCAGTTCGCGGAAAAAAGTGTGAATATCTTACTTGAAATATTTCACCGCGCTCTCGAAGAGCTTCATATCGTATTCGCCGGGAACGTTCCTGTACAGTCCGTAGCCCTTGCGCTCGGAATGCCCCATCTTGCCGAACACCCTGCCATCGGGCGAAAGAATGCCCTCGATCGCGCTCGCGCTGCCGTTGGGGTTGAAATGCACGTCCATCGTCGGGTTGCCGTTGAGATCGACGTACTGCGTCATGATCTGCCCGTTCTCGGCAAGCTGTTTGATGAGCGCGTCGGAGGCGACAAACTTGCCCTCGCCGTGCGAAATTGGCACGGAGAAGATCTCGCCCGCTTCCACGCCCGCAAGCCAAGGCGACTTCACCGACGCGACCCGCACGCGCACGATACGCGACTGGTGACGCGCAATGTTGTTATAGGTGAGCGTAGGACAGTTCTCGTCCGTCTCGATGATCTTGCCGTAAGGCACAAGCCCGAGCTTGATGAGCGCCTGGAATCCGTTGCAGATACCGCCCATCAGACCGTCGCGCTCTTCGAGAAGGCGGGCGACCTGTTCGCGCACCGCTTCGCCGCGGAAGAACGCCGTGATGAACTTGCCCGAGCCGTCCGGCTCGTCGCCGCCCGAGAATCCGCCGGGAACGAACACGATCTGGCTCTCCCCCATCTTGCGTGCGAATTCTTCCGCCGCCCGCGCGACTTCGTCCGCGGTGCGGTTGCGGATAACGTAAATTTCAGGGTCTGCACCCGCGTCCGCGAACGCCTTCGCCGTATCGTACTCGCAGTTCGTGCCGGGGAATACGGGAATGAGCACCTTGGGGCGCGCGACCTTCGTATTGCAGACAAGTCCGCTCGGCGTGCGGCAGATGTAGGCGGGAACGCTCTCCTCGGGCGCCGCGATATTGCAGGAATACACGGGTTCGAGCTTATCCTCGTAAATTTTCAGAAGATCGGTGAGGAAGATGCGCTCGAAGCCGAGGGAAATGCCGCTCTCCGACGTCGTTTCGCCGAGCGGCGTTCCGACGGGGATCTCCTCCGCAAGTTCGAGCACGAACGCGCCGTACTTGTAGCCGAACAGCTCCTCCGTACGCACGCCGTCCGCATAGCGGAATCCGATCATGTTGCCGAAACACATCTTCATGACCGCCTCCGCAACGCCGCCGAACCCCGGGGCGTATGCGGCGACAGCCTTCCCCGAACGGAGCAGCGCGGTGACCTCGGCAAAGACGCTCAGAAGCGACGCCGTGACGGGCAACCCGTTCTCGTCGTATGCGGGCGCGAGCAGCACGACTTTATGCCCCGCAGCCTTGAACTCGGGCGAGACGACTTCGTTCACCTTGCCCGTGGTGACGGCGAATGAGACGAGCGTGGGCGGAACGTCGATATGCTCGAACGTGCCGCTCATCGAATCCTTACCGCCGATGGCGGCGATCCCCAGCTCCACCTGCGCCTTGAACGCGCCGAGGAGCGCAGCGAGGGGCTGCCCCCAGCGCTTGGGATCGTGTCCCGGTTTGAGGAAATATTCCTGGAAGGTGAGATACACGTCTTCATACGACGCGCCCGAGGCGATGAGCTTGGCAACGCTCTCTACCACCGCGAGGTATGCGCCGTGATAGGGGCTCTTTTCCGCGACGTAGGGATTGCCGCCCCACGCCATGTAGGAGACGGTATCGGTATGCCCCTTCTCGACGGAGACGAGGTGCACCATCGCCTGCGAAGGCGTGTGCTGATACCTGCCGCCGAACGGCATTAACACCGTGCCCGCGCCGATGGTCGAATCGAACCGCTCGGAAAGCCCGCGCTTGGAGCAGACGTTGAGATCGTCCGCAAGTTTTTTATAATTTTCGGTAAACGTACCCTTGACTTCGCGCGCGTACGGCTGCGCCTTTTCGGGCGCGACGACGACGTGCTTTTCCGCGCCGTTGGAGTTGAGGAACTCGCGCGAGATATTGACGATGGTCTTTCCGTTCCACGTCATGACGAGGCGCGGCTCTTCCGTGACCGTTGCGACGACCGTCGCCTCGAGGTTTTCCTTTTCGGCAAGGGCGATGAAGTCCGCCGTCTTGTCCGCCTCGACGACGACCGCCATGCGCTCCTGCGATTCGGAGATGGCAAGCTCGGTGCCGTCAAGCCCGTCGTACTTCTTGGGTACGGCGTTGAGGTCGATGGAAAGTCCGTCCGCAAGCTCGCCGATGGCGACGGATACGCCGCCCGCGCCGAAGTCGTTGCAGCGCTTGATGAGAAGCATTGCGTCCTTATTGCGGAAGAGGCGTTGGAGCTTGCGCTCTTCGGGCGCGTTGCCCTTCTGCACTTCCGCGCCGCAGTGGGTGAGCGATTCGAGCGTGTGCGACTTGGAGGAACCCGTCGCGCCGCCGCAGCCGTCGCGCCCCGTTCTGCCGCCGAGGAGAATGACCTTATCGCCGGGAGCGGGAACTTCGCGCCGCACGTTTTCGGCGGGCGTCGCCGCGATGACCGCGCCGATCTCCAACCGCTTTGCGACGTACCCGGGGTGATACAGCTCGTCTACCTGACCCGTGGCAAGCCCGATCTGGTTTCCGTAGGAGGAATACCCCGCCGCCGCCGTGGTGACGATCTTGCGCTGCGGGAGCTTGCCCTGCATGGTCTCGCGGACGGGCTGCAACGGATCGCCCGCGCCCGTCACGCGCATTGCGGCGTAGACGTAGCTTCTGCCCGAGAGCGGGTCACGGATCGCGCCGCCGATGCACGTTGCCGCGCCGCCGAACGGCTCGATCTCAGTGGGATGGTTGTGCGTTTCGTTCTTGAAGAGCAACAGCCAATCCTCTTCCGCGCCGTCAACGTTGACTTTGATCTTGACGGTGCAGGCGTTGATCTCCTCCGACTCGTCGAGCTTTTCCAGCATACCGCGCTTTTTCAGAAGTTTCGCGGCGATCGTGCCGACGTCCATCAGGTTGACGGGCTTGGTGCGCCCGATCTCCGTGCGCGCCGCCAGATATTCCTCGTACGCCTTTTGCAGGAGTTCGTCCTCGAACGTCACGCCGTCGATGGTCGTAAGGAAGGTCGTGTGACGGCAGTGATCCGACCAATAGGTGTCGATCATGCGGATCTCGGTGAGCGTGGGATCGCGCCCCTCGCGCTTGAAATACGCCTGACAGAAGGCGATATCGTCCTCGTCCATGGCGAGCGCGTACTGTTTGACGAACGCGGCAAGCCCCTCCGCGTCCAGATCCAAAAAGCCCGTGAGCGTAGGCACTTCGGTAGGAACGGGGTGGGAAATTTTCAGCGTTTCGGGGATCGCAAGAGACGCCTCGCGGCTCTCCACGGGGTTGATGACGTACTTTTTGATGGCGGCGAGCGCCTCTTCCGTCACGTTCCCGTACACCGCGTACACCTTTGCCGTGCGGATGACGGGGCGCGGCTGCATGGAGATGAGCTGAATGCACTGCGCCGCGGAGTCTGCGCGCTGATCGAACTGCCCGGGAAGATACTCCACCGCAAACACACGCGCGCCCGCAAGGTCTGCGCCTTCGGTGGCAACGTCCATCTGCGGTTCGGAAAACACCGTCTTTACGCACTCGCGGAACAGCTCTTCGCCGATGTCCTCCGCGTCGTAGCGGTTGAGAATGCGGATACGCTCCACGCCCGCAATGCCGAGGATCTCCGTGACGTCCGCAAGGAGCGCGCGCGCCTCGTTATCGAATCCCTTCTTCTTTTCAACGTAAATTCTGTAAACCACGCTCATTCCCCCTTGATCGCGGCGAGGGCGCGTTTGCCGATGTCCCGCCGCATATATGCGTTTTCAAAGTGAATTTTATCTGCCAAGGCGTACGCCTTGCCGATCGCCTCGCGGAGCGTCGGCGCGGTGGCGACGGCGCCGAGCACTCTTCCGCCCGCCGTCACAAGCTTCCCCTCTTGCAGCTTTGCGCCCGCCACGTAGACGGCTTCATCCCTGCCGACTTCGGGCAGCTTGATCTCGAAACCCGTATCGTACTTCTTGGGATACCCCTCCGACGCGAGCACGACGCAGCACGCCGCGCCCTCTTTGAAGCGTACCATGTCCGCGTTGAGGCATCCGCCGCGCACCGCGAGCATGATTTCGAGAAGATCGGATTGCAGGAGCGGAAGCACGACCTGCGTTTCGGGATCGCCGAAGCGGCAGTTGTATTCGATGACCTTCGGACCGTCCTTGGTGAGCATCAGCCCGAAGTACAGGCAGCCCTTGAAGGTTCGCCCCTCGGCGTTCATCGCGCGGATGGTGGGCAGGAAGATCTTCTCCATGCACTCCGCCGCGATCTCCTTGGTGTAGTAAGGATTGGGCGCGACCGTACCCATGCCGCCCGTGTTCAGCCCCTCGTCGTTGTCCTTCGCGCGCTTGTGATCCATGGAAGAGACCATCGGCACGACGGTCTTGCCGTCGGTGAAGGAGAGCACGGAAACTTCGGGACCCGTGAGAAATTCCTCGACGAGGATCTGATCGCCGCTCGCGCCGAACACGCGGTCGACCATCATTTCCCTGACCGTCTTTTCCGCCTCTTCAAAGCTGTTCACGATGACCGCGCCCTTGCCGAGCGCAAGCCCGTCCGCCTTGATGACGGCGGGATAGGACGCCGTCTTTAAATACGCGACCGCCGCGGCGGGATCGGTGAACGTCTCGCTCGCCGCCGTGGGAATGCCGTACTTTTTCATGAGGTTCTTGGAAAAGACCTTGCTCCCCTCGATGACCGCCGCGTTCTTGTTGGGTCCGAAACAGGGTACGCCCGCAGTTTCCAGCGCGTCTACGCAGCCGAGAACGAGCGGATCGTCGGGCGTGACGACGGCGAAATCCACCTTCTTTTCACGCGCGAACGCGACGATGCCCTGAACGTCTGTCGCCTTGACGGGAACGCACTCCGCGTCCGCCGCGATCCCGCCGTTTCCGGGCAGCGCGTAAATCTTGCCCGCCCTTCTGCTTTGTTTCAATGCCTTGATGACGGCGTGTTCTCTGCCGCCGCCGCCTACGACTAAGATGTCCATACCTTACCTCTGCTGTCTCGTAAATGTCTTTTTTTAAAAGCGTAAGCGCAAACCCCTTTTGCAATGAGTTTGCGCATATATTTTCGTCAGAAAAACTTAGTGGTGGAAGAGGCGCATTCCCGTGAACGCCATCACCATGTTGTGGCTGTCCGCCGCCTCGATGACGAGATCGTCGCGCACCGAACCGCCCGGCTCGGCAACGTAGCTCACGCCGCTTCTGAACGCGCGCTCGATGTTGTCGGAGAAGGGGAAGAACGCGTCCGACCCGAGCGAAACGCCCGTGATCGTTTTCAGGTACGCCGCCTTCTCCTCCCGCGTGAAGGGTTCGGGACGGACGGCGAAGTTCTTGCGCCACACGTCGTCGCCGAGCACCTCGTCGGCGTCGTCGGAGAGATACAGGTCGATAATGTTGTTCTTTTCGGGTCTGCCCACGCCCTCGGCAAATTGCAGCGAAAGCACCTTCTCGTGCTGGCGGAGGTGCCACAGGTCCGCCTTCTGAGCCGCGAGACGGGTGCAGTGAATGCGCGACTGCTGTCCCGCGCCCACGCCGATCGCCTGCCCGTCCGCCGCAAAGCAGACGGAGTTGGACTGCGTGTATTTGAGCGTGATGAGCGAAATGATGAGGTCGACCGCCTTCTCTTCGGGAAGGTTCTTGTTTTTTGTGACGATATTTTCAAGCAATGCGCGGTCGATCTTGAAGTTGTTGCGCCCCTGCTCGAACGTGATGCCGAACACCTGCTTGCGCTCGATCTCGGCGGGAACGTAGGAAGGATCGATCTTCACGATATTGTAGCCGCCCTTGCGCTTCTGTCTGAGGATTTCCAGCGCCTTGGGGCTGTACGCGGGCGCGATGACGCCGTCCGAGACCTCGCGGGAGATGATTTTCGCAGTCACTTCGTCGCACTCGTCGGAGAGCGCGATCCAATCGCCGAACGAGGACATTCTGTCCGTTCCGCGCGCACGCGCATAGGCGCACGCAAGGGGCGAATCGTCAAGCCCCTCGATGTCGTCCACGAAGCAGGACTTTTTCAGCGCGGGGGAAAGAGCCTTCCCCACTGCCGCGGACGTGGGCGAAACGTGCTTGAAACTCGTCGCCGCGACCATGCCCGTCGCCTCTTTGATCTCCTTTACAAGCTGCCACGAATTGAACGCGTCCAGAAAGTTGATATACCCCGGTCTGCCGTTTAAGATCTCCACGGGCAGATCGCTCCCGTCCGCCATAAAAATGCGCGCGGGCTTCTGGTTGGGATTGCAGCCGTATTTCAAAGAAAATTCGTTCATTGGATTGTGACCTCCGTTATCTTCTCTCGTTATCGAAACCGTCGATGGGCGAAAAAACGCCCGCTTATTTTTGGAATTTGTTGATGAGCACGCTCTCCGTCTGCCACGTTCTCAGATTGACGGCGCGGACATAGAGCGAAATTTTGTTCTTCTCGTCGAGGTTCTGCCAGATCTCCTCTGCGAACGCGTTGACGTCGTTGGGGATCGCCACGCGCTCAGGCTCGCCCCCGAACGTCGGGAGCGGATTGCCGTCCTTTTCATAGGTGTGGATAAAATGCCCCACGCCGTTGACGGGCTCATAGTCGAACGTGAAACGGTTGCACTTGACGCCCTTGCCGTCCGCGCTCTTCAAAATAGACATTTCATAGGTGAACGCGCCCTTTTTGAGGTGGAGGATCCCGCTGATACGGGGCGTATAGTTGGGCGCGTCAGGCTCGAACGTGCGCGTATTCAGCGCGCAGCGGAAACACTTGCCCTTTTGCAGATATTCTTCGATGGTGTCTGTCTGGTCGCCGTTGGTGACAATGATGTCGCTCCCGACCTGCTTGACGGGCGAATAGATGATGAGGGACGGATCTTCCACCTTGCTCTCGTCGAAGGGATAGATCGTCACTTCGTCGCCGTTTTCCACAAAGACGCGGTTGCGGCTGTTGTCGCTTCTGCCCATGATGAAATACGCGAACATTGCCTTGCGGCCGTCCGAACTCTTGCCGATGACGATCCCGCGCCCGGGGTAGGAATTGCCCGAAAGCGCGCGCTTCATGCTCTTTCTGATATATGCCATATTAAAACCTCCATAATATGTTCACACTTTTTCTTTCAAACTGATGAAAGAAAAAGTCGTGAGATTGAGAGACAACCCGCGGGTACGCCTGCGGCTGACCGCGTGTTTTCTCTCGGCGGTGATAGATAGCAACAGTATAGCATCACCGCCTTCACTCTTTCACCGTAAGCGCAGGTATGCGCAAATGTGGGGCGCGGGCGCAAAATGCGATTTTGCTTGCGCGAGTGATTATAACTTGCCTCCCTCTTTGAGGGAGGTGTCGCGGCAAAGCCGTGACGGTGGGAGTTCTTGCCCTCCCTGTGCAAGGGTGAGCCATGCGTAATGCGCAGCAGCGCGGTGCGCGCACACCGCACCGCGGTGATGCGCATAACGCGCCGCTCACCCCTAATTGTTGCGCAAGCAACTTTCAGGTAGGTGTGAATGCGGGCGAACTATAATTGTAAGCCCCTAAGGTTCGCCCGCAGAGCGGGAGGTGTGGTTAGCGCACGCCCTATCCCCTCATCCGTCTGCTTCGCAGACACCTTCCCCCAAGGGGGAAGGCAAGGAGCGGGCGCGTACCCGCAACTTCCTGCTCAGATCACGGAATACTCATACCGCAGCACTCGCAAAAAAGATTTTGCAGAAAGATTTTTTGCGAAGAGGAGCGGCGAGCGTTTCAGGCGTACTGTTCGGTAAAGCCGAACAGTCGCAAATGGCGCTCCGCCGCGACGAGCCTTTGTGCGAAAAAATTCGTGAATCTATCCCTGCAACAGTTTTTTGCAGACGATCTCCGCCGCGGCGGGAAGAATTTTCCACTCCGCTTCGCGCATGACGCGCTTTTGCAGCGTTTCGGGCGTATCGCCCTCTTCCACGTTCACCGCCTTCTGCAAGATGATCGGTCCGCCGTCGCACACTTCATTGACGTAATGCACCGTCGCGCCCGTCACCTTCACGCCGCGCGCAAGCGCAGCCTCATGTACTTTCAGCCCGTAAAACCCGGGACCGCAGAAACTCGGAATAAGCGACGGATGCACGTTAATGATGCGGTTTTCAAACGCCCGCGTGAATTTTTCGCTCAGAATGGTCATGAACCCCGCCAGAATGACAAGCCCGATCTGCTTTTCCTGCAATACGGAGAGAATTTTCTCCTCGCGTTCCGCGCGGGACGGAACGGCTTTCCGATCGAAAACGGCGGTCTCGACGCCCGCCTTTGCGGCGCGTTCGAGCGCGTACGCAGAGGCGTTGTCCGAGACGACGAGCACGACTTCCCCCGAGGGAATCGCGCCAGCCGCGGCGCTGTCGAGAATCGCCTGCAAGTTGGTGCCGCCGCCCGAACAGAGGACGGCGATCGGAACTTTTTTCAGCACAGGATCACCCCGTCGTCGCTCTTCACGATCTCGCCGAGCACGTAGGCATCCTCTCCGTTCGCTTTGAGCACGGAAACCGCCTTCTCGACGTCCTCTTTCGCAACGACGATGCTCATGCCCACGCCCATGTTGAACGTGTTGAACATATCGTGTTCGGAGACGTTCCCCTTCTTCTGAATGAGATCGAAGATCGGAAGCACCTTGACGTCCGCTCTCTTAATTTTCACGCCCAGCCCCTTGGGGATAGAACGGGGCATATTCTCGTAGAACCCGCCGCCCGTAATGTGCGAAATGCCCTTGACTTCCACTTCTTTCAAAAGCGCGAGCACGGGTTTTACGTAAATTTCGGTGGGCGTGAGCAGAACTTCTCCCAGCGACTTGCCGCCAAGCTCCCCGACGGGCGCGGCGAGGTCGCAATGCTCCACGTCGAACACCTTTCTGACGAGAGAGAAACCGTTGGAATGCACGCCGCTCGAAGGCAGCGCGAGCATCACGTCGCCCTCCTTCATGCGGGTATTGTCGATGACCTTTTCCGCGTCGACCACGCCGACCGCGAAGCCTGCGAGGTCGTACTCCTCTTCGGGCATCAGTCCGGGGTGTTCGGCAGTCTCGCCGCCGACGAGCGCGCAGCCCGCGCGCACGCACCCTTCCGCAACGCCGCCCACGATCGCGGCGATCTTCTCGGGGAAGTTCCTGCCGCAGGCGATATAGTCGAGAAAGACGATGGGCTTCGCGCCGCAGCAGACGATGTCGTTCACGCACATGGCGACGCAGTCGATCCCCACCGTGTCGTGTTTATCCATGAGGAACGCGAGCTTGATCTTCGTGCCGACGCCGTCCGTTCCCGAGACGAGCATGGGCTTTTTCATGCCCGCGACATCGAGCGGGAACAGCCCGCCGAAACCGCCGATATCCGCCTTACCCTCGGGCATGGTACGGGCAACGTGCTTTTTCATCAGCTCGACCGCCTTGTATCCTGCGGTAATGTCTACGCCCGCTTCTTTGTAGCTTTCGGAATAACTCTTTTCCATGGAAATCTCCTGTTTGTTATGCAGAAGCGCGTTTTCCAGACGGCTCTCCCGCAACGGGAGAGCGCGCCCTTTTCAACGCATTCACGCTTTTTTCGTTTGGTTCTGGAACTTGGGGTTCTCGCTGATGGGACGCCCGACGATGGGTCTCTGCTCGAAACGGTCTTTGCCCGCAGACTGCGGGATCTCGGTGGGATATACGCCGTCGAAGCAGGCGCAGCAGAAGCCCGAACCGTCGCCGCCGGCAAGCAGGCGGGCGTGCTCGATATCGAGATACCCGACGGAATCCGCGCCGATGATCTGCGCGATCTCCTCGGTGGTGTGGTGGCAGGCGATGAGGTTCTCGCGCGAGTCAATGTCCGTACCGTAATAGCAGGGATTGAGGAACTTGGGCGCGGAGGAGAGGAAATGCACCTCGGTCGCGCCCGCGTCGCGCAGCTGCTTGACGATGGGACGGCTCGTCGTGCCGCGGACGATGGAGTCGTCCACGAGAATGACGCGCTTGCCGCGCACCGCAGAGGCGATGACGTTGAGCTTGATCTTGACTCTGTCCTCGCGCATCTTCTGATCGGGCGCGATGAACGTTCTGCCGATATATTTGTTTTTCAGAAATCCGATGCCGTAGGGAATGCCCGAAGCCTGCGCGTAGCCGAGCGCCGCGTCCAGACCCGAATCGGGAACGCCGACGACGATATCCGCATCGATCTTATATTTTTCCGCAAGGAACGCGCCCGCGCGCTTTCTCGCGTCGTGCACATAGCAGCCGTCGATCTCCGAATCGGGGCGCGCCGTGTAGAAGTACTCGAACACGCAGAACGCCTTCTTCCCGCCGCAGTGGGAGGTATCGTTCTTGATGCCGTCTTTGGTGATGACGAGCATTTCGCCCGGCTCGATCTCGCGCACCTTGTGCGCCCCCACCGCGTTGAGCGCGCAGGACTCGGAAGCGATCAGGTAGCTCCCGTCGTCGCGCTTGCCGAAGCAGAGCGGGCGGAAGCCGTGCGGGTCGCGCGCGGCGATGAGCTTTGAGGGAGACATGACGACGAGCGAATACGCGCCTTTGAGCTTGTTCATCGCGGCGAGCACCGCCTCTTCGATGGAACGGGACCTGACGCGCTCGCGGGTGATCACGTAGGCGATGACTTCGGTATCCGAAGTCGTGTGGAAGATGCAGCCCTCGTTTTCAAGCTCGGCTCTCAGCTCCGTCGCGTTGATAAGGTTGCCGTTGTGCGCGAGCGCCATGTTGCCTTTGAGGTGATTGACGACGATGGGCTGCGCGTTCTCTCTTCCGCTCGTGCCCGTTGTGCCGTAGCGGACGTGACCGATCGCCATGTTGCCGAGCCCGAGTTTGTTGAGTACGTCGGACGTAAAAATGTCGTTGACGAGACCGACGTCTTTATACGCATTGAACACGCCGTCGTTGTTGACGACGATGCCCGCGGACTCCTGCCCGCGGTGTTGGAGCGCAAACAACGCATAGTAAGCCGTGGAAGCGACCTTCTGCGCCTCGGGCGCAAAAATGCCGAACACGCCGCATTCTTCGTGAATTTCGTGCTCCATATGCAGGTTACTCCCCTTTCGAGACGCGCTTGAAGATTTCCGCATACGCGTCCTCTACGCCGCCCATATCGCGGCGGAATCTGTCTTTATCCAGCTTCTCGTTGGTCTTTGCGTCCCAGAAGCGGCAGGTATCGGGGCTGATCTCGTCGGCAAGCACGATGGTGCCGTTGGGAAGGCGGCCGAACTCCAGCTTGAAGTCGATGAGCTTCACGCCAAGGTGCAGGAAGTACGCTTTGAGCACTTCGTTGACCTTGAACGCGTATTTTTTGATCGTCTCGATCTCCTCTTTGGTGGCGAGATGGAGCGCCAAAGCGTGATAGGAGTTGATGAGCGGGTCGCCGAGGTCGTCGTTCTTGTACGAAAACTCGATGGTGGGCTCGTCAAAGACGATCCCCTCTTCCACGCCGTAACGCTTTGCGAACGAACCTGCGGAAACGTTGCGGATGATGACTTCGAGCGGAACGATCTTCACCTTTTTGACGACGGTGTCGCGGTCGGAAAGCTCCTCGACGAAGTGAGTGGGAACGCCCGCCTTTTCGAGGATCTGCATGAGCATATTCGTCATGCGGTTGTTCACGACGCCCTTGCCCGCGATCGTACCCTTTTTAAGCCCGTTGAACGCGGTCGCGTCGTCCTTGTACGAGACGATGCACAGGTTCTCGTCCGTCGTTGCGTAAACTTTCTTCGCCTTGCCTTCGTAGAGCTGAACGGTCTTTTCCATTGTTGTATCTCCTTACCTTCCAAAAAATTTTTTACTTGTTGTATTTTGCGGCGATCTCCGCGTCCTTTTTGAGCACTTTCTCCGTTGCCGCGCGGCGCGCGTCGAGCAGCTTGTCCGCAAGCGACGGCTCGGAAACGGCGAGGATCTGCACCGCAAGCAGCGCCGCGTTCTGCGCGCCGTCGATGGCGACGGTCGCAACGGGAATGCCCGCGGGCATCTGCACCGTGGAGAGGAGCGCGTCAAGCCCGTCGAGCGTGGAGCTCTTCACGGGAATGCCGATGACGGGTAGCACGGTGTTCGCCGCGATCGAACCCGCAAGGTGCGCCGCTTTGCCTGCCGCCGCGACGATCGCGCCAAACCCGTTCTCCGCCGCGGTCTGCGCGAAGGACTTTGCCTCTACGGGCGTACGGTGTGCGGAATAAACGTGCACTTCGTAGGGAACGCCGTATTCCTCAAAGACGGAAAACGCCTTTTCCACGACGGGAAGATCACTGTCGCTTCCCATAATGACTGCTACTTTTTTCATGTCGTTGCCTCCGTAAAGCGGGCGCGCCCGCGTATTGACGTAAATTCTCCGAAAAATATGAAAAGGAGCAGTTTCTTTCTATGCGAAAAAAACTGCCGTGCGAACCCCTATTCTATTGAGTCATCTTCTGCTTTGCGGCAGAAATATACCGCTCTTTTCATAACAACATTATAGCAATTTTCCCCTGCCCCGTCAAGCGTTCGCGTAAATATTCTCGCGATTTTTCCGCAAGGGAACCTTCTCCGCCGCAGCTTATCCCCTTCCCGCAAACTTTCTGCGCGAAAACGCGTCTGCAAACCACGTCGGTACGAGACGCATCGCCATGCGGGAAAACGAGTTCTTCATGCCCGCCGCCTTCACCGCAGGAGGCGACCTGCGCTCCGAGAGGCGCACGATCTCCTCCGCAACGCGCGCGGGCTGCATTCCGCCCTGCTCCTCGTGCGCAAGCGCAGCCTCCACACGGCGCACCGCGGCGAACGCATCGCCGCACGCCTCCGCCCCGTACACCTTTCTGCGGTAGGTGAATCCCGTCGCCGTACCCCCGGGAAGGACCGCACTCACCCGCACCCCGCGCGATCTCAGCTCCGCGTCCGCCGTACGCGCGAACATAGAGAGAGCCGCCTTGGACGCGCAGTAAAAGGCATTGTACGGGATTACCGTCCCGTCCGCCATCGAGGAAACGAACACTGCGCGCCCCCGCCGCGCGCGCAAAAAGGGCGCAGCCGCCCGCAGAGCCTCTGCCGCGCCGAAAAAATTCACCTCGAAGAGATAGCGCGCGTCCGCACTCTCCGTCCGCTCGGCGGGCGCGAGGAAATCGTACCCCGCCGAATAGACGAGCAGATCCAGCCCGCCCGTTTCGGCGCAGATATCCCCGATCGCCTTGGAAAGCTCCCCTTCGTGCGACGCGTCCGCCGTGATCGAGCGCACGCGTTCCGTGTCCGCCGCCGTCCGCGCAATGCTGAACACCTCCGCGCCGCGCGCGGCGAGACGGAGCGCCGTCTCTCTGCCGATGCCCGACGACCCGCCGATGACGATCGCCGTCTTTCGTATCTGTTCGTCTTTCCGCCCTTTCATGGGCAGAAGTATTGCCCGCGCCCGTCCATTCTATACGGCTGCACGAAAAGTCAGCCCAGCGCGACGTCAAGGAGCATCATCATGCAGAATCCGAGCACAACGCCCGCAGAAGCCAGCGTCTTGTTGCCCGAAAAGCACTCGGGGATCAGCTCGGAGCACACAACGGCGATCATCGCCCCCGCCGAAAAGGCGAGCGCCCAGGGCAGCAGCGCGCCGATCATGCCCGCGGCGAGCGCGCCCAGCACGCACGCGGGGACTTCCACCGCCCCCGAGCCCTGCGCAAAGAGAAAGCTCTTCAAGGGACTCATTCCCTTCGCCCGCATGGGAAAGGCGACGCACATCCCCTCGGGGAAGTTCTGCACGGCGATCCCCAGCCCCAGAAGGAGCGCGGAAAACGCCGCGACATCGGAGACGGGCGCGAGCGCGAACGCGACGCCGACCGCCATCCCCTCGGGGATGTTGTGCAGCGTCACGGCGAAATATAAGAGCGCGGTGCGCCTGTCGCCCATGGCGGAAAAAGCCTTGTTCCGGCGGGAAAGGAGCGCGTCGCTCACGACGATGAACGCTCCGCCGAGCAGGAACCCCACCGTGACGGTGAGGTACGGGGGCAGCGCGCTCTCCGCCTCGATCGCGGGAAGGAGCAGGGAGAAAAAGCTCGCCGCGATCATGATCCCCGCGGAAAGCCCCAAAAGCACGGTAAAAACACCCTCTTTCGGACGGCGCGAAAAAAGCACGAAAGACGCACCCAGCGCCGTCATGAAATACATGATGATCGAGGCAAGCAGCGCCTGCTGCCACGCCTCCAAGGATAAAAACCACGCCATCCTGTCCCTCCCCGCCCAGCGCGGGCAGTCACGCCATCATATGCTGCGATGCGCGGGCGAGGTGCGGACGGTACGGAAACTATTCAATCTGCACAAAAATCGGGGGTTATTTTTTCATGAAAAAATTTTATGGGGAATCTTGACAAGTCGTCCTTTCCGTACTATAATATAAAAAAATTATGTGATAAACGGGGGAAATGTTTATGTTGGCTTTGGGCATTGTAACGTTGTTTTTGACGGCGTTTACGATCATCTACTATGCGTACCTCTCCAACCATTCCGAACGCGACGTCTCGTTCTTCCTGAGCGTGAGCTTCCTTTCGATGCTGCTCAACCTCTGCACGAACGCGAGCGGCGGCAGCGGGCTTTCGGTGGTGTACCTCATCATTGCGGTCGTATTCCTCGGCGTCGGCTTCGCGGTCGACCTGCACGAAACGCTCGCCTTCTACACCTCCATCGGTCCGTGGTTCAAGGAGACGTTCACAAACACCAAGCTGATCGGCTGGCAGATCCTTTCGATGGCAATCTGCCCCGCGGGCATCGCGCTCTACTTCGTATGGTACAAAGATAAGCCCACGCTTGCCAAGATCTGCGGCAGATGCGGCATCTTCGGCGTCCTGCTTCTGGGATTGCTGCTGTGGATGATCCTCGGCGTCGCGCTCTGATTAAAATACAATGAAAACACCCGCTGCGGCGGGTGTTTTTTCATGGAAAAAAGAACTAAAACAATCCTGAAAACCGAAAAACAGGGCTGCCGCGCGGCAGCCCCGTTTTTTCTCCCCCACAGATATAGCTCGGCAAAACGCGTTGGTTTGCGTACTTCCGCTCTATGGTGTATCCATTTTACAGCACAAACGAGCGTTTGTCAATAGGAAACAAAAATTTTTTTTAATTCACATCATTTTCCGCCGTCCGCGCCGCGGAGACCGCGTGCGCGATCGCCCGCTCAGTCGCCGCAAGGTGTTCGGAAGTATGCGCAGCCGAGAGGAACATCGCCTCAAACTGCGAGGGCGCAACATAGATCCCCGCTTGCAGCATGGCGTTGAAATAGCGCGCGAACGCGCGCGTATCGCAGGATACCGCCTGCGTATAATTTTCGGGTGCGTGCGGCGCAAAGAATGGTGTGAGAATGGACCCGACCCGACCTGCGGGAACGCCCGCGCGGGCGAACGCCGTCTGCAAGCGCGCGCCGCCCTCTTCGAGCTGCGGATAAATTTTCTCCCTGTTTTCGCGCAGGATCGAGATGGTCGCAAGTCCCGCCGCCGTCGCAACGGGATTGCCCGAGAGCGTTCCCGCCTGATACACGCCGCCGAGCGGCGCGACAAGTTCCATGACCTCTTTTCTCCCGCCGTACGCCGCGAGCGGCATTCCGCCGCCCACGATCTTTCCGAACGCGGCGAGATCGGGCGTGACGGAATATCGCGCCGCCGCGCCGCCGTACGCCACGCGGAAGCCCGTGATGACTTCGTCGAAAACGAGCAGCGCGCCGTATTTGTCGCACAGGGCGCGAAGTCCCGCCAAGAATCCCTCTTTCGGCGGCACGACGCCCATATTCGCCGCAACGGGTTCGACGATGACGCAGGCGACCTGCCCGAAATTCTCTTCGAACAACGCCTGCACGCCCGCAAGATCGTTATATTCCGCCACCAGCGTCTGCGCGGCATAGGCGGCGGGAACGCCGAGGCTGTCGGGGACCGCGCCCGTCATGCAGCCCGACCCCGCCCTGACGAGCAGTCCGTCGGAATGCCCGTGATAGTTTCCCGCGAATTTTACGAGCTTATCCCGCCCCGTGTACCCGCGGGCGAGGCGGACGGCGGACATCGTCGCCTCCGTTCCCGAACTGACGAGCCGCACGCGCTCCATGTAGGGCGCGGCGTACGCGATCTCTTCCGCAAGCTCCGTCTCCCGCGCGGTGGGCGCGCCGAAGGTCAGCCCCTTTGCCGCGGCGGACGTCACCGCACGCACCACCTCTTCGCGCGCGTGACCGAGAATGAGCGGACCCCAGCTCATCACATAGTCGAGATAGGCGTTCCCCGCCCGATCGACGATGAACGCCCCCTCTCCGCGCTCGATAAAGAGGGGATCGCGCCCCACGGCGCGGAACGCGCGTACGGGGGAATTGACCCCGCCGGGCAGAATGCGCTTTGCGCGCTCGAAGTCCGTCATACTTCCCTCTCCCATGCGGCGTAATCGAGCGCGTGATAGGTGATGACGAGATCCGCCCCCGCGCGGAAAAACGCCGTTAAAATCTCTCCGACGACCCGCCGCTCGTCCAGCCAGCCGCGCTCCGCCGCCGCCTTGACCATGGCGTACTCCCCGCTCACGTTATAGACGGCGAGCGGAAGATCGGTGCGCTCCCGCGCCGTCCGCACCACGTCTAAAAAGGCGAGCGCAGGCTTGACCATGAGCACGTCCGCGCCCTCCGTCTCGTCGGCGGCAAGCTCCCGCATCGCCTCACGGCAGTTGCGCACATCCATCTGATAGCTCTTTCTGTCCCCTTCCTGCGGGGCGGAATCAGCCGCGTCGCGGAACGGACCGTAAAAGGCGGAGGCAAACTTCGCGCTGTACCCCATGACGGGGGTATGCGGGAAACCCGCGCCGTCGAGCGCGGCGCGGATGGCGGCGACGACGCCGTCCATCATCGAAGAGGGCGCGACCATGTCCGCCCCCGCGCGCGCATACGTCACCGCCGCTTTCGCGTGCAGGGGGAGCGAGGCGTCGTTCTCCACGTCGCCGTGTTCCAGAACGCCGCAATGCCCGTGCGAAGTGTATTCGCACAGGCACACGTCCGCGATGACGAGAAGTTCCTTCCCGCGCGCGGCGCAATATTTTTTGATAAATCCGATCGCCTGCGGCACAACGCCGTCGTCCGCATACGCGCCGCTACCGACCGCGTCTTTGCGTTCGGGAATGCCGAAAAGCATCGTTCCCGCCACGCCCGCCGCGAGCATTTCGTCCACAACTTCGCCGAGACGGTCGACGGAATAGCGGAACACGCCCGGCATACTCGGCACGGCTTCCTTTTTGTTTTCGCCCCAGACGACGAACACGGGATAGACGAGTTTCCCGCAGTCGACGCGTGTCTCGGCGAACGTTCCGCGCAGTAGCGCGCTCTTTCTAAGTCTTCTCAGTCTCTGCATATCTCCTCCGTTTCGGCAACGGCGTCCGCGATCGCCTCGGCGGTACACGCTTTGGCGACAACGGGCCGCAAGCCCCTTGCATACAGTTCCTTTGCCGTCTCTTCCCCGATGCACACGGGGATCACGCCTTCAGGCAAAGTTGTTTCGCCGAGCAGGGCGCGCACCCCGCCCGCCGACCCGAACGTGACGTATTTCACGGACGAAAACGCCTCCGCCGCGCGGCGGAGCGCCGCCTCGTCGGTACGGATACGGTAGAGCGATACCTGCACGCCCGCATCGAGCAACACCGCGCTCCCCTCTTCCGCGCGCAGAAACGCCGTCTCTTCCTTTTTCGCGCCCTGCGCTGCGAGCGCCGCTTTCAACGCCGCGGCGGTAAACGGTTCGGGAACGCAGTCGGCACAGAACCCGTATTCTTTCAGCCGCGCCGCCGTATGCGCGCCGATAGCGGCGAACTTCTTATCTCCGAACGCGCGGAAATCCACCCCGCGCGCCTTCGCGCGGCGGAAAAAGACGTCCGCGCCGTTGGCGGAAGTGAATACGAGCCACCGCCAGCGCGGAAGCTCCGAAAAAAACGCGTCGAAGAGCAGCGGCTCTATGGCGGCAAACGGACACCCGACGGGCACGAACCCGCGCGCTTCCAGCGCGGCGGAGACCCGACGGACATGGTCCGCCGTCCCCGTCACGAGCACGGTGGGCGCGGAAAAATGCCGCGCGAACGATGCGCCGAGCAAGTCCTCCGCGCAGACCTTGCCCACCACGAGCGTGAGCGGCGCGTCGAGTTCCGCGGCGCGAAAAACGACCTCTCCCAGCGTACAGCGCACGGCGCGCGCGCCGACCATGCCCGCCCCGGAGAGGAGCGCGGCGGGGACATCCTCGGACATACCCCCTTCAAAAAGCGTCTTTACGACGGCGTCGGCATTCGCCTTCGCCATTAAAAATACGAGCGTTTCGTCCTCCGCGGGCGCGGGAACGGAGAGTTCCCCGACGGCGGTATGCGCCGTGTAGACGCGCACGCCGCGCGCCGCGCCCCGATGCGTGACGGGAATGCCCGCAAGCTCCGCCGCCGCGACTGCCGAAGTCACCCCGGGAACGACGGCGCAAAAAACGCCCGCCGCCGTCAGCGCGGCAAGCTCCTCGCCGCCCCTGCCGAACACGAAGGGATCACCCCCTTTGAGCCGCACGGTGAGCGGATATTTTTTCGCGCAGTCGATCAGAATCGCGTTGATCTCGCTCTGCGGGACGGAGTGCGCCCCCGCGCGCTTGCCGACGAAAATGCGCTTGCAGTCCTCTTTGAGATACGCGAGCGCGCTCTCGTCGATGAGGCTGTCGTACACCACGCAGTCGCATCTGCCGAGCAGCTCCGCGCCGCGCACGGTGAGAAGCCCCCTTCCGCACCCCGCGCCCACAAGCACGACCCTGTTCATGAGAGTTCCTCCGCAAGGCGGGCAATCGTCTCCTCCCCCGCATAGGGAAGCGCGGCGATGCGCCCCTCGCGCTGGGCGAAGAGCGTCGTTCCGTCAAAATGACAGCCGATCCCGCCCGTGCAGTCGCCGCCGAGCGCGCGCTGGCAGGCGCGTTCGATGCGCGCCGCACGCCCCGTCCTTTCGTCGTGGATCCGTTTGCCGAGCACGCCTTCTACGGCGATAATGCCCTGACAAGCCGCGGGAACGCAGTCCTCTGCAGACAGGCGGACGACGGTAAGGCGGCTGTCCGAAATGTGCAGGCGGTCCAGCCCCGCCGCGGCGAGCACGAGCGCGTCAAACTCGCCCGCAAGTAGTTTCTGAATGCGCGTATCCACGTTGCCGCGCACGGGAAACACCTCCGCTGCGGGGTACAGCTTCTTTATCGCCGCCGCGCGGCGTGGAGAGCCTGTTCCGACGCGGTTGATCTTCCGACCCGTAATACAGACGAGCGCGTCGCGCGCGTCCGCGCGCGGCAGACAGAAAAAGCCGTCCCGCGATTCGTCCGTGGGCAGGTCTTTTGCGGAATGCACCGCGAGGTCGATCTCGCCGCGGCGCAGCATTTCGGTAAAGACGTCCGTAAACGCGCCGCGCCCGATTTCGGAGAGCGGGGAAAGAAGGTCGCTGTCGCCGCGCGTGCGGACGACGACGATCTCCGTCCGGTACCCCTTGGCGCGGAGCAGTTCTGCCGCCTCCTCCGTCTGCGTGCGCGCGAGCGCAGAGCCGCGCGTTCCGATGCGTACGATCATGATTCGTCCTCTAATAACTTCTGCACGGCGGCAGCGTATTCCTCCGCAGGCATCGTGCCGCGGAGCGTCTCCGCCCGTTTGCAGATTTCGTTCAGATTTTCAGGAAGCCGACTTGCGATATAGCGTTTCAAAGCCGCCGCAAGCGCGGGCGACGCGCCGCCCGTAGAGACGGCGACCGTGACGTCCCCTTCCGTAATGACGGCGGGAAAGTAAAAACTGCACTCCGAGGGCGCATCCACGCTGTTGACGGGAATGCCGAGGCGGTTGCAGTCCTCGGCGACCGCGGCGTTCAGCGCGCGGTCGTCCGTCGCCGCAACGGCGAACGCCGCACCGGAGAGCAGGTCTTTCTGATAGCGCGCGTGTTTCTCGTCCGCGAGCGCGGCAAGCGCGGGCAGAACGACGGGCGCGCAGACGGCGATCTTCGCGCCGAACAGGCGCAGTTTTTCCGCCTTGCGGAGCGCGACGTTTCCGCCGCCCACGAGCACCACCCGTTTGCCTTCGAGCGGGATCATCATCGGAAAACAGTTCATCTCCCCTCCCCGAAGCGCGCGCGCATTTCGGCGGCGAACGCGGCGGGATCGCGCTTTTTCAGCGCGCAGAGCGCACCGTCCTTCCGCACGAGCGCGGCATACAGGCGCGCCGCCTCCCCCGCGGCGTACTCGTCAAGGCACGCCGCAACGACGCCGCGCGCACGCTCCGCCGCCGCGCGCTTCTTTGCGTTATTTTCTTCCGCTTCCGCGCGGAAATCGTCAATATTTTTCAGTCTGCACCCTGCGATCTGCCCCACGGCGGGGTCGATGTCGGGCGGGACGGCGAGGTCGAGAAAGAGCCGCTCCCGCGCCGTTCTTATCGCACGGCGCACCTTTTCCGCCTCGAATACGACGTGGGGCGAAGCGGTGCAGCTCACCACCGCGTCCGCACGGTCGAGCGCGGCATATCGCTCCGCATAGGCGATGGTCTCCGCGCCCGCCGCCGACGCGCCGAACGCGTGCGTGCGTTCCGTCGCCGCCACGGTATGCCCCGCGGAGAGCAGGTTTTTGAGCGCCGCGCCCCCTACCATGCCCGAGCCGCCAACCAAAAGCACCCTGCCATGTCCGCGGGTGAAGCGCGTCACTTCGTTCGCCGCGAGCGTCGCCACGGAGCAGGCGTATTCGGAGAGTTTCGTCTCGGCGCGCACCCGCCTGCCGCACGCGATCGCCGCCTGAAAGAGCGAATCCGCGCCCTTCGTCGCGCCCGCCGCCTGCGCCTCCGCGTAGGCGTTTTTGAGCTGGTGCAAAATTTCGTCCTCGCCGACGAGCATGGAACACAGCCCCGCCGCGAGCAGAAACAGCCGCTCGCGCGCCGCGCCGCCCTCCGCGCAGAAGAGCGGAGCCTCCGCGCCCGCCGCCCCGAAGAGCAGGGCGCGCGCCGCCTCCTCCGAACAGAAACAGTACAGCTCGGTGCGGTTGCACGTCACGAGCAAAAGCCCGCCGCCGAATTCTTTCAGCCGCGCATAAAGTTCCCGCCGCACTTGCGGCGGGAACGCGAATTTCTCGCGCACCCGAAGGGGCGCGTTCTCAAAATGTACCGAAAGACAGCGCAGCATATATCCCTGCAAAATCAGGAGATGAGCATTTTCTCCACGTTTTCAAACCCGAGCCGCGCGACGGTATCGGCAAAGCGTTCGCCGTCGATGCCCTGCGTGCGGAACAGCTCGATTGCCTTTTCCGTGACCGCCATGACTTCCTCTTCCGAAGTGAAGATCTTGGAGAGAGCGCGCCCCTGCGCGACGCGTTTGCCCCATCTTCCGCCGATATAGATCTTATATCCGTCGGTATAATCGGCGACCGCGCCGAACGGGCATTGCGTGCGGCACCTGCCGCAGTGGTTGCACGCTTCGGGATCGATGACGACCTTTCCGTTCTCGACGTGCGCCACCTTGACGGGGCAGGCGCTCTCGACGCGGCATTTTTTACAGCCGCGGCATTTATCGAGGTAGACGGTGGGAATGCGCTGCCCGATCACGCCCAGATCGTTGAGATCGGGCTTCACGCAGTTGTTTGGGCAGCCCCCGACCGCGATTTTGAATTTGTGCGGGAGCGCAACGCCGCGCATCTCCTCGTAAAAACGCTTGTGCATCTTCTCGGAGAGCGCGAACGTATCGATCAGCCCGTATTGGCAGGTCGTACCCTTGCAGGAGACGACGGGGCGCACCCGTTTGCCCGTTCCGCCCGTGGACAGCCCGCGCTCCGCCAAAAAGTCGATGAGCGGCTGAATGTTTTCGTACTTGACGCCCTGAATTTCCAGCGTGAGGCGGACGGTCATCGTCACCTCCCCCGAGCCGAACCGCTCGCACGCCTCCGCAATGGCGCGGTGCTGCGCCGCCGTGATCTTGCCGTTGCGGGTGATCACGCGCGCGTTGAATACGTCGGGATAGCGCTTATCCTGCAAAAATCCCATGCCCTTGACCCGTCTGATCTCCTCCGGCGATACCGTGTACTCCATACAATCTCCTCTCTTCGCGATATTGGGCGGCTCTCCGCCGCTTTTCTGCATTGTACCATAAAAAGGGCGGAATGTCAATACCGCCCGTCCATCGCGGCGCGCTCTTCCGACAAAAAGCCGGAAAAATTTCTCCGGCTCTTTTACTTCGTATGGCGTTTTTTCCACTCCTTGATCTCTTCGAGCCGCGCCTTGAAACGGGCTTCCTTCCCCTCTTCCGTCGGGCGGTAGTATTCCTTTCCCGCAAGGGAATCGGGCAGGCACTGCATCGAAGTGAGCTTGTCCGCGCTGTCGTGCGCGTACTCGTATCCCTTTCCGTAGTCCAGCTCCTTCATGAGCTTGGTCGGCGCGTTGCGGATCACGAGCGGCACAGGCTCGGAGAGCATGGTGAGCGCGTCGCGCTTCGCCGATTCGTACGCCGTATAGAGCGCGTTGGACTTGGGCGCAAGCGAGAGATACACGACCGCCTCCGTCAGATGCACCGAACATTCGGGCATTCCGATCAGGCGGCACGCCTCGAACGCGGAAATGCACACGGTGAGCGCCTGCGGGTCGGCAAGCCCCACGTCCTCGCTCGCGAACCGCGTCACGCGGCGGGCGATATAAATGGGGTCCTCCCCCGCTTCCAGCATCCGCGCGAGCCAATAGACGGCGGCGTCGGGGTCGGAATTGCGCATGGACTTGTGCAGCGCGGAGATGAGGTTGTAATGCTCCTCGCCGTTCTTATCGTACAGGAGCGACTTTTTGGACGTGCATTCCTCCACCGTCTCCCGCGAGACGGTGATTTTGCCGTGCTCGTCCATATCGCCGTTGAGCACAGCCATTTCGAGCGTGGTAAGCGCGCTGCGCGCGTCACCGTTGGCGAAGTTCGCGATCATGGCGACCGTCTCGTCCGAGATCTCCACCTGCTGATCGCCGAAGCCGCGTTTATCGGTGAGCGCGTGGCGGAGAAGGCGGATAATGTCCTCCGCTTTGAGCGCCTGCAACACGAATACTTTGCAGCGCGAAAGAAGCGCCCCGTTCACCTCGAAGGAGGGATTCTCCGTCGTCGCGCCGATCAGAATGATGCTCCCCCGCTCCACATAGGGCAGAAAGGCGTCCTGCTGCGCCTTGTTGAAGCGGTGAATCTCGTCCACAAAGACGATGGTCTTTTCCCCGAAGCGGCGGGCGGTCTCCGCCTGCTCCATCACCTGTTTGATCTCCTTGATGCCGCTCGTGACGGCGGAAAAATCGATGAACCGCGCCTTGGTCTTGTTCGCGATGATGCGGGCGAGCGTCGTCTTGCCCACGCCGGGCGGACCCCAGAAGATCATCGACCCGACGGTATCGCTCTCGATAATGCGGCGCAGCACCTTTTTTTCGCCGAGAAGGTGTTCCTGCCCGCAGAATTCGGAAAGATCGCGCGGACGAAGCCGCGCCGCAAGCGGCTCCGCCGCCTTCTCTTCAAACAGCGTAGGCTGATAGCTCATAACACGCCTCCCCTTTTCCGTTAGTGTACCCCCTCGGGCGGGGAAAGTCAACCGTTTTTCCGCTTTTGCGATACTTTACCCGTCAGCGGGGCGGCGCATATTTGCGCCGCCCCGCTTGCGATACGTCTGAAACTGACGAAAAAGGCTTATTTCCAATTCTCCCAATCCGCTTGCAGATCTGCGTACGCGAAGAGCGGCAGATCGTAGAGATCGTGAAAAATATCGTAGATGATCTCGGAGGATTTCAATACGGCGGAAATCGTTGTGTTGTTTTTCGGAAGCGGAATGGAAAACCTCGCATCCGCCGCCGCCTTTCGGACGCGCTCATCGGGTACGCAGCACCATTTCCCGGGGATGTTCCGGAAAACGTCCTGAATGCGCAGTTCCCGCAGAAGGAGCGGAATTTTGATCTTCATGGTATTCTGCCTCGCGCCCAAGCCGTGAATGCCCGACATGAACGCAATAAACGTGCGGTAATCGTTGTTGCGCTCGGAATCTTGCAGACTGCGTCTGATCGCTTCCCATTGATTGGCAAGGACGTGGAGACTGTCGTAAAAATCGGACCGGAACGAAATCTGCCTTTTCGGCTTTTGCAGATCGTACCCCGCCAGCACCTGCGAAAGCGCGCTGTCCCGAAATGCTTTTTCCCGCTGAACGAAATCGGCGTCGCGCCAATAAGAGACTTTATCCTTTTCGGACGATTTCAGATAGACGGCAAAGCAGGCGCTGTTCTGCCACTGCCCCGTTCTCGACCAGCAGCTTGCAAGCGCGAACAGAACGAACATATCGTTTTCAGCCGATAAGTCCAGCTTCACGGGAACGCCGCTGCCCTTCTCATACATATGAAAATCCGTCACCCACCCCGCATAATTGCCCGACGGATCCAAATTGATATAGGGAAGCTCCCGTTCGTTTTTCCTGACGATCTGAATGAGTTTTTCAACGTTTTCGGTGTTCATCTTTCGTACTCCTTTGAAAATTTATTTGCGGCAGAGACTGCCTGCCCATATTTCACGGGCATAATCGTCCCGCGTCATCGGTCTGTCCTGTTCAAAATAGATAAAATCGAATTTGTTCAGGTGTTCCGCAAGCGGGAACGGATAGTCCTCGGTCCAATAAATCTGCATCTCCCCGCGGCGGTATTCTTGTTTCGTCGCCTTATCCCGAAAGAGATCGCAGGCTTTTGCCGTATAGAGCGGCGGATTGTACCCCTCGATCACCCAGAACCCCTTCATTCCGACGTATTCCTTTTGCGTGACGCTGCCCGAAAGCTGCGTAATGACTTTCTGCCTTCCGAACAGACCGCGGCGCTCCATGTGGAACGCTTCTTTACGGATGTCAAGCTCGTAGCGGTCGTCATAGTCCACGAGCTTTTGCGGCGCCTGATCCTTCTTCCGCACGATCATCTCTCCCGGGTAATAGATTTTCCCAGTCTGTTTATCTTTCACCCGATTGACCGCGTACGCCGTATAAAGCGGCTCTTTCGTGTCCTTCAACTTAAAATAAACGCGCATATCTTCCTCCCCGTTCCGCATCCGGAACTTTTTACAGCTCCATTATATCATATAAATATGCCAAGTTCTGTCATATTTAAAAAATTTTTTTAAAAAGAAAGCGTGTCCTCAACCGAAGACACGCCCTGCACAGGTATCTCCGATTGTTGTCACACAAACTTATCCCAATGAGGAAACAGAGATACGTAATGCCGTTTCGTACCTCATTGGGATCAATATAAAGTTTGTGTGACGCTGACAGTATAGCACACGGAGACTTTTTTGGCAAGAGTTTGATAAAAAAAAGCCCCGCCGTGCGGAGGCACGGCGGGGTAAGCCCGTAAATTCATATTACAGTGTGCGAAGAGCGTTATTACAGCGCGCCGACGACGGCGTGCGGAAGATAGAGTTCGTCGATATAGGCGACGTCCTCATCCGTCAGCGGAACGTCGAACGCGCCCGCCGCGTCGGTGAGATACTTGGGTTTCGTCGCGCCGATCACGGGCGAGGCGATCCCCTTTTTGAAGTGCCACGCGAGCGTGACCTGCGTCATCGTCGCGCCGTATTTTTGCGCGATTTCGTGAATGCGCGCCGCGATGGACGCGTCCTGCACCTCCGTTCCGTCGTACTTCCCGCGCGCCACGACGTCCGTTTTGCTGCGCATGGTATCCGCCGCCCAATCGGGGCGGGCGGCTCGACCCGCCGCCAGCGGGCTGTATGGCGTGAGCGCAACGTTTATCTGACGGCAGATGGGAATCAGCTCCCGCTCGTCCTCACGGTAGAGCGGATTGTAGTGGTTCTGCATGGAGACGAAGGGCGTAAGCCCGTTATCCCGCGCGCAGAGCTGCATATTGTAGAACTGATAGCCGTACATGGCGGACGCGCCGAGCGCGCGCACCTTGCCCGCCTTCACGAGACGATCGAGCGCGGACATGGTCTCCTCTACGGGCGTCCCGTAATCGAAACGGTGAATGATGTACAGATCGAGATAGTCCGTGCCGAGCCGTTTCAGCGTGCCGTCGATCTCCCGCGCGATCGCCGCCGCCGAGAGACGCCCCTCGTTGAAATATACCTTGGAGGCGAGCACGACCCGATCGCGCGCGACGTTCTTTTTAATCGCCGCGCCGAGATATTCCTCGCTCGTGCCGGCGGAATAGGTGTTCGCCGTATCGAAAAAGTTGATGCCGAGATCGAGCGCCGTACGGATGACTTCCTCGCTCTCGGCGGGGTTGAGCGTCCACGCGTGCATCTTGCTTGCGGGATCGCCGAAGCTCATGCACCCGAGGCAGAGGCGGGAGACTTTGATCCCGCTGTTACCGAGCGTTGTGTACTGCATTTCTTCTCCTTTACTTTTCGCACGCCCTGCGCACGCAGGCGAGCGCGTTCAGCGAGCGCGGATAGCCGATATAGGGCAGCATTTGCAGAACGAGCGCTTTGAGCGTCTGCGCGTCGTTCCCGATGCGCAGGTTTGCCGCGGCGTGGCTCGTGAGCTGCGGCTCGCAGCCGCCCTGCGCCGCCAGAAGGCAGAAGGTGACTGCCTCGCGCTGCGCATAGTCCAGCCCCGCGCGGACGTAATAGTCGCCGAAACAGTTCTCCGAAAGAAAGCGGTTGATCTCCCGCGAAAACTCGTCGCCCGACGTGGCGAACCCCTTCATCTGTTCGCCGAAGATCTCCACCTGCGCCCGTTCGCCGCGCGCGGTGCGTTCCTCCGCGCTCTCGTCCGCCGCGGCGGGAACGGGGATCCCGCGGGCGGAAAATTCCTCGCACAAAATCTGCAAGAAGGGCAGCGCGCGCCCGTACCCGAGATATGCCGCCGCCTGCAAGACGGTTTCGTGCGCCGCCGCGGGAGAGAGCCCGCCGTCGAGCGCGTCGCAAAGTTCCGCACGGAACACCGCCTGCCCCCCGCAGGCGGCGAGCGCCGCTAAGATACAGACGCGCCGCGTCTCTTCGGCAAGCCCCCCGTTCCCGATCTCCGCCGCAAAACGGTTGAAAATCGTTGCCGCCGCGCTTGCGGGCGGCAGAATTTTTTTCATGTCCATGATTCTCTCCCGCTTATTTTGCGAACGTCATGAACCACTCGACCGTATCGGGATCGTAGTGCGAGAAGAAGAGGCTTGCGTTCGTGTCGAGCGCGGAGACGGCAGCCATGTCCGCGTCCGACAGCGTGAAATCGAACACGGCGAGGTTTTCCGCCATGCGCTCCTTTTTCACCGATTTAGGAATGACGACGACGTCGCTCTGCATGAGATAGCGGAGCGCGACCTGCGCCACGGACTTGCCCTTCTGCAAAGCGATCTCCTTCAAGACGGGGTTCGTGAACAGACCGTTCTTCCCCTCTGCGAAGGGACCCCACGACTCGTGCTGAACGCCGAGCTTCTTCATGACCTCGTGCGCCTTCTTCTGTTGGAAGAACACGTGCGTTTCCACCTGATTGACGGCGGGTTTGACCTCACAGAAGTTATACAGATCGATGAGGCGGTCGGGATAGAAGTTGCTCACGCCGATCGCGCGCACCTTGCCCGCCTTCACCGCCTGTTCCATGGCGCGGTAGGTGCCGTAATAGTCGCCGAAGGGCTGGTGAATGAGCAAAAGGTCGATATAGTCGGCATCGAGCTTTTTCAGCGATTCGTCGATGGACGCCGCCGCTTTCTTCTCGCCCGCGTTGGAGATCCACACCTTGGTGGTGAGGAACAGCTCGCTGCGGGGGATCCCGCTCTTTTTGACGGCGCGGCCCACGCCCTCCTCGTTGTAATATGCCTGCGCGGTATCGACGGAGCGATAGCCGACCGCAAGCGCGTCCGAGACGCACCGTTCGCATTCGTCGGGCGAGACCTGATAGACCCCGTATCCGAGCTTGGGCATTTTTACGCCATTATTGAGTGTTACGTATTCCATATTGATTCCTCCTTGTTTTTTACGATTTTTTGATTTCGAGTTTGCGCAGAAGGCAGTCCACTTTGTCGATGCACTTCTGCGCGGCGTGCGCCTTTTCGAGAAGATCGGCGCGCAGCCGCCGCAGGATACAGCGGCGCGTATCGTCGTCTGCGGAAAAATAGGCGGAAAGCTCCCCCTCCGGAAGCCCCGCGTCCGAAAGAAAGAGCGCCACGCCGAGTGCGCACGCCTCGTCGTCGGTCAGCTCCCGTCCCCCTTCGGCGGGCGTTCCCAAGGAGCAGCGCGCGGCAAGCGATTCCAGCCGCGCCTCGCTTAACTTGCAATGCCCTGAAAGTTCGCAAAGTTTCATCTCGTCCCTCGAAAAAAGCGCAGGTCCACCCTGCGCTTTTATTATAAACCTATGCCCCCGTTATGTAAAATGCCTGTTTTTTATGCCTCTTTATAGGGCAAAAGCATGGTAACGTGCTCGATAAACGCCTTCACGGCGCGGCTGGCGGGCTGATACTTTTTCCACACGAGGTAGGTCTCCTGCCTGATCTCGGGATAAAAGGGACGGAAGCAGAGCTTCTCGCCGCCGTACTGCGATACCGAACCCTCCACGGTGAACGCATACGCAAGCCCGCGGGCGGCGAAATAGGACGCGTTCCCCACGAGATTGCAAGAAGCGACAACGTTCAGCCGATCGTACGCCTCGCCCATCTGCCGACGGTAAAAACTGCGCACCTCGGCGCGCGTGTTCGTGACGACGGGCAGTCCCGCCAGATCGTCGACCGTGACGTACTCCTTCTGCGCGAGCGGCGCGTCCGCGCGCATGACCACCCCGCAGCGGTCGGTGATGCCGAGGCGGAGAAAATCGTATTTTTCGATGTCGCCCGGCTCGATGAGCAGTCCCAGATCGAGCATTCCCCCGTCGATGCGCTCTTTGGTGCGGTCGGCGGTCTCCGAATAGATCTCGAACGCGACTTCGGGATATTTTTTGCGGAATCCATCAACGGCGGCGGCGATCAGGTCAAACGCGCACGTCTCCGCCGCGCCGATGGAAACGACCCCCGCGAGGTTTTCCCCGCGCGAACGGAATTCGCGCTCCATCTTCTCTTCCAGCTCCGCCATTTCCTCCGCGCGGCGGCGCAGAAGAATGCCGTCCTCGGTGAGTGTGATCCGCCGTTTGCCGCGTTCAAAGAGCTTGACGCCCAGCTCCTCTTCCAGCTCCGCGAGCTGACGGGAGAGCGTGGGCTGCGTGATATACAGCGCCTCGGCGGCGCGGGAGATGTTCTCCTCGCGCGCCAGCGTCAGAAAGTACCGCAATACCCGAAGTTCCATACAAATTCCCCTGATCCTGTATTAAAAGCATTATACCATACCTTTCGGGCATAATCAAGACCTTCGGAGCAATGCGGGAAAGCTTTTCGGGTTACGGAGAGCGCGGCGAGCGCGGTTACAGCTTGTACTTTGCCGTGAGCCGCAGGACGGACGCGAGGCAGTCGTTGAGGGTGCGCGCCTCCTCTTCGGAGAGCGGACGTCCGCTGAGTCCCGAGACGGTATGCGAAAGCACGTCCGCTTCAAGACGGTCGGTGGGCGAAAGTTTTTCCTTTTGCAGCTTTTCGAGCAGTTTCATCGCATAGGAAGGCTCGGGCGCGTCCTGCACGGGCGCGGACGGCTCTTCAAAACAGCACACCTTGGGCGGCTGCGCGGCGGGGCGGTCGGGAAGTTCCGTCAGTTCCTCGCGGAAGCGTTCGTAAAGGCGTTCTGCCCTGCTCTTCGGCACGTCGGCGCGTTTTTTCCGAATGCGGGGCAGGAAAAAGAGCAGGCGCAAAAGTGCCGCAAGCGCGGCGAACAGCCCGAGAAAGACGAACGCCTCTTCCACCGTTCCCATACAGCAGAGGAGCGCAAAGCCCGCCGCCCCGCATACGCCCGCCGCATAAGGATACGCCCTGCGCCCGCCGAACAGCGTAAAGAGGACCGCGCCCGCCACGAGCAGCGCGGGCAGCAAAAGAAGCGGCACCCACGCGGGCGTTTCCGCAAGCGCGGCAATCATGTTCCGAAAAATCTGCATAGTTGACCTCCCGTTGAGGATACCCGTTTTTCCCCGTCAAATGACGGCGGATTTTCCCGAAAAAACAGGAAAACGCTCACATTTCGATTTCGCGGCAGCGCGCAATGTTGACGATGCGCGCGCGCACGGTGTTTTCCTCCACCCGCATCACGCGGGCGACCGCCTTTTTATACAGCGCGATCTGGACGGCGTACTTTGCTCTGAGCGCGTCGTCGCCCAGCGCGGAATATTTATAGTCGATGATGAGATACCCCGCCTCGTCCTCGCACAGGAGGTCGATCGCGCCCTGAAAGACGATCTCGTCCGCCGCGGAGACGGGAAGCAGTTCGTTCGCCCGCAGATTGACGAGGAAGGTCTGTTCCCGCCAGATCCGCCGCCCCGCGAGCGCGGCAAGGCAGGGAAGAGACAGAATTTTATCAAGCTGCGAAACGTTTAAAAGCGCGATCTGATCGGGCGGGAGCACGCCCCCTTCCGCCATGCGCGCAAGCTCCTCCGCGCCGCTCCGCCCGAACCGGACGTGTTGCAGGAAGGCGTGATAGGCGATCCCCTCTTCCTTCGAAGTCGTCGGCTCGTCCTCGGGCGTAAGCGTGTTTAACGCGCTTTCCTGCGACCAATCGCGGACATGGCTGCGCGATTCGTCCTGCATGAGCGCGGTTGCGGAGCTTTTGACGGGCAGCCGCACGCTCTCTTCGTGCGCGTACGGACGGGCGTAGACGGCGAGAATGCGCTCCACCGCGGCGGGATCGGGCTTGCCTGCGAGCGCGCGCCGCGCAAGGGGCGGGCGTTCCGTCTCCTCCTCCGCCGCAATATAATCCTGCAAGGCGGATAGGTCGAAAAAGTCGGCAAAGCAGCGCGCGAACGCGGGGGAAAGCGCGCCGCCGCTCCCCTCTTTGAAGAGGATATGCAGGCGGTAGCGGGCGCGGGTCATGCCAACGTACAGAAGATTGCGCTCCTGTTTGCGCTCTTCGGCAAGTTCGTGGAGCGCGGCGGCGCGGCGCAGCACCGTGCCGTAGACGAGCTTATTCTGAACGTCGTACGACTTGGGCGCGGCGAGATATTTTTCGGTAAAGAGCACCTCGTCGCGCTCCTCCCCGCCGCGGAAACGCACGTCCGTTCCCGCGAGAATGACGACGGGGTATTCCAGCCCCTTGGAAGCGTGCATGGTGACGACGCGGACGGCGTTGTCGCCGCCGCTCTCGGAGAACCCGAGGGAGAACCCCGTCGCTTTGAGGCGGGCGAGGAAGGTATGTACGTCCGTCTCCGCACCCTCCGCCGCCAGACGGCGGACGCGGGCAAGACGGCTCGCGCCACCCTCCTTCGCCGCGATCTGCGCCTCCAATCCGAGCGAGAGCAATTCGTTCATGACCTCTTCCGCCGTGCGGATACGGGCGTGGGCGCGCAGTTCCTCCGCAAGCGCGAAGAAGGCGTTTGCCTTGCGGGAAATCTCGTCGCCGCGCGTATCGCGATAGGCGGCGAGCGCGGCGCGGAAGGTAGAAGTGCGCGCGTCCTTTGCGGGGAACGCGGCGCGGACGGCGGTCAGCTCCGCCTCGCTGAACCCGCCGACCGCCGAAAGGAGCGCGGTGACGAGGGGAATATCCTGCTGCGCGTTGTCGAGCCAGGAGAGCCAATCGAGCATGAGCCGCGCCTCGAAAAAGTCGCAGATATTCACTTCCGCCGCCGTGGAGACGGGGATCCCCCGCTCGCTCAGCGCGCGCACGATGCTCTCCGCCTCGCCCGCGCGGCGGCGCGTGAGCACCGCAATATCGCCGTAGCAGACGCGCTTTACCCGCTTTTCCTCGTCGGGTTCGTCCGCGTCGTACCACGTTCCGCTCCCGCACTCCTCTTCCACGAGCCGCACCACCCGTTCGGCGAGCGCGTCCGTGCGGACGCGCCCCGTATGTTCGAGGACGGAATACACCTCGTCGGGCGTCTCCTTTTCCCGCTTTTCCTTGGGAACGATGTGCAGTTTCACCGCGCCGCGGTGCGTTCCGTACCGTTCGCCGCCGCGCATGGGAACGTAGTCGGGAGAGAGTGCGGAAAACACGCGGTTGACCGCTTCGAGCACGGCGGACGATGAACGGAAATTGGCGGAGAGCCGGAGCGAGGAAGGGAGAGACTTCTCCTTGTTTTCGAAAAATTCCGAATTGCTCCCGCGGAATCCGTAGATCGCCTGTTTCGCGTCCCCCACGAAGAACACCTCGTCGCCGCCGAGCGCGGTCAGAATGCCGTCCTGTACGGGGTTGACGTCCTGATACTCGTCCACGAACACGGCGGAGTATTTTGCGCGGATCTCCCCGCGCGCCTGCTCGTTTTCAAGAATTTTCAGCGCGAACTGTTCGAGGTCGTTATAGTCCAGAACGCCCGCTTCCCGCTTTTCCTCCGCATACGCCCTGTCGTAGGCGAGCGTCAGTCTGCCGAGCGCAGCGGCGCGCCCGTTCGCGTCCAGATAGCGCGCGTGCTCTTCCTCGCGGGAGGCGTAGGAAGCGAGCTCTTCCTGTATGTTTTTGAGTTCCCTGCGCGCGCCCGAAAGATAGCCGATGGCGGCGCGCTCCTCGGGCGACGCCCCGCGTTTGGACGGCGTGCGCGCAAAGGGCGCGAGCACGGCGGCGCGCGCCTTCATTGCAAATAGATCTTCCGTCAGAAGCGATTCGCACGCCTCTTCCAGCGCGTCCGCCGCGGCGGAGAACTTCTCCCCGAGCGCGACATACAGCACCCCCCGCACGGAAAGCCCCCGCCCGATCTCTTGCAGGCGGGCGCAAAGATCTCCCGCAAGGCAGGAACAGACCTCGCCGAACGCGTCCTGCGCGCCCATGGAGGCGAGCTTTTCCTCGTATCCCGCCAGCCCGCGCGCCTGCGCGTGCAGACCGCGGACGACGGTGCGGAGCGCGTCGTCCTTCTTCTTGCGGAAATAGACGGAAAGCAACGATCTGAACTCCGCGCTCTCCTCTTCGTACGCCGTCTCGAACACCGACTCCATCGCGCGGGAGGCAAGCTCCATGCACGCGGCGTCGTCCGGTCCGACCACACGGAAGGCGGGGTCTGCCCCGACCAGATAGAAATAGGTGCGCACCAGACGGGCGCAGAAGGCGTGTATGGTGCTGATCTCGGCGAGCGGGAGCGCCGCGAGCTGCGCTTTGAGCCGTTCGCGCTCCTCGCCGCTCCGTTCCCCGATTCCCTTCAAAAGCGCCTTTCTGAGCCGCTCGCGCATCTGCGCCGCCGCCTTATTCGTGAAGGTGACGGCGAGAATGCTCTTCACGTCCGTTCCGCCGAGCACGAGAGCGACGAGCCGCTCGATCATGACGAACGTTTTGCCGCTCCCCGCCGAAGCGGAGACGATCACGTTTCCGCGCGCCCCGATCGCGCGCTCCTGTTCGGGGGTGAGAGATACGCTCATTCCTTCCCTCCTTTGGCGCGCGCTACGGCGGCGATGCCTTCGCAGGTCACGCCCGTCTCCTTGCGCGGCGCGCCCACAAACCCGCACGCCCCGCGGAACGCGCAGTAATCGCACGCGCCCTCATAGGGCGACGGACGCACGTTCCCGCCCGCCATCTCCTCTTCCGCGCGCACGGCGACGAGGCGCGCATACGAAAGAAAGTCCGTAAATATATCCTCATCCATGCCGCGGCGGGAGTTGCTCTCGAAAAACGCGCTCTCGCCCTCGGGATTGACGTCCATGAGGGCGCGCACCCGCTCCGAGCGGTTGAAAAATCCCTGCATACGGAATTTCGCGTCCTCGGGTGCGGTGAACTTGTCCTCCGCGGGGAAGTAGAACGCCCCCGCGGGCTTTTTCCCGTCCGCCGCCGCCAGCAGATAGAGTTCGAGCTGCAAGCTCCTGCCCGTGTAGTACGCGGCGGGCGCGGGGTCGAAATGCCCCGTCTTATAGTCGATGACGCGCACGTAGTCCTCCGCCTCGTCCACGCGGTCGATGCGCCCCTTCATGTGCAGATCGGGCAGGCGGATCGTCCCCTCGTTCTCTTTCACGCGGAAGGCGGAGCCTTTGAGCTGACGATACGCCGCCGCCGCGATCTCGGCGCACTCGGCAAGCAGGCGTTCCGCCGCGTACGCTCCGGACTTGGTATCGGCAAACGCCGCGTAGCGCGGGCTTTCGAGCAGGCTCCTGCCCGCCGCGACGGCTTCCTTCCGGCACGCCTCTTCCGATTGCATACCGCCGATTTTAGGCGCGATCATATCGAGCACGGCGTGGACAAAGTCGCCCGTATCGCGCGCGAGAACGGGTCGTTCTTCGCGCTCTTTCAGGCGCAGAACGTTCTTTAAAAATCCCGCGTACGGACAGGCGAAATAGCTTTCCAGAAGAGTGGGCGACGCCTCGGATGAAAAATACAGCCTGCCCGCCTCGGGAACGGAAGGCTTTTCCGCACCCCCCGCGGCGGCAAGGCGATCCCCCTCGCCCGCACGTTTGAGTGCCTCGTACAGCGAGGCGTAGGCGGACGCGTCGTCCGAACGCCCCTCTTCAAACGCCGCTCTCTGCGCGAGCAGCCGCATCTGCGCGGGCAATGCCTCGGCGCAGTCGTACGGGAACGCGGAGGGCGCGGGCGCGGGCGTGAAGAGCTGCGTAACGTACGCCGTGAGTTCGCTCGCCGCCGTCTCCTCTCCGCGCTTGCGGAGCGGACGGCTGAGAAAGAGCGAGCGGGAAAACGCGCAGGCGTTGAGCGCGAGCGATTCGCGGGCGCGCGCGTTGACGACGGCGATGGCAGGCTCGATCTCCACGCTCAGCGAGGAGAGCCGCCCGATCTCGCCGTCGGTGATGACGGCGGTATCCGCGCTCACGGCGGGGAGCGCGTCCGTCAGCCCCGTCAGAAAGAGTGTTTTCACGCGGGCGAAACGGCTCTTCGTGGCGTCGCCCACAAACACTGCGTCCGCCGCGGCGGGGATCATGGCGCATTTTAAGGCGTTCGTGCCGCTTTCAAAGAGCGCGGCGAACTCGCGCGCCGTGAAGGTGCGCCCGCCTGCGACCGTCTCCGTTTCAGACAGGATATTTTCCAACGGGGCGAGGGAGAGAAAGCTCTTTTCCGCGCCATCAAAGCGTGCGGCAAGCGTTTCGCATACGCGCTCCGCCCCGACGAACGCGGCAAGATCGCGCACGCCCCTGACGAACTCGCTCCCCTTCCCTTTGCCCGAATGCGGGAAACAGGCGAAGATATTCATCAGCTTTTCGCGGCAGCGTTCCAATTCGGGGATATCCTGCTCGAAACCCGCCGCGTCCTTGCGGACGGCGCGCCGCGCGCCCCCCCGCCAGCCGCCGTATTTCATGAGATAGTTGCGGTAGGTATCGCTCTCCCCGAAACAGACGTTGGAAAGCACTGCGTCCACAGACGCGGGCAGACAGCCGTCCGCCACCGCCGCAAGCACGCTCAAAACGAACGCGCAGAACGGATGACGGGAGAACGGTCGTTTTACGTCCGCAGTGTAGGGAATATGCTGCGCGGAGAACGCCTTGCCCATCGCGGCGAAACTCCCCTCGTCGGGAACGAGCACGGCGATCTCCCGCCAGCGCAGCCCTTCCGCCGCGCTCTTTTTGACGAGCGCGGCAACGCGCTCCGCCTCCTCCGACTCGTCCGCCGCGGTAAATGCGCAAACGGACTGCGAAGCCTTCTTCCCGCCGCGCACGTAATGATCGGGCGAGAACAGCCCGCCGTGCAGGACGCGGGCGTCCCCTTCCAGCGAACAGGCGAGACGCGTTACGGACACCTCGTCCGCCTCGCGCGCGACCGAACGGAAGATGCGCGCCCCCTCGCCCGTGTAGAGCGCCTCCGCGCCTGCGAGGAACACGCCCGTCACGCTGCGCGCGTGCAGGCACGCCGCGCGGACGCCCTCCGCCGCCTGCCGCGTAAAGGACGGGAAGGCGAAAAAGGTCACGTTCGTATCCGCAAGCGCGCCCGATGAGATCTTTTCGGGCAGGAGCGCGAGATAGCCGTTCTCGTCCAGCAGTCCGTTGCGATGCAGAAACGCCGTATATTCGTCGAGCACGAGGGCGAGATCGGTGAGCTTGACGCGCAGCATTCCGTCCGTCTGCGCCGCGCCTTCGCGGAGCATCTCCGCGCTGACGCGGGAGGCGGAGAGCTGGGCGATCGTCTCGTACACCGCTTCGGCGGCGCGGGCGGAAAAACAGCCGAGCCGCCCCTCCGCCTCCGAAAGAATGGCGGAGACAGCCATGACCGATCCGTGCTTGGAAAGCACCCTGCGCTCGCCCGAAAGAAAGCGCGCGAACGTGGAGACCTCCGTCAGGAACGTCCCGCCAGAGGGCGCGAGCACGGCGCGCTCGGCGAGCAGCGTCAGCCCGTCCTCACAGAAGATGAGGTTTTTTTCGCCCCGCGCCTCTTTTTCCGCCGTATCCTTCCCGAGAAAGGCGAGCGCGTCGTCCAGCGTGGGCGCTTCGATGAGCCTTGTCATGCTCCCCTCCGCATTTTCTTTAAAGTCGCTTTTTTCCTATTATAACATATTTTCGGCGTACTTTTCACAAAAATTTCCCCGTATTTCGCCGATTATTTTTTACAAACGGAAATTTTTATGCTATACTGTATCCGTTCGGGGTTTCGGATGCCCCCGTATTGGAGAATTTCTATGAAAAAAAGACGTTTCGCCTGTCTTGCGCTCGCCGCGCCCGTCCTTCTTCTGGCGGGATGCGCCGGCAGCACGAGCCGGCTCACCCTCTCGGCGAACTGGTACGCCGCGACCGACAACACAAACAACATCTCGGGTACGTCCGAAAAACTCGAATATACCGTCAAGTTTGAACCGACGGGGACGGACGCGCTCACCCTCAGCTACGATCCCGGGACTTACACCGTGGAGCTGCGCAACGATACGATCGATACCGGTACGCGCCAACAGCAATGCTATTACCTCTCCACCCGCCTCGAAATCACGGGCAGATACACCGTAAACGGCGAAACGGGCGAAGACTTTACCGACGTTGTGACTTCGGAAGCGTGGTTCCTGGATGTGACCACTGAGCTGCGCCCCGTAAAGAGCGTGAAAAAGGTGCTCACGCACTCTGCGGTCAGTTCCACGCCCGACTCGCCTGAAAACGCGTATTCCGTCTATGAATATACCTATACGACGACGTATAACGAGGACTGCACGCAGGCGCAGATCAAAATCGAATACACCCGGCCCGAGGAAGTTCCCGTACAGGAAACGACGGTGGACGTCACGGGGAACGGGAGCTATCTCGACAACGAAACCATTCTCTTTGCGATGCGCGGCATCAGCCCCTCCGTCGCGAGCACGTTCCGCACGATCAACCCCGTTACGCAGACGCAGGTCAACTGCGGCATGACCGCCGTCCCCACGACGGAAAGCGGAAAGGCGTACACGTTCGCCGTCAACGGCGCGTCCGCAGACCGCACGCTGGACGTCTACTCGTTCACGATCGGATACAGCGGCAACTATGCGGGGCAGACGCAGGAACTGACCTACGCCGCCAAGGTGACCGAAGGCGGCGTGAACACCTACCGCAACGTCCTTCTGGAAATGCGCGTACCCGTACTCCAGTCGCTCGGCACGCTCGTCTATCAGCTGACGAGCGCGGAATTCAACAGCAAATGATCCCTGAAAAAAAAATACGATCCCTGCGGCATTCAGCCGCAGGGATTTTTTACGGTTTGCAAACATCGCGCCTGAGCGCGGCGATATACGGCAGGTTGCGGTAGCGCTCCGCATAGTCCAGCCCGTACCCGACGAGAAAGGCGTCCTCCACGACGAAGCAGGTGAAATCCGCCGAAACGTTCACCTTGCGGCGGGATGGCTTATCGAGAAGGGTGACGACGGTGAGTGATTTTGCGCCGCGCTCCGCAAAAAAGTTGCGCAGCGTCACGAGCGTCCGCCCCGTATCCACGATGTCCTCCGCGAGGATGACGTCCCGCCCCTGCACCGGGGAAAAAAGATGTTTCTTGATTTTGGGTCTTCCCGCGGCGACCGTCTCGTTCCCGTACGAACTGACCGCCATAAAGTCCAGCTCCACGTCCGTATGCATGGCACGCACCAGATCGGTAAAGAACATGACGCTCCCTTTGAGGTTGCAGACGGCAACGGGCACGCTTCCGCCAAACCTATCGTCCAGCCATGCCGCCGCCTCTCTGACCCGCGCGGCGATCTCCTCCGCGCCGATGACGATCTTTTCACAGTCCCTATGCATCTTTCTCTCCCTCCTTCGTATACGCGCTGAGGGTCAGAAACACCTTCTTTTGCGTCTGCTCCGTCACTTTCACGCGGTCGGAAATTTCCACCGCAAACACCGCAAGCACCTCGTTCCCGCTCGCGACGACCGGGATCCCCCGCCCGATGCGCGCGGGGATCTTCCTGTCCGTCAGAAATTTTTTCAGCGTCTTTCTGCCGCCGCCGTAGGGCGTGAACATATCCCCCTCCCGCCGCGTCCGCACGACGCAGTCCGCGGGGAAGGCGCCCATGTCCGCAACCAGCGCGCCTTCGGCAGGCTTACTCTGCACCATGCCCGTATACTTCCCCAACACGAACATACCGCAATGAAAGGTGAGCGCGCGCTCCGGCGAATATCCGGACGGGCATAAAAAGGCGATCCTTCCCCCTTCGCGCACCGCCTCGACCGACTTGGGCAGGGTGACGCGCCGTCCGCTTTGCAGCGTTCTCAGGCGCGCGATCTCGGCGAGGTTCGCGCTCGTATAGTCGCGGGAAACGCCGCACCGTTCGAGCGCATCCAGACAGGCGCGGGAAAAGAGCGGCGCGGGCAGGTCGATGGGCACGAACGCCGTCTCGTCCTCCGTCTCGACGCACAAACGGGCAAGTCCGCTCAGAAATGCGTCGTCCTCCGCCGCGCGCGCGGCGTACTCCACGAGGTGCAGAGACGCCCGCGGCACGATTTTCTCCAATGCGGGCAGGACGGTGCGGCGCAGGCGGTTGCGCGCGAAACGCTCGTCCGCATTCGTCTCGTCCTCCGCATAGGAGAGCGCGTGCTCGGCGGCGTACGCGTCGATCTCGGCGCGGGTTGTATGCAGAAGCGGGCGGACGATCCCCTTTCGCACGGGAAAGACGTTCAGCCCCGCCGACGACGTTCCGCGCGCAAGGCGGAAGAGCACCGTCTCGGCGGTGTCGTCCATGTGATGCGCCGTCGCCACCACGTCCGCCGCGTCCTCGTCGAAGATGCGCTGAAAGCAGGCGTATCGAAAATCGCGCCCCGCCTCTTCCAGTCCCGTCTTTCTCTCCCGCGCAAGCGCGGGAACATCGGCGCGGAACACGCGGAGCGGCACGCCCCATTCGTCGCAGAGTTTCGCGACGAACGCAAGATCGGCAAGCGAGGCCTCGCCGCGGATTCCGTGTTCGCAGGTAAGCGCGGAGACCGTCATCTCCTGCTCCGCGGCATGGGCGAGGAGCGCATGGAGCAGGCACACCGAATCGCGCCCGCCCGAGAGCGCGACGCATACGCGCTTGCCTGCAAGTTGTTGAAAATCGACTTTCATGATTTCTGAATTTTCTGAAAAACCCGTCGGGGTCATCAACAAAAATGAGCAGACAAACCGTCTGCTCATTCCGTTGGTGACCCCGACGGGAATCGAACCCATGATACCACCGTGAAAGGGTGATGTCTTAACCTCTTGACCACGGGGCCACAATCATATGCCTTTCCGCGGCATACGCCGCAGAAAAACGCAAGGATATAAAAAACGGCTTGACGCCGGTTTTTTTGGTAGCGATGAGTGGAGTCGAACCGCTGACCTATCGGGTATGAACCGATCGCTCTAACCAACTAAGCTACATCGCCGTATGGTTGCGGGGGCAGGATTCGAACGTGCGACCTTCGGGTTATGAGCCCGACGAGCTACCTGGCTGCTCCACCCCGCGATGTTGGTATTCGGATAACCGAATAGCTTATTCATTGTAACGGAACAAAAGGCGTTTGTCAACCGTTTTCGAAAAAAAAATGAAAAATTTTTCAGATTTTTTCCGCGGCATCGGTGCGGCAGAAGGGGCGCGCGTTAAAAGATGTCCCGCGCGACGGGCTGATAGAACAGCCTCCCGACCTCCTCCCCTTTTGCAAATGCAAGGATCCACATGAGTTTCGCCACGGTGGCTTCCAGCGTCATGCAGCGCGCTTCAAGCACGTTCCCGCAGGCGCGGAGCTTTCTTCCCACGGCGTAGGTATCCATGGCGCTCCCCTCCCGCTCCACCTGCGTGGTGAGCACCGCCGTTTTGCCGCGCGCGAGAAAGGTTTTCAGCCGCGCGAAGAACGCATCGTTATCATAATTGGGCAAGCCGCCCGCCCCGAACGATTCGATGATCAGCCCGTCACAATGCGCTTCGAGATGGTCGAAAATGTCCGCTTTCAGCCCCGGGATCATTTTAAGTACAAAGACGTTCTCGTTGAGCGCGTGGAAAAAGCGCGGCGCGCCCTGCGGCTTTTTCTCCTCAATATAATAAAAGGGCTTGCCGTCGCGCATGACGGCAGTGGCGGGAAAATCGATGCTCGAAAAGGCGTTAAAACTTCTGGTGCGCGTCTTTCTTGCGCGCGTGCCGAGAATGACGTTGCCGTCGAACACGATATGCACGCCCGACGCGCCGTTATCCGCACAGTAAAAGAAGGCGTCCGAGAGGTTGCGGCGGGCGTCGGTATCGCGCGTATAGACGGACTTCTGCGACCCCGTCAGCACGATGGGCTTCGCGCTGTTCTGGACGAGATAAGTCAGCGCGGCGGCGGTGTACGCCATCGTATCCGTTCCGTGCGTGACGACGAAGCCGTCGAACTCCGCGTAGCGTTCTTCGATGATGCGCGCGATGGCGAGCCAATGCCCGCCGCAGACATTGGTGCTGTCGAGGTTGAACGGCTGGACGGCGGTCACGGCGCAGGAACGCGCGATCTCGGGTACGCAGTCGAGCAGTTCTTCGGAGGAGAGTTCGGGTTCCAGCCCGTTTCCCCTGTTTCGGGAGGCGATCGTCCCTCCTGTTGCGATCATGAGTATTTTTTTCATCGTTGATCCGTTCCCGCGGTTTAACGCAGTTTTTCTTGCAGGCGGACAATCTCGCCGCGCGTCAGTCCCGCCGCTTTGAGCGCGCCCTCCGCGCTGCCGCCGCGCAGGCGGTCCGAAAGCGACGCCGCGGAAGTTTCCGAAAGCTCCGCGCGCACCCGTTCCCGCGGCACGCCCGCCAGCAGGAGGAGAAACGCCCCCGCCATGTCCGCGGTCTGCCCCTCAATGAGCGCGCAGTCACGTTCGCAGGAGAGCGCGCGGAAAAGCTCCGTTCCGCCCTCTTCGTCCGCCCGATAATACGCCGAGACGCCGTACGCGGCGAGTTCGGCGCGCGCCGCCTCGGGCGCGGTT
Source organism: Candidatus Gallimonas merdigallinarum (assembly GCA_944346365.1). Lineage (GTDB taxonomy): Bacteria > Bacillota > Clostridia > Christensenellales > Borkfalkiaceae > Gallimonas > Gallimonas merdigallinarum_A. Next base: position 52,230 of record CALVMN010000003.1, read on the forward strand.
CTGCCGACGAGCACGCAGCCATAGCGCGTGTAATGCCTATCATCGTACCGAACGCCGCCCAGCTCGCGGAAGATCTCCCCTCCCGCGCGGAGCCTGCGCGCGCCCGCCCTGGCGGCGACGCGTTTGAGAAAACGCACGTCGTAGGGCGCGTTCTTTTCGTCCGCTTCCACGACCCGTTCGACGACCGCCCGTTGCAGGCGGTCATGCATTCCGACGGGCGCGAGCACCTGCTCTCCGACGCGCACGGGAAATCCGCTTATATACCAATATGTCCTGTCGGCAATGTTTTTATCCTCCGCAAAGCGGAGCGCGGCGTATAAATTCACCACTCGTTGGGGAAGGGCGGATTTTCGACGAGCCACCAATCCTCGTAATACTTCACGTACTGCGAGCAGCTCTCGCTGACGTCGTCGTTCAGAGGCAGACCGCTCTGCTCCCGGAACGCCTTCACGAACGCTTCGCACCGCTCGACGGTGACGTCCGCAAGGAAGGCACGCCCCAATTCGAGAATGTCGGCGGGGCGTTTTTTGCAGGCGCGCACCGTCTCTTCCAGACGGCGATTGCAGGGGAAGAGTTCGCGGTTCTCGATGAGAATGAGCCGATAGACGCTGTACACGATCTCCTGCGCGAGATGCGCCCGCATATACGCGTTGTCCGCGGGCACGATATGCAGGAAATACCCGCGGTTGAGCTGCAGATTGGCGCAGAAACAGGCGATCTTATCGGCGACGGTATGCTCCGGATAGGCGGAAATGCGCGCGACGATCGCAGGGATCTCGCCGTCCGTCGTGCAGAGCGTCTTTGCCTTGACGTAGGCGTTCCGCGTGGGTTCGCTGGCGTTCTCCGCCGCCCGCTGCAAGATAGCTTTCGTCTTGTATTTGACGTCGAAATATCCGCCCTCGTAGGTACAGTGACCGGTGATGACCTCGGCAAGGCGGTTTTCCGCCGCGAGTACGGCATAGCGTTCCTCCGTGACGACGATGATGGCGTCGATATCCGAATCGGGGCGGGCGTTTCCCTTGACGGTGGAGCCGTCCAGCACGACGGCGATGACGCCCTCCTGCCCCTCGAAGTATTCCCTCAGCTTCTGCGCGCTCTCTTCATGATGCCTGTACATATCCTCTCCTCCGCACTTATATCCGTTGCGGACCACGGGGTATTATACCACAGCCGCCCCGTTCCCGCAAGGAAAAATGCGGAAGATTTTGCAAAAGCGCCCCGCCGCGGAATGTTCCGCGGCGGGGCGGTCTCTCCGAAGGTGATTCCTTCCTCTCTTTCTTCGTTCAAAGATCACTCCTGAAAAGGCGGACTCCGCCCTTTTCAGCGCGCGGAACCTCTACGGGCAAACAAAAAGACCGTGCGAAAAATCCGCGCAGTCTTTTTTGGTATATGAAATTTTATTCTTATGCTTTTTATTCCATTTCGATGCGGGAGAGCAGCGCGGAGTTGCCGATCGCGCGCCCGCCGCCCAGAACGACCGCCATCTGCGGATCGCCCGCGATGTGCGCCTCCATCTGCAATCTGTTCGCCATATAGTCGGCAAACCCCGCAAGATTGCAGACGCCGCCCGCGAGAAACACGCCGTTTTTCACCATGGCGGCGGAGACCTCCGCAGGAAGTTTGCGCAGAACCAGCTCGGCGTATTCGGCGACCTTATCCGCATAAATGCGGATGGGAAAGAGAATATCCGCCGAAGAGACGGCAACCGAACGGGGTTTGCCCGTCGTGACGTCGCGTCCGTTGACGATGGTGCTCTGATTGTCGTTATCGATGAGGCTTCCCACCGTATTTTTCAGCTTTTCGCTCGTCTGCGAGCCGATTTTGAGATTATACGTCTCGGCGATATGATCGATGATATGCACGTCCATATTGTTCCCGCCGACGTTCATCGTAAGCCCCGCAATGACGCCGTCCAGCGAAAAGACCGCCGCGCTCGTCTTGCCCGCGCCCATATCGAGCGCGAACACGGGATTGGATTCGGAGAGCGGAACGTCCTGCCCCAGCGCGGCAAGGTAGGGCGATTCGGCAAACCGCACGCGGGAAAGCCCCACCGCCTTGGCGACGCGGCAGTATTTTTCGCGCAGTTCCGCGGACGCCGCGCACGGCACGCAGAAGAGCACTTCGACGGCGAACGTGCGCCGCACCACCTTGCCCAGAAAATATTCAAGCAGTGCGGAGGCGTAACGTTCGTTGACGATCTCGCCCTCGTAAATTGGGAAACAGACCTCGGTGAGTTCCGCCGTCTTGCCGAGAAGCCGCTTGGCTTCATTGCCGAACGCGCGGATCTCCCCCGTCTCCTTTTGAACGGTGACGCAGGTCGCCTCGGCGAGTACGATCCCGCTTCCGATCTTATAAATTTTCGTCATGGACGTGCCGAAATCGATGGCTAATTTAAGCATACTTTTCCTCTTTCGTAACCTGAAAAACCGCCGACGTGCGGCGCATTTTCATCGTTTTTATATGATTTTCGCTTCCCGCAGCATGGCGGTCACCCGTTCTACGGGCAGCCCCACCACGTTCGTGAAACTCCCTTCGTACCGCTCGACAAGCGGATATCCGTCCTGAATGCCGTACGCGCCCGCTTTGTCCATGGGCAGCCCGCTGCGGATATATGCCTCGATGAGTTCGTCTTCGAGCGGACGGAACAGCACGCGCGTTTCCACGGCGTCCTCCTGCCGTCCCCCGGGCGTAATGAGACAGACGCCCGTATACACGGCGTGCCGTTTCCCGCTCAGCAGACGGAGCATGGAGCGTGCCTCCGTCTCGCCTGCGGGTTTGCCGAGGATGCGGTCTCCGAGCGCGACGACGGTATCCGCGCCCAGCACCGCGCAGTCGGGATTGCGCGCGGCGACATCCTCCGCCTTGCCGCGGGCGAACAGAAGCGCCGTATCGCGGACGGATAGCCCTTCCGAAACTTCCGCATAGCGGGAGGGAATTACTTCAAAGCCGCGGACGAGCGACCCGAGAAGGTCCCGCCGCCGCGGCGAATTGCTGGCCAGTATGAGTTTCACAGGATTTCGAGATTTTTCTTGAACGTGCGCTTGAACTCGGGACCTGCCGCCATCGCCTGCCTGATTTCCAGCGCCGCGTCGCCCGCAAGCTCCGTTTTCATGATGACGGAATCGCCCAGAACGTCGCAGTTGATGCCCGTCACGACGCCCAGCCCGCTGCGGTCGAGCGCCTCGCCGATGCGCAGCAGAACGCCCAGCTTTCTGACGACGTCGAGATCCTCTTCAGAGACGATGTCGCGGTACTTCGCCCACTCGGCGGCGTTGATATCCTCCTTCTTGTGGCACCCCGCGACGAATGCCGCAAGCACGATCTCGCGGTGCGTCGCGCCGCAGATGCCGGCATTCAGAATCATATAGCGGCTGTGCTGCTGGTGGTTGTAATAGCGCACGCGCAGCCCGCAGTCGTGCAGGCTCGCCGCGATTTTGAGCACCTTCAGGTAGACGCGCGGGAACTTATGCAGCACGCGCAGCTGCTTGAAGAGCTGAATGGAGAGGCGCACGGTATGCTCCACGTGCTTCTCATTGCAGCCGTAATATGTGACAAGCGTGTTCAGCGAGTAGCTCAGAACGTCCAGAATGGGGCGTTCCACCGTCTGCGGGACCGCCTGATTGAACATGATGCCCTCGCGCAGCCCGTACCCGCCGATCGTGAACGATTCGATGTGCAGATAGTCGGTGAACGACTTGATGATGGCGAGCGCGGCGGGCATGATATCCGCACGGGCGGGCGAAAGCCCGCGGATACGCTTGCGCTTTTCCACGTCGAGTACGCGCACCATCTCGTAAATGGAGCGGAAATCCTCCACCGCAAAGGAGTAGTTATGCACCGTGTTGAGCGGATACTTCTTCACGAGGCGGTTGATCTTGTAGAGATTGCGGAAGGAGCCGCCCACGCCGATCATCTGCACGTCCGGCTCCACTTCGGAGAGCCATTCGATCTTTTTGAACTGCTCGGTGAAGAACTCCTCGATCTTCGCCGTCTGCTCTTCGGGCGGAACGCCGTCGTCCGCAAAGAGATCGGTCAGCGTGACCGCGCCGAACGCAAGCGTCGCGTAATGCAGGATATTGCGGCGGTTATAGTAAATGACCTTGGTGCTGCCGCCGCCGATTTCCAAAATGATCCCCTTGGGGATATCCATGGAATTGATGACGCCGCGGTAGACGAGCGTCGCCTCCTCCTCTTCGGAGAGGACGTCCACGCGGATGCCGCAGGTCGCCTGGATCTCATCCAGAAACGAGCGCTGATTTTTGGCGCGGCGCACGGCGGCGGTCGCCACCGCAATGATGCGTTCCACGCCGTTCGCGTCGCAGAGCCGCTTGAACATTTTCAGCGTGCGGATGGTCTCCGCCACACGCTGCGGCTTTAAGAAGCCGTCCCGTTCCATATCCTGCCCGAGGCGCACGCTCTCTTTCAGCTCGTCCTCGACCATAAAGTGATTTTCTCCGAACAGCCGCACGATGACAAGGCGCGCGGAATTGGATCCGAGATCGATGATCCCGATCTTCTCCGGCTCTCTCGCCTGCGTTTCTACGATTTTTTCCATGCCGTTCCAACCTTTTCGTGTGAAATTTCGGACCTGCCCGTCCGATCAGGAGAACGCGGGAGCACCCATTTTTTTCTCAGTTCGTCGATAATGCCCCTATTCTATTTCTTGAACTTTCGTCTATTTTAACACAGGACGGGGCGTTTGTCCATACCCTTTTTAAAAATAATTGGCAAAAAACAGGTAAAATTTTCGCAAAAACCGCGCCCGACGGCAGTTTTTCAAAAGAAAGCGCAAAAAAAGCGGAACGCCCGCCCTCCGCCGACGTTCCGCGACAGCCCTTTTCGATTATACAGCCGCGCGCCCCGCGCAAAAAATTACTTTTTATCTGTCTGTTTGAACGCAAAAAATCCGTCCCGCAGGCGGATAAGAGCCAGAACGATGAGAAAAACGCCGAAGCCCTTTTCGAGCGCGTCGGCGGGAAGATATGCCGCGAGCAGAGATCCGAGCGCGGAAAAAAGCAGCGCGGGAAGGACGAGCGGGAAAAGCCCGCGCCCCCTGAGCAGCCCCGCCTTGGCGTGTACGGCGAGCGCGAGCGCCGCCATGGGAAGGAAGGAGACGAGGTTTACCCCCTGCGCTGCCGCCTGCCCGACGCCGAAGAGCGTTAAAAGCGGAATGAGCGCGGTGCCGCCGCCCATGCCCATGCCGCCGAGGAGCCCGCCCGCAAAGCCGCAGAGAAGAAGAAGGAGAAACGCCATTAAAGGAGCGCCTTGATTCCCGCGGCGAGCATCAGCGCGGCGAACAGGAGCGAGAGCGCGCGCGGCGGGAGCACGGGCAGCAGCTTTGCGCCCAGATACCCGCCCGCAAGCACGCCGAGGCTCACGGGCAGAAGGATCGTCCACGGCACCAGCCCCGCCCACAGATACACGACCGCGCTCACGAGCGACGCGGGCAGAATGAGCGCGATCGCCGTGGCGTGCGCCTGCGTCTCCCCCCGCCCCTCGATGCGTTCCAGAAGGGGTACGGCGATCATGCCGCCCCCGCCGCCGAACACGCCGTTTGCCGCGCCCACCGCGCTCCCGCCCAGAAGTCTGCCGAAAAATTTTGCGTTCACCGCCCGTTTCCTCCCTCCGCCCCCCGCAGAACGGCTCCTTACAGAATGATCCGCGGGAGAATTTTCAAAAAAAGTCTGTGCAACGCGGAGAAAATTTTTCCTGCATTGCACGAAATCATCGCGAATTTCACGCGGAAATGCTTGCTTTGAGCGCGGTTTTATATTAAAATAGAAAAGTATTCGGAAAAATGGGCGACGGAGTACGCTGATCCGCCGCCTTCGACAAGGAAAACATATGGCATATTTCGGAAAAGAAAAATGGAGACGCCGCACCGTTGCCGCGCTCTCCGTCACACTCGCCGCAAGCCTTTCGCTCGGCATCTTCGCCGCCTGCACGTCGGACACGACGGACGACGGAACGAACGACGAGGAGACGACTACCGCCCAGACGGATACCCAGAAGATCCGCAACGGCAACTTTGAATTTTACGACGAAATGGACGAGGCGCTTGCCGACAAGCGCGACTTCATCGCATCTCCCACCGACTGGACGTTCTCTTCGGGTTCGCCCACGTCGGATACTGCCTCGGGCATCATCGACGTCTCCGAATGGCAGACGCTGTCCGCCTCCGGCAGCAGCTTCTTTGCGGGCATCACGGAGGACAGCGACTTCAACGCCATTTTGAACGACGTTGTCAGCCACTGGAAGGACAGCGACGTGACGGTTTACGACCGTCTCCGCTTCTATTCCCTCTTCGAAGATGAGATCGACGGACTGGACAGCTCGTCCGACGCGGCGGAACTGTTCGCGGACTATCAGTACTCCGTCGACTTCGAGGACGTGGAGCATCTCTCCGAACTTACCGCAGCTCCCACGCAGCGCACGGGCGCGGCGGAGGGCGATACCGCCGTTCTCATGATCCACAACCACCGCACTTCCAACGAGGTACTCGGCACGGGTCAGCACTACACTTCGGGTACGACCGTCACGCTGGAACAGGGCACTTCCGCCGAGCTTTCCGTCTGGGTGCGCACCGACGCGCTCAAATACGGATATGACAAGGACGGGCAGACCGCGACGCCCCTCCTCTCGGGCGCATATATTCAGGTCGCGCAGACGGTGGGCGGCACCTCGCTCGACAACTGGACGGTCTCCAACATTCAGACGAACGGCGAATGGCAGGAGTACAAGCTGTACCTGCGCGCCAACTCCTTCGCCGAGACGACGTTCACCGTCACGCTCGGGCTGGGCGGCGGCACGTCGGACGACCGCTTTGAATCGGTCAACGGCTACGCCTTCTTCGACGATCTCGTATGCACCGTCCTCTCCAACGAGGCTTACGCTACTAAGACGGGAGATCTCGCCGGAACGGATTACATCCGCGACCTCGACGACAGCGGCGACGCCAAGCAGTACGACGACAAAGCCCTCAAAGCAAGAGACGAAAACTATCCCCGCACGTTTGCGCTCGACCTGTATAAAACTTTGGACAAGTTCACCATGAGCGCCGGCGAGGTTTCCGCCGAAGTGACCAAAGAGACTTCCGGCAGCAAAACGTACGAATCCAAGATCAAAGACAACAGAAACGACGGAACGACGCCCGCCGAACGGCAGAGCGTAGCCGGGCTGTACAGCTACGCCGAACTCAAAGGCTCCGGCAACGTCTACCTGAAGAACATTATCGGCAAGGATTTTGACGGCAAGTTCCCCTTCGCAAACGCAGACGGTTCGGAAAACGTCATCATGCTCATGTCCACCAACGGGGCTTCGTACACAGCAAAGCTCAAATCGGCAGACGACGCATTTACGCTCAACCCCAACGAATATATGCTCGTCTCCTTCTGGGCAAAAACGAGCGAGATCCGCAGCGGCGCAACGGGCGCGTCCGTCACCCTTGTGGACGGCGAGAACCGCACGACCATCACCGCGTTCGACACGACGACCGCCGACACGGTGGACATTGACAACGTTAACACGGACGAATACGACCAGACGGATATTTACAACGGCTGGGTGCAGTGTTTCTTCTACGTCGGGAACGAGACGGAGGACGCAAAGACCTTCTCTCTTGAATTCAACTACGGCCCTACCGACGTCGCTTCGGCGGATCTCACCGCCTATGCGGACGGGTATGCGGCGTTTACAAACTTCCGGACGGCGTACATGACCTCCGAGCAATACGGCTACGCGACCGCGACCGACTACGCGCAGACGGTCTCGCTGTCCGGCAACATCGATAACGATTCGCAGTTCGACTCCGTTTCCGCAATCTTCGACATCAAAAAAGAATTTGCGCAGTCCACCTCCTTTAAGGGGCATGTGGCAGGCAACAAAGAGCTTGTTTCGGGTGGTTCCGACAATGTCGTTCCCGAAGGCGTGTACACGGGTATGCTCAACGCCAAGTACGCGCAGAATTACAAAGACGCGGCAGATCCCGCGTTTACTGCGCTGAAATCCGTGACGGGTACGGACGGCAGCGCCTCAACCGCAAGCGCATGGTGGGAAGAGGTGTTCGGCAGCGGCGCGAACGGCACGCGCGTGGCAAATCAGCCCCTTGCCATCTTCAATAACGGAAGCGCGGCGGCGCCCTCCTACGGCTATATTCTCCGCTCTTCGCAGACGGTCGCGGCAAACTCCACGCAGCGCATCTCCGTGCGTGTGAAGCTCTCCGCCAACGCCAGCGCGACGGTGTACCTCATCGACACCTCCGACGCAAAGACAGAAGGCTACAACAAAACCCTGACGCCCACCATTCCCAAGATCACCTATTGGTACGACGACAACGGCAACATCGTTTCGGGAGACCCTTCCGACAAAAACTTCATCGCCCGCGAAGACACGCTCTTCTACCTTGCGGAAAACGGACTTTACTACAAGGCGGGCACGAGCGAGAGCGATCCGGACGTCGTGTACTACGCGAACCTGCACAACTACGAGCGCGACGAAATTACAAACGACTACGTGACGGGCGACGGCACCATCGCCTTCTACTACAACGAGACGGACGGCAGGACGTACGCTTACCGCACCGAGGAAAGCGCGGGCGTGTACACCTACTCGCAGCCCGTTGAAAACCTTCCGACGACGGACGACAACGGCACCTCGATCGTGCGCTATACTGCTCCCGCAGACGAAGCGCTTAGCAATTACGATACCGCCATCACCGTAAACGGCAGTCCCAATAGCGATGGCTGGACGGAAGTCGTGTTCTATGTAAAGACGGGCGCGAACGAAAAGAACTTCCGCGTCGAAGTGTGGGCGGGCGCGCGCGACAACGCGACGGACGGACTTCCCGCAAAAAGCTATGTGTTCTTCGACGACTATGTATCCGCGGACGCGGCGGAAAATTACAGCAACCTGCTCTCCGAGGCAGAGGACGACCTCAAACAGAGCACGGAAAATCTCGACCCGACCGACGAGACCAAGCTCAACACGAACGTTGCCCTCTATTACACGTTCACCTTCTACGACTCGGTCAACTATCTGCGTTACGACGTCAACGAGGATACGGACAATCTCGGCAATCCCTACGGCTCTTATACGCAGTCCTCGTACAGCGAGGAGATCGCATGGCTGCAAAACGGCTCGACGATGTTCCTCAATTACGGCGCGACGGATGTGACCGTGGAAGCGGACAACACCGGTTCGGGCGACGACACGACGACGGACGACGGCACCACCACCCCGTCCGATACCAACATCTGGCTGGTCATCTCGTCGAGTGTCCTTGCGGTCGCGCTCCTGTTCGCGATCATTGCGATCATCGTGCGCCGCGTGCGTAAGAACGTCAAAAAGCGCGCCAAAGTGAAACCCGTGAAGGCTCCCAAGCAGAAAGCGGCTCCCGTAAAACCCGAGAAACCCGCCGAACCCGACGAGGCTGACGAACCGACGGAAGAGATTCCCGACGACGACAACCCCTATAACGAATAAGCCGTAACGAAACGGGCGTCCGAGAACATCGGACGCCCGTGTTTTTATTTGAAAAAGTTTTGTATGATCTCCAAAATCTTGCTCTTATAGACGACGTTCGCGTTCCCGCCCGTAAAGCACAGCGGCGGATAGACCACGCACCACCAATTATCCCCCTCCCCCGTGCCGAGTTCGAGAATGAGCGCGTCGTACACGCCCGCGGGCAGGGTCGCGCCGTCGTACACGCGGGTCGGGAATTCCTCCTTCCGCACGCTCGCCCGCGCGCCGTAAAAATAGCCGTTCTCTTCGAGAATGCCCTCAGCCACGGTCTCGATCTCGCCGAGGCGCGCCTCGATCGCGTCGATTGCCGCCGCCTTCGTTTCGCACTCCGCCACCACGGGCGTGAGGTATTCCACCACGCCGTCGCGCACTTCGTATTTGACCGCCTGATCTTCCGCGCCGTTAGAGTTTGCGCGGATATGTACGCGCAGGTACGCCGCCGTTTGGGAATTTTCCCCCGCGCCCGCAGTCCCGAACAGACACGCCGTCAGCACGACCGCCGCAAACAGCAGCGCGATCAGAATTGCTCTCTTCATAAAAATACCCTCCGTATCGTTCACGGAGGGTATTGCCATATGATCGAATTTTTATACCTGTCCCCGCAAAGCCGCGGCGAGTTCGGAGTTTTTCAGCGGCGGAACGCGCCTGTGATCACGCCGCCGCCGAGGCACTGCGTCTCGTCGTACAGCACGGCGTACTGTCCTTCGGTGACGGCGCGCTGCGGCTCGTCGAAAAAGATTTTCAGCGAAGTCTCCCCCGTCCGCTCCACGCGCACGCCCTGCTCGCCCTGACGGTAACGGAACTTCGCGCGGCAGGAAAACGCCGTCTCCTCGGGCGGGAAGGGAATAAAGTTCATGCCCTCCACCGTACAGCCGTCCGTAAGAAGCGGTGACTCGTCCCCGTGCGAAACGTAGAGGATATTGCGCGCCAAATCCTTCCGCACGACGAACCATCTGCCGTCCTCGCCCTTTTTCCCGCCGAGGTCTAACCCGCGGCGCTGCCCGAGCGTGTAGTACATCAGCCCCATATGCTCGCCCACCTCTTCTCCCGCGAGGGTGACGATCTTCCCGCGCTGCGCAGGCAGATAGGTTTGCAGGAACTTGCGGAAATTGCGCTCGCCGATGAAGCAGATGCCCGTGGAATCCTTTTTCCGCGCGGTCGCAAGCCCGTTCCGTTCGGCGATGGCGCGCACTTCCGCTTTGGTCAGGTCGGCGAGCGGAAAGAGCACCCCGTCGAGCTGGCGTTGGGTCAACTGATTGAGAAAATACGTCTGATCTTTGTTCGCGTCCTTCGCTTTGAGCAGGCGGTGGACGCCGCCCTCGTGCGAAATGCCGCAGTAATGCCCCGTGGCGATATAGTCCGCGCCCAGCGCGCGGGCGTACTCCTTGAACGGTCCGAACTTGATCTCGCGGTTGCACAGCACGTCCGGATTGGGCGTTCTGCCCGCGCGGTACTCGGCGAGGAAGTAGGAAAAGACGCGGTCCATGTATTCCTTTGCGAAATTGACCGTATAATAGGGGATATCGAGCAATCCGCACACGCGCACCACGTCGTCGAAGTCCTCTTCCACCGTACACGCGCCGTTTTCGTCCGTCTCCTCCCAATTCTTCATGAACAGTCCTACGACGTTGTAGCCCTGCTCTTTGAGGAGAAGCGCCGCAACGGAGCTGTCCACCCCGCCGCTCATGCCGACGACGACCGTCTTTGTATTCTGATTGTCCCGCATCTGTCCCCTCCCCAAAAATTTTTTAAAATTATAGCATATTCGCGCAAAAATATAAAGCATTTTCGGGCGGAATGTGGTATAATAGCCGCATAATCCATGCGGATGCAATGCGCTCTCGCAAGATTTTTGACGTTCCCCCGCACGACAATTTTATATCACTATGCACCCGTGGCGCAATCGGACAGCGGTCAGCCCCGAGCGCAGCCCGACCGAGGGGACCCCTTGGGGTGTCGGTCGCCGATGAAGGTTGTGGAAACTCTCCGCACGACAATTTTATACCACCATGCACTCGTGGCGCAATTGGATAGCGTGTCAGCCTCCGACGCTGAAGGTTGTGGGTTCGATCCCCGCCGGGTGCACCAAAGCCCCCTTTTACGGGGGCTTTTGCATACCGGCAGGGGTGAGAACCCACGGTTCGCCCGACGCCGAAGGCGGCGCATGTCGCTCCCGTTTTTCCTGTCCGTCAATACAATCTTCGCAAAAAAATATATATATTGAATTTATGCGGGCTTTGTGCTATGATACTCTTGGGAAAAAGCGCGGACGGACGGCGCACTTTTACAAATTTTTAACATTTTTTTAGCAATTCAAAAACAGCGCAACGGTATAATGCGTGTGAAAAGCGGAGGGAGCGTATGATCAAAATTCTTTTGGCGGAAGACGATAAGGACCTCAACGCCCTTGTGTGCGCCCGACTTGTGGCGGAGGGATACGAGGCGATCCCATGCTCGGACGGGCAGGAGGCGATCGACGCGCTCGGATCGCGCGAAGTCGATCTTGTGATCACGGACATCATGATGCCCCGCGTGGACGGATTCGCCCTTGCGGAATATGTCCGCGAGACGGATACCAGGCTCCCCATTCTCTTTCTGACCGCGCTGGACGACAAGCCCTCCAAACAGCGCGGATTCGCCATCGGAATCGACGACTACGTGGCAAAGCCCTTCGATACCGACCTTTTAATGCTGCGCGTGGGCGCGCTCCTGCGGCGCGCGAACATCGAGCGCACGCGCGAGCTCGCCGTCGGGAACCTGCGCATGAACAAGGACGAGCACACCGCCTATCTGGACGGCGGGGAACTCCCCCTCACCGTGCGCGAGTTCGATATTTTATTCAAGTTCCTCTCCTTCCCAAAGCGCACGTTCACGCGCAAACAGCTCATGGACGAGTTCTGGGACTACGATTCTTCCGCGACGTCGCGTACCGTGGACGTATATATCGCCAAACTCCGCGAAAAGACGGCGGACTGCACGGGCTTTGATCTGGTGACCGTACACGGGCTCGGCTACAAGGCGGTGCTCCGATGAAGCGGCGTTCGGGCGCGTCCGCGCTCGGCGCGGCGCTCTTCTTTCTGACCGTGGCGGCGATCGTCACCGTGGCGGTGCTCGTCTATTCCGCTCTGCCCGCCGACATGGCGGACGGCGCGAAGGCGGGGAGCATGCTCGGCGTCATCGCCGCGCTTGCCCTTTTATTCACCGCCGCCGACCTTGTGCGGCGGAAACTGACGGAGGACCGCCCCGTGCAGAAAATCCTCGACGCGACGGACGCGATCGCCGCGGGCGACTTCTCCGTGCGGTTGCAGCCGCGCCACCTCTACCGCCATCGCGACCAATACGACGCGATCATGGAAAACCTCAACAAGATGACGGCGGAACTCTCGCGGACGGAGATGCTGCACAACGACTTCGTTTCCAACGTCTCGCACGAGCTGAAAACGCCCATCGCCGTTATCAGCAACTACGCCGAGGCGCTCGCAAACGGCGCGCCCGACGAGGAGACCCGCCGGAAATACGCCGACGCGCTCGTCGCCGCGTCCAAACGCCTGACCGCGCTCGTGACCAACGTACTCAAACTCAACAAATTGGAGAATCAGACCCTCTCGCCCGCCTTCCGCCGTTTCCGCCTCGACGAAATGCTCGCCGCAGCCGCGCTCGCCTACGAGGACGCGATCGAGCGAAAGCATATCGACCTTATTTGCGACCTTGAAGAGACGGAGATCACCTCCGCGCCCGACTATCTGGAAATCGTCTGGAACAACCTGCTCTCCAACGCCGTGAAGTTCACGGGCGAGGGCGGAACGATCTCCCTTTCCCTGCGGACGGAGGGCAGCAAAGCCATCGTACGCGTGGCGGACACGGGCTGCGGCATTTCCGCCGAGACGGGAAAACATATCTTTGAAAAATTCTATCAGGGCGAGCGTTCGCACGCGCAGGAAGGCAACGGGCTGGGGCTTGCGCTCGTCAAAAAAGTTATCGGCCTCATCGGCGGAGAGATCTCCGTCGAGAGCGAAGTCGGCAAGGGCAGCGCGTTCACCGTGACGCTGCACGGCGTATGAGCGTTCTGAAAAAGATTGGGGCATGGCTGAAATCGCCGCGCGGACCAATTCTGTGGGTGATATGGGCGGCAACGCTTGCCGCGGTCGCGGGCGCGATCGTACTGACAACCCGCCGCTACGACCCGCCCACCGTTTACTTCGTGTACGCGTTCGCAGCGCTGACGGCGGTTCTGCTCGCGTACTCCGTCTACGCCGCCGTCAAAGCGATCCCCCGCGCGAAATCCGCCTTCCTCGCGCGCACGGAAAAGCACCCCGCGGCGCGCAGGTTCTTCCGCGATTACGGGTTCCGCACCGTCGCGTTCGGCGTGTTCGCGCTGCTCGTCAACGTGGGTTACGCCGTCCTGCAAATGGTTCTCGCCATCGTCTTTTCCTCCGTATGGTACGGCGTGCTCGCGGGATACTACTTTTTCCTCGGCGCGCTCCGCTGTCTGCTCGTTGCGGGCTGGAACAGGGTAAAAAAGCGGGCGCAGGGCGACGAATACGCCATCGCGGACGGAAAACTGCGCCTCTACCGCCTGTGCGGGATCGCGCTCCTGCTGCTGGAAATCGCACTCACCGCCGCCGTCACGCAGATGGTCATGTCGGAGAACGCCTCGCCGAGTTCGGAAGTGATGGCGATCTCCTCGGCGGCGTACACCTTCTATCGGGTGGGAATCGCGATCCGGAACGTGACGAAGTCGCACCGCCTGCGCGATCCGCTCCTGCAATCCTTCCGCAATATCGGTCTGACGGACGCCGCAGTCGCCCTGCTCGCCTTGGAAACGACGATGATCGCGACCTTCGGCGGCGAGACGAGCGAAGCCCTTCTGATCGTGCGCGCAGCGACGGGATTTGCCGTCTGCGCGCTCACCATCGCGCTCGGCGTCTTTATGATCGTGCGCGGCACGCAGCGGCTGAAAACGCTGCAACAGGCGGGCGGAACGGCGCAGGACGCGGCGCGGCAGGCGGAAAATACCGCACCGTCCGGCGCGCATTTTCAGGAAACTCATGAAACCGACAAGATCACCGAGGAGACAGACGATGAACGACAGCGATAAATTTTCTTACACCTATTCCGCGCCCACCGAAGAGGAGCGCAGGGAGATCGAGGACATCCGCAGGGCTTACGCGCCCGCGACGGAGTCGGAGGACAAACTCACGCAGATCCGCACGCTCAACGAGCGCGCGACGCGTCCCGCGCGCATTGCGGCGCTTACGCTCGGCATCGGAGGCATACTCCTGTTCGGACTGGGCATGAGTATGACGCTTGCGTGGGAGCTGATTGCGGGCGGCATCGTGGTGGCGGTCATCGGAACGATTGCCACGATCGTCGCAAACCCCGTCCGCCGCGTGCTCTTAAAACTCGGAAAGCAAAAGTACGGCGCGGAGATCCTCCGCCTCACGGACGAACTTTTAGGCGAAAAAAACACGGACAAATGACGTCCGTGTTTTTTTCTTGCGCATGAAAGATAAAATTTACGCGTTTGCGATTTCGACCGCGACGTCCCCGTTGTTGCAGTCCACAGCGAGCGTCTTGCTGCCGCCCGGCTTGTTCTCGGGCAGCGACGTTTCGCCCTTCTTGACGTTGCAGGCGATCGCGTAATCGTCCCGGCTGCCCACAATCGTTCCCGTGATATTCCCGTTCTTTGCGTTCAGCGTGACCGAGCTTCCCGCCGAGATCTTTTCAAAGGACAGATCGCCGCCGTTGACGGTCAGAGAGACATTCTGCGCCGCAATCGTCCCCGTTGCGGAGATCGCCTCGTTGGTCGTGCTCACCGAACCGTCGGTCAGCTCCTGCGGGAGACAGACGCAAATCGTGCGGTACTCCGCCGACGGCTGTACCCCGACGAAATCCGTCCACGATTGGTCGAGGTCGAGGGTCACCGAAAGCACGCCCTCTTCCGAAAGCGAAATGCTGTAAGACGTTTTTTCGCTCTCATAATAGTCGATGCGCAGTTTTCCGTCCTCGGAAGGCGCAAGCTCGACCGCCCTGTCCGTTACATTGACGGAGACGGAGCGCACCTCCCCTTCTTCGACGTAGGTCTGTGCCGTAAATACTTCATCGCTCGTGCAGCCGCTCATCGCTCCCATGAGCGCAAATGCCGCACCCGCCGCCGCAACTGCAATCTTTTTCATACATTCCTCCTGTACGCTTGACAATGCGTTCTTCGTTTGGTATGATCATCATAAACCTTTGTGTAACACAAATGTCAAGGAAAAAAACGGGGTTATGGAAAAATTTTTTTCGGTGAGCCAAACGGCGGAGATAGTCGGCATGACGGCGGAGACGTTGCGCCACTACGACCGCATCGGGCTGGTGCGCCCGAACAAGACGGACGAATGGACGGGCTACCGCTACTATACGGAGCGGTAAGTCGTCATGCTGCGCATCGTCCGCGCGCTGCGCTGCATGGATCTGCCGCTCGAAGAGATCAGGCGGCTGCTGCAATCGGACGATTTAAGCGAAACGGCGGCGTTTTTAAAAGACGCGGAAGCGCAAGCCGACGAGAAGATCGCGCAGCTTTTGGACGCGAAGGCGCGCATCGGGCGCGCGCGGGCTTATTACGAGCGGAAAGCCGCCGAATTTTCGGAGCACGAGGGCGCGTTCTTCCGGGATCATCCCGAACGGGTCATTCTGCTCGCAACCGCCCTGCAAACGCCGACGATGGAAAATCTGTACGATTACCACCGCCATTTCTACGCGCAGGTCGGGCAGCAGCGGCGCGGCGACTTCGCCTTTGCGGACACGGCGGGCGTGTACGAGCGCGAGGGCGACACGCATATGTTTGCCCTATGCGAGCGGTACGCGCAGACGGACGGGCTTGTCGTTCTGCCAGCGGGGCGGTATCTGTGCGCCGACTGCACCGAAGAGTCCCTTTCGGAGACGCTCCGCGCCCTGAAAGAACGTGCGGCAAAAGATGCCGCGCCGCCCGCCTTCACGCTGCGGTTTATCGTGATCAGCGGCATTGCGCGGTGGCGGTATCGGCTGGAAGTTCCCTATCTTCCAAAATAATCCGCCCCGTTTACATTTCTTTTACAAAACGTTTACGCTCCGCTTACAAAAAAGCAAAGTTTCGGAAATATCTCCGCGGTATACTCATGGTACAAAATCAAGAAAGGAGATATCATTATGGAAAACGAACGCAAATACGCGGAGGAGATCCGCAAACAGTACCAGCCGAAGAGCGAGACGGAGAGCAAACTCGAAAAACTGCACAAACTTGACGGCGCGGTCCGCCGCCCCGCCGAGATATTCGCCTACACCTTCGGCATTCTGGGCGCGCTCATTCTCGGCGTGGGAATGTGCCTTGCGATGGAAGTCATCGGCAGCATGATGCCGCTCGGGATCGTCATCGGAGTCGTGGGCATTGCGATGGTCGCCGCGAACTACTTCATCTACCGCGCGATTTTAAACTCCCGCAAAAAGAAGTATGCGGACCGCGTGATTTCCCTCAGCGACGAACTCCTGCACAGCGAACAGGCATAAAAGAGAACTCCCCGCCAAGGGAGTTCTTTTTTTATGCAAATTACAGTTACGAGGCGTTTTCGACGATAAATCCGTGTGCCGAGAGGAAATCGAGCGAGAGTTCTACCCAGCGCGCGGCGCGCCTGTAGCGGCGCTGACCCGCGTAATCGGCATTGGATTCCAGATCGGCAACCGCCATTCCGTGATCGCCCTCTTCAAAGACGTGCAGTTCGGCGGGAACGTGCGCATTGCGGAGCGCCCTGTACAGCATGACCGCGTTTTCGGGCGGCACGATCGTATCCCCGTCCGTCGTCCACAAAAAGACGGGCGGCGCGTCGGCGGGAACGTGCTTTTCCAGCGAATACGTCTGAAACTTCTGCTCGTCTCCGCCGCAGAAGTGATAAAAGGAATCTCTGTGCCAATACTGCTCGTCCGCCGTGACGACGGGGTAGCACATGACAGACGCGTCGGGGCGCACGTCCGAGCATTCCTTCCCGAAACGCGATAAAAGCGCGGGATCGCGCCACAAGAACGAAATACAGCCGCACAGATGCCCGCCCGCAGAAAATCCCACGGCGGCGATCCTGCCGCTTAAATCAAGCGCGTCCCGCTCGCGGCGCAGGTACAGCATTGCCATTGCCGCCTCCGTGAGCTGCACAGGATAGCTGTGCGGCGTAATATCGTAATCAAGTACGAAGCAGTCGAACCCCTGCGCAAAATATCTGAGCGCGACAGGTTCGGCTTCCTTCTGCGAAACGAACGCATAGGCGCCGCCCGGGATCACGAGCGCCGCGGGGCGCAGACGCCGCAGCCCCAGCTCCTCCACCTGCGTATGGCGGAAGCAGGTGAGTATGCCGCGCTCCGCCCCCTCCCGCGCGAAATGAAAGTATTCAAACAGGTCTATTTTTTCGATGAGCATATCCGCCTCCTGCCGAAAAGTATACATCAACCGGCACGAAAAAGCAAGGAGAGAGCCCATTTTTGCGCATAAAACACAATTATTTTTGCAATGGGTCTTGATTTTTCCCCGAAACACTGTATAATAGAAACAGCGGGTGTGAAAAAGGCACACTGCCTGAAAACACCGCAAGTCTGAATAAGGGGACAATTTATGAGTATCTCTGCAAAGGATATCCGCAACGTTGCCATCGTCGGACACAGCGGCGAGGGCAAAACCACGCTCTTTGAAGCCATGCTCTTCAACGGCGGCGCGATCGAGCGCATGGGGAAAGTGGAAAACGGAACGACCGTTTCCGACTTCGACGAACAGGAGATCGCAAGAAAGATGTCTATTTCCCTCGCGGTGAGTTCCGTTGAGTGGAAGGGCGTGAAGATCAATCTTCTGGACGTACCCGGGTTTTACGACTTCGAGGGCGAATTTGCCGAGGCGCTCCGCGCGGCGGGCGCGGTCGTCGTGGTGACGGGCGCGAACGGCACGGTGACGGTGGGCGCGGAAAAAGCGATCGACATCTGTCTGCGCGCAAAGAAGCCGCTCATCATCTTCATCAACGGCATGGACAAGGAAAACGCCGATTACAGCGCGACCATTGCGGCGTTCAAGGAAAAGTACAAGAACAAGCTCGCCCCCATCCAGATCCCCATCATGGACGGAAACAAAATGACGGGCAACGCCAACGCGCTCACGGGGAAGGCCTACCACTTCACGAACACGGGTCCCGAAGAGATCGCCGTTCCCGAGGAGTACCGCCGCGACTACGAGGCGATGAGCCTTGCGCTCATGGAGACCGCCGCCGAAAACGACGACGTGCTGCTTGAAAAGTACTTCGATCAGGGATATCTCTCGCGCGAGGACATGATCCACGGTATCCGCAAGGGTATCTTCAATATCAACGTCATTCCCGTCATGGCGGGCAGCGCGCTGCAAAATAAGGGCGTCATCAACCTGATGAACGAGATCGTCAAATACCTGCCCGAGGCGGCGGAACGCGCCGAACAGCCCGCGCTCGACCTTGCAAAGAACGCCGTCGTCGGCGTCTCGTGCGACGAGGACGGTCCCTTCGCGGCGCAGGTGTTCAAGACGGCGGTAGACCCCTTCGTAGGCAAGATGAACTATCTGCGCATCTGCCGCGGAACGCTGAAAGCGGGCATGACGGTGCTCAATCCCAACACGGGCACGCAGGAGCGCATCGCAGCCGTCTATCAGATCAAGGGCAAAAAGCTCGAATCGGTGCCGCAGCTCGACGCGGGCGACATCGGCGCGGTGAGCAAGCTCGCCAACACGGGCACGGGCGACACGCTGTGCGACGAGAGCGCGCCCGTCAGATTCGACCCCATCCCCTTCCACAAACCCGTCCTTTACATGGCAGTGTACGCAGCCGTACGCGGCACGGAGGACAAAGTGTTCGGCGGGCTTAACCGCCTCATGGAAGAGGACAAGAGCTTTACCGTGAGCAAAAACCACGACACGGGCGAGACACTCGTCGGCGGACAGGGCGAGGTACACCTCGACGTCATCAAAAAGAAGCTCAAATCCAAATTCGGCGCGGACGCGGAGTTCCGCACGCCCGCGGTCGCCTATAAGGAGACCATCCGCAAACAGGCGCTCGCCGAAGGCAAGTACAAAAAGCAGACGGGCGGACACGGGCAGTACGGCCACTGCAAGATCCGCTTCGAGCCGTGCGAGAAGGACTTTGAATTTGCCGAGGAAGTCGTGGGCGGCACCGTACCCAAACAGTACATTCCCGCCGTTGAAAAGGGGCTGATCGAATGCCTGCCCCACGGCGTGCTTGCGGGATTCCCCGTGATCCGCGTAAAAGCCGTTTTATACGACGGAAGCTATCACGACGTGGACTCCTCCGAAGCGGCGTTCAAGGCGGCGGCGGAGATCGCCTTCAAGGAGGGCATGAAGAACGCCGATCCCGTCCTTCTGGAACCCCTCTCGCACCTGAAAATCGCCGTACCCGAACAGTACGTCGGCGACGTCATGGGCGATCTGAACAAGCGCCGCGGGCGCATCATCGGCATGGACGCGCAGGAGGACGGCACGCAGGTCGTCACCGCCGAAGCGCCGCAGGGCGAACTTCTGACCTATGCGACCGCGCTCCGCTCTATGACGCAGGGCCGCGGCAAGTTCACCGAGACGTTCGCGCGCTACGAACAGGCGCCCGACGCCGTTCTGCAATCGCTGAACAAATAACTCCAAGTATGAAACGCGCCGCCCCGAGAAAATCTCGGGGCGGCGTTCTTTCAAAAAAGCCGCAAACTCTACGGAGCGTGGGTTCTTTTCCCGCCCGAACTGTGCTATAATAGCCGCGATCAGGAGGTAACGGAATGGATCAGATCAAAATCGGAGCGTTCATTCAAAGAACGCGCAAAGCGCGCAATCTGACGCAGCGCGAACTTGCAGAGCGGCTCGGGATCTCCGACAAGACGGTCTGCAAGTTCCTGCTGCGTCATGCCCTTTCCCTTGCGCAGGGAATACAAGAAATTTCCGAAATCGTTCAAAGCTCCACCTCGCAAATATTTTGTACGATCATTGTATCCCGATCGCGGACGGCTGTCAAATACCGTGGGTAGAAGTTTGTCGAATTACGGTAGAATGTGCTCTCCCGCGCCCTCTGCGCCCCGTCCGCGCGCTTTTTTCTTATGTTCCCCGCCCCTTTCGCGCGCAGTCTTTCCCGAAAGATTTTTTTCGGAGCGTTCCAACCCGCTTGACTTCCCGCCCGCGTTTTGCTATAATTTTTCTATGCCGCTGTGGCGAAACCGGCAGACGCAAGGGACTTAAAATCCCTCGGTAGCGATACCGTACCGGTTCAAATCCGGTCAGCGGCACCAAAAAAAGCACCCGTGCGGGTGCTTTTTTGTTGTATCGTCAGTTATTTGTGATGACGGACGAGATCGAACGCCTTGGCAATTTCCATGACGATAATGGGTACGATCGCGAGCGCAAGCCCGATGACGTACACTTCCCAAGGGAGGTATTCCGCGCCGAAACCGAACACTTCCATAACGCCGGGCGTGAACAGCACGAATGCGATGAGCGCGATCGCGATCAGCGTGACGATATTGAGCACTTTGTTGGAGAACGGTCCGATCTTGAAGAGCGAATGCCCCGAGCGCATATTGTACGCGTGGAGCGACTGCGAGAGCGCAAGCACAAGGAAGGTCGCCGCACTGCACCCCTCGGAATCCAGCCCGAAGCCGTACCGTGCGATACAGTAACTCGAAAGCGCGAGCGCCGCAAACATACAGCCCTGCAAAATGATCTGAATCCCGTATCCGTGCGCAAAGATACTTTCGTTCTTCGACCGCGGCCGTTGATCCATGACGTCGGGTTCGAGCTTCTCCATGCCGAGCGCAACGGCGGGCAGGGAATCGCCGATCAGGTTGATCCACAGAAGCTGAATGGAGATAAAGGGCGAGATCTGCCAGATGCACATGGCAAGGAACACGACGATGATCTCCGAGATATTCGTCCCGAGCAGGAATCCGACCACCTTTTTGATATTGGAGTAGATTCCGCGCCCCTCTTTGACCGCGTCCACAATCGTCGCGAAGTTGTCGTCCGTCAGCGTCATGTCCGCCGCGCCCTTCGCTACGTCCGTTCCCGTGATCCCCATCGCGCAGCCGATATCCGCCGCTTTCAGCGCGGGCGCGTCGTTGACCCCGTCGCCCGTCATCGAGACGACCTGTCCCTTCTTCTGCCATGCCTTCACGATGCGGATCTTATTCTCGGGCGATACGCGCGCATACACGGAGATATTCTCCACTTCCGCGTCCAGCTCCTCGTCGCTCATCGCGTCGAGCTGCGCCCCCGTGATCGCCTTGTCCCCTTCCCGCAGAATGCCGAGTTCCTTTGCGATCGCAGACGCAGTTACCACGTGGTCGCCCGTGATCATCACGGGCTTGATCCCCGCCTGTCTGCATACCGCCACCGCGGCTTTTGCCTCGGGGCGGGGCGGGTCGATCATGCCCACAAGCCCCATGAACGTAAGCCCGCTTTCCAGCTCTTCGCTCGTCGGCTCTGCCGAAACATTGTCGATTTCCTTATATCCGACTGCCAGAACGCGCAGGGCGTTCTCGCTCATCGCGTCGTTCGCCGCGCGCGCCGCCTCGATATCGCCCTTCACGCAGCGCGTCGCCATCACGTCGAACGCGCCCTTTACGATCGCTACGAGCTTGCCGTCGATCCGGTTTACCGTCGTCATCAGCTTTCTGTCCGAATCGAACGGCAGTTCCGCAATGCGCGGATATTCCTCGTTCAATGCCTCTTTCGTGCTGCCCGCCTTGTACGACGCGTACACGATCGCCGTTTCCGTCGGGTCGCCGATGTGCGTTTCCTTGCCGTCCTCCACCGTCACAGACCCGTCGCAGCACAGCGTTCCCCAATCGAGGAGCCTGCGCACTTCGGACGTCACGGTCGACGCGTCGAACGGAATCACTTCCCCGCCGTCGAGGTACGTTTTTACGAGCGTCATGCGGTTCTGCGTGAGCGTGCCCGTCTTATCCGAACAGATGACGGAGGCGGAACCCAGCGTTTCGACTGCGGGCAGGCGTTTGATGATCGCGTTCTTTCTGACCATGCGCGTGACGCCGATCGAAAGAACGATCGTGACGACCGCGGGCAGTCCTTCGGGAATGGCGGAGACGGCGAGCGAGACCGCCGTCATGAACAGGTCAAGCCACGGGAGTTTGACGCAGATACCGACGATAAAGACGACCGCGCAAGCTACCAGCGCAACGATGCCGAGGTACTTGCCCATCTGCGCGAGTTTCTGTTGGAGGGGCGTGCGCGTCTCCTTTTCGCCCGCGAGGAGACCCGCGATCTTGCCCATCTCCGTCTTCATGCCCGTACCCGTAACGACCGCCGTCGCCGTGCCGTAAGTGACGGAACAGCCCGTGAACACCATGTTGGAGCGGTCGCCGATGGGCGCGTCGGACTCCACCACTTCGCGCGCGTCCTTCTCGGACGGCACGCTCTCGCCCGTGAGCGCGGATTCCTCCGACTTTAAGTTGGTGCTCTCCAACAGGCGCGCGTCTGCGGGAACGAAATCCCCCGCTTCCAGAAAGATAATATCCCCGGGAACGAGTTCGCTCGCCGCGACGATCTGTTCCTTCCCGTCGCGCAGAACGCGCGCATGGGGCGCGGACATATTCTTTAATGCTTCCAACGCTTTTTCCGCCTTGCTCTCCTGCACCAGCCCCATCACCGCATTGAGCACCACGATGAATACAATGAGCGCAGGTTCGACGAATTCGATCGCCTCGCCCTCGCCGTTGACGACCTGAATGCAGGTGACGACGAAGGAAACGACCGCCGCAATGAGCAGAATGATGATCATGACGTCGGCAAACTGCTCGAAAAAGCGTAAAATCAGTGGCTTTTTCTTCTTTTCGTCCAGCTTGTTCGGTCCGAACTGCGCCTGCAGTGCGGAGACCTGTTCACCTGTGAGTCCGCGCTTTTCGTCCGTACCGAGTTCTTTTATGACGTCCTCGGCAGAGCTACTGTGATAGTCCAATGGATTCTCCTCCAATATTATGTATATTGCAACCGCGCGGAGCGCGGAATTGCCCGATTAAAACGGCTGTCCGAACGCCTTGACGATCTCCATGACGACGATGGGAACAAAGGAAAGCCCCACGCCCGCGAGATACCCCTGCCAAGGCAGGTACATCATGCCGAACACATTCACGACGTAGGGCGTGAACAGCACGAACGCCGCAAGCGCCGCCGTAATGCACGTGACGAGGTTGAGCGCCCTGTTGGAGAACGGTCCGATCTTGAAGAGCGAATGCCCCGAGCGCATATTGTACGCGTGCAGAAGTTTGGAAAATACCAGCGTAAAGAACGAGAGCGTGCTGCCTGCGCAGGCGGCGACGGCGGGATCGGTAAAGCCGAGCCCGTACATGCCGATGCAATAGCTCGCAAGCGACAGCGCCGCAAACATGACGCCCTGCAAAATGATCTGCAATCCGTATTTGTGGGCGAACAGGCTCTCGTCTTTTGCGCGCGGCTTGTGCGACATGACGTCGGGGTCGAGCTTCTCCATGCCGAGCGCGATCGCGGGCAGGGAGTCTGTGACAAGGTTGATCCACAAAAGCTGAATGGAGATAAAGGGCGACAAATGCCAGATACACATGGCGAGCAGAACGACGATGATCTCCGCAATGTTGGTGCCGAGCAGGAATCCGACCACCTTTTTGATATTGGAGTAGATTCCGCGCCCCTCTTTGACCGCGTCTACGATCGTCGCGAAGTTGTCGTCCGTCAGCGTCATGTCCGCCGCGCCCTTCGCTACGTCCGTTCCCGTGATCCCCATCGCGCAGCCGATATCCGCCGCTTTCAGCGCGGGCGCGTCGTTGACCCCGTCGCCCGTCATCGAGACGACCTGTCCCTTCTTCTGCCATGCCTTCACGATGCGGATCTTATTCTCGGGCGATACGCGCGCATACACGGAGATATTCTCCACTTCCGCGTCCAGCTCCTCGTCGCTCATCGCGTCGAGCTGCGCCCCCGTGATCGCCTTGTCCCCTTCCCGCAGAATGCCGAGTTCCTTTGCGATCGCAGACGCAGTTACCACGTGGTCGCCCGTGATCATCACGGGCTTGATCCCCGCCTGTCTGCATACCGCCACCGCGGCTTTTGCCTCGGGGCGGGGCGGGTCGATCATGCCCACAAGCCCCATGAACGTAAGCCCGCTTTCCAGCTCTTCGCTCGTCGGCTCTGCCGAAACATTGTCGATTTCCTTATATCCGACTGCCAGAACGCGCAGGGCGTTCTCGCTCATCGCGTCGTTCGCCGCGCGCGCCGCCTCGATATCGCCCTTCACGCAGCGCGTCGCCATCACGTCGAACGCGCCCTTTACGATCGCTACGAGCTTGCCGTCGATCCGGTTTACCGTCGTCATCAGCTTTCTGTCCGAATCGAACGGCAGTTCCGCAATGCGCGGATATTCCTCGTTCAATGCCTCTTTCGTGCTGCCCGCCTTGTACGACGCGTACACGATCGCCGTTTCCGTCGGGTCGCCGATGTGCGTTTCCTTGCCGTCCTCCACCGTCACAGACCCGTCGCAGCACAGCGTTCCCCAATCGAGGAGCCTGCGCACTTCGGACGTCACGGTCGACGCGTCGAACGGAATCACTTCCCCGCCGTCGAGGTACGTTTTTACGAGCGTCATGCGGTTCTGCGTGAGCGTGCCCGTCTTATCCGAACAGATGACGGAGGCGGAACCCAGCGTTTCGACTGCGGGCAGGCGTTTGATGATCGCGTTCTTTCTGACCATGCGCGTGACGCCGATCGAAAGAACGATCGTGACGACCGCGGGCAGTCCTTCGGGAATGGCGGCAACGGCGAGAGAGACCGCCGTCATGAACAAGCCGAGCCAATCGAGGCGCATACACGCGCCCACAATGAATACGACGGCGCAGGCGAGAACGGCGGCAATGCCGAGATAGGCGCCGAGCTTTGCGAGTTTTTGTTGGAGGGGCGTGCGCGTCTCCTTTTCGCTTGCGAGGAGACCCGCGATCTTGCCCATCTCCGTCCGCATACCCGTATCCGTGACGACCGCTTTCGCCGCGCCGTAGGTGACGGAACAGCCCGAGTAGACCATGTTTGCCCTGTCGCCGATGGGCGCGTCGGAGGCGATCTCCGCCTGCGCGTTCTTCTCGGCGGGCACGCTCTCGCCCGTGAGCGCGGATTCCTCCGATTTTAAGTTGGTGCTTTCCAGAAGGCGCGCGTCCGCGGGAACGAAATCCCCCGCTTCCAGAAAGATAATATCCCCGGGAACAAGTTCGCTCGCCGCGACGATCTGCTCCTTCCCGTCGCGCAAAACGCGCGCATGGGGTGCGGACATATTTTTCAGCGCTTCCAGCGCCTTTTCCGCCTTGCTCTCCTGCACCAGCCCCATCACTGCGTTGAGAATGACGATGAACACGATGAGGATGGGCTCGACGAACTCGATCGGCTCGCCCTTGCCCGTGCATACCTGATAGCAGGCAACGCCGAAGGAGATGACCGCCGCAATGAGCAGGATAATGATCATTGCGTCTTTGAACTGTTCTAAGAATCGGACGACGAGCGGCTTTTTCTTCTTTTCGTCCAGCTTGTTTTCGCCGAATGCCGTCAGGCGGCGCTGCGCCTCGGCTTGGGTAAGTCCGTTCCGCGTGTCTGCCTGTACGACGGAGGCGACTTCTTTTGCAGAAAGATCATAGTACGTCATCTGTAAGTCTCCTTCTTAGTATGGTCGGAAGAAAAATTGTTCTGCAAAAAAACCATTCGGGGATTTTTCGGCGAGAAAGTAAAAAAACGGTCAGCGAGCGAAACCCCGCAAACCGTTTCTTCTTGGAGGCGCCACCCGGATTTGAACCGGGGAGTCAGGGTTTTGCAGACCCTTGCCTTACCACTTGGCTATGGCGCCAAACCTGCCCCGGAAACCGTTCGATAGGGGCAAAATAAAAAACAGCGCGGAAATCGTGTTTGGAGCGGGAAACGAGACTCGAACCCGCGACATTCACCTTGGCAAGGTGACGCTCTACCACTGAGCTATTCCCGCATATTTATGATTCCGCGCTGTATTGGTGGAAACAACAGGGCTCGAACCTGTGACCCTCTGCTTGTAAGGCAGATGCTCTCCCAGCTGAGCTATGCTTCCGAACTTGCTTGAATAATATATCATATCCGCGAGACAAATGCAAGCGTTTTTTCTCTGTGTTTGAAAATTTTTTAAGAATTTTTTTCGGGCGCAGGTTTCCCCCGCCGTACGGCGGCGCGCCCGCGGCGTTCATGCCGCGGGCGCGCGATACGGATTTATTCCGCCGCCGTAAAAAGTTCGGTGGAAAGGTAGCGGTCCGCGCCGTCGGGAAAGACGACGGCGATATTCTTCCCCGCAAATTCCGCGCGCTCGGCGAGCGCGGCCGCCGCGCAGAGCGCCGCGCCCGAAGAGATGCCCACAAGCACGCCCTCCGCGCGCCCGACTTCGCGCGCAAAGGCGAACGCGTCCGCGTCCGAAACGGGAATGACCTCATCGTAGACGGACGTATCCAGCGCCTTCGGCACGAATCCCGCGCCGATCCCCTGAATTTTGTGCGGACCAGCCTTCCCGCCCGAGAGCACGGGCGAGGAGGCAGGCTCCACCGCGGCGATACGAACTGCGGGATTATGCTCCTTTAAGTACCGCCCCGTACCCGTGAGCGTGCCGCCCGTTCCGACGGACGCGACGAACGCGTCAACTTTACCGCTTAAATCGCGCCAGATCTCGGGACCCGTCGTAAGATAGTGCGCGCGCGGGTTGGCGGGATTGGAGAACTGATCGGGTATAAAACTGCCCTCGACCGACCGCGCGAGTTCCTCGGCGCGCGCGATCGCCCCCGCCATGCCCTTTGCGCCCTCCGTGAGCACGATCTCCGCGCCGTACGCCTTCAAGAGATTGCGCCGCTCGACGCTCATCGTCTCGGGCATGGTCAAAATGACGCGATACCCCTTTGCGCGCGCGAGCGCGGCAAGCCCGATGCCCGTATTGCCCGACGTCGGCTCGATGATGACGCTCCCCGCTTTCAGCGCGCCCCGCTCCTCCGCGTCGGCGATCATGGACGCGGCGACCCTGTCTTTGACCGACCCCGCGGGGTTGAACCGCTCCAATTTTGCAAAGATGCGCGCGCGCAGTCCGCGCGCGGCGGAAAACTTTTTGAGTTCCAGAAGGGGCGTTTCCCCCACCATGTCCGCGATCGACGTGTAAAGCGACATAAAATCCTCCTCAACGGGCGTTTTCACCCTCTATTGTACGCGTTTTGCGCCGAGTTGTCAACTTCTCCGCGCCGCGCAAAAAACGCCCGCACAGGCGGGCGTTTTCATGTTCGGAAAAATTACTTTTTGGGTTTTTTCATGGTGAGCGAAATGCGCTTTTTCTTCTCGTCCACCTCTTTCACCCATACGGTGACGACGTCGCCCACCGAGAGTACCTCGGAGGGGTGGCGGATAAAGCGGTCGCAGATCTGCGAGATATGCACAAGCCCGTCCTGATGCACGCCGATATCGACGAACGCGCCGAAATCGATGACGTTGCGCACCGTGCCTTTGAGTTCCATGCCGGGCTTTAAGTCCTTGATCTCCAAGACGTCCGTTCTCAGAAGCGGAGGCGGAAGCTCGTCGCGCGGGTCGCGCCCGGGTTTCAACAGCTCGGAGACGACGTCGCGGAGCGTCGGAACGCCGACGCCGCACGCCTCAGCGGCGCGCGCCTCGCCGTACGCCTTGATGCGCTCCTTCATCTGCGCGAGGTTGCCCGCGCGCACGTCCGCCTCGGTATAGCCGCACAGTTCGAGGAGCTTCTCCGCCGCGGCGTAGCTCTCGGGGTGGACGGCGGTGTTATCGAGGATCTCGTCGCTCTCGGGCACGCGCAAAAAGCCCGCGCACTGCTCGTACGCCTTCGCGCCCAGCTTTGGAACTTTTAAAAGCTGCTTGCGGGAGCGGAAGGAACCGTTCTCTTCGCGGTATCTGACGACGTTGCCCGCAACGCCCGCGTTCAGACCGGATACGCGCGCCAGAAGGGGCGCGGAAGCCGTGTTCAGGTCGACGCCGACGGCGTTCACGCAGTCCTCCACCACGCCGTCCAGCGCCTCGGTGAGGCGTTTTTCGGGCATATCGTGCTGATACTGCCCCACGCCGATGGACTTTGGATCGATCTTGACGAGTTCGGCGAGCGGGTCTTGCAGCCGTCTTGCGATGGAGACGGCGGAACGGAGATTGACGTCGAAATCGGGAAATTCCTGCGCGGCGAGCGGAGACGCGGAATAGACGGACGCGCCCGCCTCGTTGACGATGGCGTACGATACGCCCGCGCCGCTCCCGAGCGAGGAGATCAGCTCCACCGTCATCTGTTCCGTTTCGCGGCTTGCCGTGCCGTTGCCGATGGCGATGTGCTTGACGGCGTGCTTTCTGATGAGCGCGGAGAGCTTTTCGATGCACTCCTGTTTCTGCCGCTCGCCGTGGGTGGGATATACGACGGTGGTCGCAAGCACCTTGCCCGTTGCGTCGACGACGGCGACTTTGCAGCCCATGCGGTACCCGGGGTCAAGCCCCATGGTGACGAATCCCTTGACGGGCGGCTGCATCAAAAGCGGTTTCAGATTGAGCGCAAACTGCCCGATCGCGCCCTCGCTCGCCGTTTCGGTGAGCGTCGCGCGGATCTCACGCTCCATGGACGGCGCGATGAGACGGTCGTACGCGTCGCCCGCCGCCGCCTCGACGAACGCCGTGGACGCGCACTTCTTTTTAACGACGCGGCGGAAGATCGCGCCCAGCGCGACGTCGCGGTTGATGACTACGCTGACTTTGAGCACCTCTTCCCGCTCGCCGCGGTTGACGGCAAGCACCTGATGCCCCTGAATTTTATTGACGGGCGAGGAAAATGCGTAATAGTTGCGGTAGACAGTGTCCTCGGGGTCTTTCTTCGCCGCGACGGATACCACGTCCGCCCACTCCAAATAGAGTTCGCGCAGCGTTTTTCTGACTTCCGCGTCGTCCGAAATGGTCTCGGCGACGATGTCGGACGCGCCCGCAAGCGCCTCTTCGACGGAGTTCACGCCCTTTTCGGGATCGACGTACGCCTTTGCCGCCTCTTCGGGCGCGGGGCAGTCGGGCGACTGCGCGAACAGGAGTTCCGCGAGGGGCGCAAGCCCCTTCTCGCGGGCGATGGTCGCGCGGGTGCGGCGTTTCTGCTTGTAGGGGCGGTACAGGTCCTCCACCTCGGCGAGCGTCTTTGCCTCGTCGATCGCGGCGGAGAGTTCCTCCGTCATCTTGCCCTGATTCTCAATGGAGTTCTTGACTTCCTGACGGCGCGCTTCGAGGTTGCGCAGATACGCGAGCCTGTCCGCAAGACCTCTGATCGTCTGGTCGTCCATCGCGCCGTGCATCTCCTTGCGGTAGCGCGCGATGAACGGAACCGTGTTGCCCTCGTCCAGCAGGGTGATCACGTTTTCAACGTAGTCCTTTCTCTGCCCAAGCTCTTCGGCGAGAAGTTCGGGGATCGTTTGCATACATTTCTCCTTTCGGATTGATTTTCATGCGGATACCGCACAAGTATATCATATCCCGCGCCAAATGACAAGAGAAAAACCAAAAAAAGAACCGCTTATCCCGCGCGGGGAGTTTGCGGTTTCTTCTGTCATTTCTCCTGTAAGCGCCTTACTCCGCCGCGCCGTCGGGCGTTTCGGGCGGCGTTTCGTCCGGTTGCGCGCTCTCGCTCTCCCGACGGTGCAGCCGTTCGAGAAAATAGTCCAGCTCCTCGCTGTTGGCTCTCCCGCCGATCAAAAAGTAATTGAACACGTTCCCGACCGTGACGAGCGCCCACACGCCCGCGCCGCAGATCGCGCCCAACACGGGCGCGTCCCACGCGTACCCCGCTATGAGCAGCGCAGCCGTGACGATGAGAAACACGCCGCAAAGCAGGTAAAAGGGACAAAAGAGACTTTTCAGCGTACAGACGCGGGCGCGTTTTCCGCCGAACACCGCGCCGTACAGATACACGGGAAAGACCCGCTGCGCCCAAGTCTCCGCGCCCGTGTGGCGCACGCAGAAAAACGGACCTATGCGCCAGCCCGTGTAGCCGTCGCAAAACAGCGTGCGGATCCCGAACCAATTGAATTTCAGCTCGTCGGAGATCGCTTTCCTGATCTCCCCCGCCGAACGCTTGTAGATATTTCTCTCAAAAACGACCATTCCAGCCTCCGTATTATAAACTTAATTCCCCTGGCGTTGCGAAATACGGAATACTCAAATAAACGCCTCTCCCGCTGATGCTTTGTGTAATACCCTCTTTCCTAAATGTAACTGGAACATTCGTGTGCGAGTGTCTACGACCTTCCATGATATTAATCGCATAGTTCGCATCATCATAATGATCGGAATGAACATAAATATTTTTATCCACGTGTTCCGTAAAAAATTCACCTTGCGCATTCGTTAAATAAAAGGACGTTGATGAATTTGCAACTGTATAATGTGTAGTCATAACTGCTTCCCATACATTTAATGTGTCGTTATATACAAACGTGTAGACCATTGTAGTATTACAACGCAAATAAGCGAAAGATGCATCAGAGGTTCTATTTAATTCAGGAGAGTCCGAATTAAATAACAACTCTTTCCATGGAATGTACGATAAAACTTTGTGTGCGCTTATTCCAGCAATATTCCCAATTGCCGCCCCCATACTATCTACTAACTTTGCCGCATAGAACTCAATAAGCTGGTCAGAGAATTTTTTTGTCACAATCAAATTCCCTCCTGTAACATGATTAAATAGTTTTCCATGGACACCTGTTGGCTTAGCAACAACCTCATATAATGAGTAGGTTTTCCCTTTATAATTTTTTGAGTACTGGTAACCCATCCAATCTACTGTTTCCGTATCATCAGGGACTTGCGGCATATTTCCATCATTATGTGTAGTAATACTTCCGTCTGATATTTCAAATAAATCTTGAACCGTCTCGCGGTCAAGCGCTTGCACATTCATATCATATAATTTATTATCCAAGTTTTCTCTTAACTCTCGAAAGTATGCTTTTTCAGATTCACTCTCAGCAATCTGTTCTTGCAGCGCTAACTCCGTCTGCTTTTCAATAAGACGCATAACTTCCCCGCAGTCAAAGACATTAGCTCCTTGTGAAACTACTCTTGATAAAGTCTTCTCATTAAAATAAATCTCTTCTCCCCTATTTGTCTCAACATTCTCTTGCGCATCTGCCCAAGCCGCCTGGTTCATTGCAGGTATAGAGCCGCCTACAATCACTGCTCCCATGATAAGAGCAATTCCATAAGTAAGTAACCTTTTCATAAAAACCCTCCTAAATAAGTTGTGAACATATTATATCATAAAGTTGTAAAAAATTTCTCACAAAGTTGTAACTAAATTGTAAAAAAATAAATTTAATATTTTTTTCCCCAAGCGGGAAAGGTGACAGGCGAACGTGTGAGCCTGTCGGATGGGGAGGCATTCATAATTCCGCCATTATGGATGCTTTTACACAAACCCCTCATCGGTCACCTTCGGTGCCAGCTTCCCCCCAAGGGGAAGCCCTTTATTTTCGCTCATCGGCATAAGTCTCTACTGCCCCCCCGCGACTATCGCGGGGGTTTCGTTTACACAAAAAGACCGCGGACTTTGTATGAAAGCCCGCGGTCTCCATGACGCTACGTTACAAGTTTTCCCCCGTAATCGTTCGTTTACAGGGACAGTATACCATACAAATGTAAAAAACTCCGCACGTATTTGTCATGAAATTGTAAAATCTGCGTAAAATCCGCTGTTATACGTTGGGGAGATTGACGGTCTGCCCGCCGAACTTGTACACCAGCCCCGTTTCGGCGCTGCTGCTCATGGACAGCCCGCCGATCGTCGTCTCGCCGCTGCCCTCGGAGACGAGCGCCGCGAGACGTCCGTCTTTGATCTTGATGACAAAACTCGCATCCACGCCGAATATGTCGCCGCCCTCGACGCCGCCTTTGAGCGCGTAGCCCTTGTCTTCGTCGCTGTACTCAAAGGACGCGAACTCGCCGGCATACTCGCTGCAATCCATCAGTCCGATGCAGGATTCGATCTGCCCGAGCACGACGGTGGAGACGCCCGTGACGTCCTCGACCGACGAATACTTTACCCACTTTCCGTCGGCGTTTTGCAGATAGAGCGAAACGGCGTTCTCCTCAAACGCAAAATACGTTTCCAGCGTTCCCTTTACGGTGAGATCCTCGTCCGTCTCCATGAGCGTTTTCAGCATTTCGACCACGTCGTCCGAACCGGTGAGGGAAATATCGTAATCCATGGAGGCGCGGATCTTCCTGTCCGCAACGGATATGGTCATAGAGATGTCCGCGGAGAACGCTGCGCTCTGCTCGCCGTCCGTCCCCTCGTGCGAGATGGTGGCGTTGCTGCGCGCCTGATAGGACACCGAGAAATTGGGCGACGACGCCTCGTCCGCCGCGGAAGATGCCGCGAGCGAGGCGGCTGTGTTCACCGTCGCAATTTCGGACAGCGCAGTTTTCCACTCCGCTTCGGTCACTTCTTCGCCGCGGATGCTCTTTGCTTCGTCAATCGTCGACCCGCATGCCGTCAGCCCGACAACAAGGCAGGCGGAGAGTGCGGCGGTGCCGATCAGCATGATGACACGATTCTTTTTCATACCCTTCTCCTATATGCCGAATATGGCTGCCATCTTTATGATGACAGCCATATTATATCACGCCGATTGAAAAATGTAAAGAGTAAAATTAAAAATTACGCTTTTATTCGTTTTTTACAGAAGAATGAGCAGGATACTTGCAAACTGCAAGGCGGTGCCCGCAATGTCGAACAGGTGCCAGACGGAGTGGAACCAGCGCACTTTCTTGCCGAGCGCGAAGAACACGATCCCCACGGTGTAGGCAAGCCCGCCCGCGAGCAGGAGCCAGAACTCGGCGGCGGTGAGCGCCGCGTAGAGTTGCGGGAATACGGCGAGCGCCATCCAGCCCATGACGCAGTAGAGCGCCATGGAGATCGCCTTCACGACTTTGTTGTTCATGGAGATGGCGTTCATCGTGATGCCCGCGATCGCGCACCCCCACTGCAGTCCGAACACGATCCACCCCGCCGCCGTTCCGCCGAGCGCGACGAGACAGTAGGGCGAGTATGTTCCCGCAATCAACAGGAAAATGGTGCAGTGGTCGAAAATGCGGAACACGCCCTTCGCCCTACCGTCGGGCAGGAAGTGATAGAGCGCGCTCATCGTGTAGAGCGTGACCGCGCCGAACCCGAACAGCGAGACGGCGGTCATCGCCGCGGGATCGGGATAGCTCAGCGCGAGAAGCGCCGCCCAGAAGATCAGTCCCAGCCCGCCGCCCGCAATGTGCGAAACGGCGTTGAAGATCTCTTCGCCCTTTGTATAAAAAGATAAAAATCTGCGTTTTTTCACGCTTTCGGAACCGACGGCTGCCGCCTGCATACGATTTCCTCCCGTAATTGTCTTTTCGGAGCGCGGCGGGAAGATGTTCCCCGTGCCGCTCCGGCGTTACGCTTTCAGTATACGCAGGCGGCGGGCAAAAGGCAACCTACCCTTCGCGCCCGCCGCCCTACTCTGAAAACGTCCCTTTCTACCTCGTTTTTTGCCCGTTCCACCGCGAAAAATACCGACTCTACTGCAAAAAAGAGCGACTCTACTGTGCGTAGAGCCGCTCTTTTCGGGCGATCGGCAAGAGATCCGCCCCCGTATGCGCCTTGGGCGCGTTACATACTTTCGTGAATGGTGCGGGCGATCACGTCGTCCTGCTGTTCCTTGGTGAGCTTATTGAAATTGACGGCATATCCGCTCACGCGGACGGTGAGCTGAGGATATTTTTCGGGGTGTTTCTGCGCGTCGAGAAGGGTCTCACGGTTGAACACGTTGACGTTGAGATGATACCCGCCGTCCCCCACATAGGCGTCGAGCAGATTGACCAGATTTTCAGCTTGCTGTTTCGACATAATTTCCTCCTTCAAATTTATTCACAGATTTTCCGCGAACTGACGCGGAAAATCTTCGTGACTTTTCAAAGACAACCCGCGGGCACGCCTGCGGCTGACCGCGGTTTTTCTTTCGGCGGCGAATTGGCAACAATATAGCCTCGCCGCCTTCAATCTTTTCCCATAAGCCGCGTGAGCGGCAAATTGGGGCGCACAAGGCATAACAAGTGACGCCTTTTGCAACGAATGATAACACGACAACCCTTCCGTCGCAGCTCCGCTGCGCCACCCTCTTGGCGGCACCAATGTCGTGTGCCGCCTGCGGTACTTCGCG
The DNA here is from genome assembly GCA_944346365.1 of Candidatus Gallimonas merdigallinarum. GTDB lineage: Bacteria > Bacillota > Clostridia > Christensenellales > Borkfalkiaceae > Gallimonas > Gallimonas merdigallinarum_A. Next base: position 87,018 of record CALVMN010000003.1, read on the forward strand.
CGTAGCGCTCGTGCGCCACTTCGTCGAAATTCTTTTGCAAGCAAGACTTTCTCCTCGTGTCGGACACAAATTGCCGCTGATAAAGGCAATTCCTTAGTTCGCCATGCGCGCACAGCGCACCGCGCTGCTGCGCATTACGCATGGCTCACCCTCAAAGAGGGAGGCAAGAACTCCCACCGTCGCGGCTTTGCCGCGCCACCTCCCTCAGTGAGGGAGGCAAGTTATACTCGCGCAAGGAAGGGTCTCACGCAAGTAGACCTTGCGTTCGGGCAAGTTTTTTGCCGACAATGGCAAAAAACTCATTTCGCGACGCGCG
>CALVMN010000004.1:0-68568 GCA_944346365.1 Candidatus Gallimonas merdigallinarum
TGATGAAAGAAAAAGTCGTGAGGGGAAGAAAACCCCGCAGTCGCTTCCGCTTTGTGCGCGGTTTTCCTCGCCGCCGCTGTATGGCAACAGTATAGCACGCGGCGGCTCACTTTTCCGCGAAAGTTGCTTGCGCAACAATCAGGGGCGCAAAAGGCATAACAAGTGACGCCTTTTGCAACGAATGATAGCAAAACAACCCTTCCGTCGCAGCTCTGCTGCGCCACCCTCCCTTGCACAGGGAGGGCAAAAACAACCCCTTGGCGCCCTCTATGAGGGAGCTGTCACGAAGTGACTGAGGGAGTTACTCCCACCGCCCCTGCGGGGCACCTCCCTCAAAGAGGGAGGCGAGAACTCCCACCGCCCCTGCGGGGCTCTGCCGCGATGCCATCAGTTTGAAAGAAAAAGTGTGAATAAATACTACGCATGAAACACCTTCGGAAGAAAAATCTTCTTCGGGGGTGTTTTTTATGCCGTCTGTCGCCGTCTTTTTCGGGGGAGCATCAAATGAGAGCGAAGTCTCCGTGATCACGGGCATGCTCGCCGTAAACTTGCTGCGCGGTTCAAAGTATACCGTCGTTCCCGTTTATCTTCCGCCCTCGGGCGGCATGGCTACGGGGAATTTCAAGGGCGTGGAGGACTTCGCGAAACCCGAACTGCGCGCAACGCCCGTCCGTCTGGAAGGGAAACGCCTTGTGCGCACGGGCAGGCACGCGAAGACCGTCGCGGAGATCGACGCCGCGCTCAACTGCTGTCACGGCGGCATGGGGGAGGACGGCACGCTCGCCGCGCTGCTCGCGTGGAACGGGGTTCCGTCCGCGTCGCCCGACGCACCCGCCTGCGGCGTGTTTATGGATAAGTCGCTCTCCAAACTCGCCGCCGCGGGACTGGGGATCCCCGTCGCGCCCTCGTTCACGGTGCGCGAGGAGACGTGGCGCGCGGGGGAGACGGACGCCGACAGCCTTGCCGAATCGCTCGGCTATCCCGTTGTCGTCAAGCCTGCAAAACTCGGGTCGAGCATCGGCGTGCGGGTGGCACGCGGGAGCGCGGCGCTCAAATCTGCGCTCTCCTTCGCCTTCGGGCTGGACGGCAGCGCGGTCGTCGAACGCTACTTCGAGCGCAAACGCGACATCAACTGCGCCGCATACCGCCGCCGCGGGAAGGTGCTGCTTTCTCCCTGCGAGGAGGTCTTTTCGGGCGGAGACGTGCTCTCCTTTTCGGAAAAATACGAACAGGGGAAGGGGAGCAAACTCCCCGCGGATCTGCCCGAATCGCTCGCGGAGCGTATCCGCGGCTATACCAAAACCCTTTACGAGGCGTTCGGTATGCAGGGCGTCGTGCGGGCGGATTTTCTCGTTTCGGGCGACGATGTGTACTTCAACGAACTCAACATGGTGCCCGGGTCGCTTGCGGGGTATCTCTTCGGGTCGTCGCTTGCCGAAGTCAAAGCGTTTTATCTCTCGCTGATCGACGAAGCGCTCTCCCGCCCCGTCGTCAGAAAGCGCATCATTCATACCGGAATTCTCGAAGGACCGCTTTTTTCAGGCGCAAAAAGTTGCAAACGGCGCGGAAATTTTGTATAATAAAAACAAAAACCGCGAGGCAGATTATGGCAAAGATTCAGATGAAGACGCCCATTGTCGAAATGGACGGCGACGAAATGACCCGCATTCTCTGGAAGGACATCAAGGATATTCTCATCCTTCCCTACGTCGATTTGAAATCGGAATATTACGACCTCGGGCTGAAACACCGCGACGAAACGGGGGATACCGTCACCGTCGAGAGCGCGCTCGCAACCAAAAAATACGGCGTAGCCGTCAAGTGCGCCACCATCACGCCCAACGTGCAGCGCATGAGCGAATATCAGCTTCACGAAATGTGGAAGAGCCCCAACGGGACCATCCGCCGCATTCTCGACGGCACCGTGTTCCGTGCGCCCATCGTCGTGGAGGGGATCCGCTCCTATGTGCCTACGTGGACGAAGCCCATCGTGCTTGCCCGTCACGCCTACGGCGACGTTTATTCCGCGGTGGACGAGAAGGTCGAGGCGGGGAGCAAGGCGTTCCTCGTCGTCGAGGATAAGGACGGGAAGGAGATTTCCCGCCGTCTCGTGCACGACTTCAACGGCACGACGGGCGTGGTGCAGGGCATGCACAACTGCGATGCGTCCATCCGCTCCTTTGCGCATACCTGTTTCAGGTACGCACTTGAACAGAAGATCCCCATGATCTTTGCCACAAAAGATACCATTTCCAAGGTGTACGACGGGCGGTTCAAGCAGATCTTCGCGGAAGTTTACGCCGAGTATGAAGCGCAGTTCGGGCAGGCGGGCATCTGGTATCTCTATACGCTCATCGACGACGCGGTCGCGCGCGTCGTGCGCTCGGAGGGCGGACTGCTGTGGGCGTGCAAGAACTACGACGGCGACGTCATGAGCGACATGGTCGCCACGGCGTACGGCTCGCTCGGCATGATGACGTCCGTACTCGTCTCGCCCGACGGGAAGTACGAATACGAGGCGGCGCACGGCACGGTCACGCGCCACTACTACAAGTATCTCAAAGGCGAGGAGACGTCCACCAACTCCGTGGCGACAATCTTCGCGTGGACGGGCGCGCTCAGAAAGCGCGGCGAGCTGGACGAAATCCCCGCGCTCGTTTCCTTTGCGGACAGGCTGGAAAAAGCGACGGTCACGACCATTGAGGAGGGAGAGATGACGGGCGACCTCGTTCCGCTCTTCCGCCGCGAAGGCGTTACGCCCAAGAAACTCAATTCCAGAGATTTCCTGCTCGCCGTTGCAAGCAGACTGTAATCTGATTAAAAACAGGGCGGCGCGCCCTCCGATTTTCGGAGGGCGCGCCGCCCTTATAAAATACGCGCAGCCGCAGCTTTTCCGCTGCGGCTGCGCCCGTCCGCTTCCGCCCGTACGGGCGTCAGTCTTTTCGCAGCAAAGATAAAAATATGAACGCAAACCGCAGGAAATAGACGAGCGAAATGAGCAGGGAGGCGACATAGGTGAGCGCAGCCGCCGAGAGTACTTTGCTTGCTGCGGGGACCTCGTCGGGGGAGAGAATGCCGTCCTCTGCCAGCATCTTTTTCGCGCGGTGGGAGGCGTTGAACTCCACGGGGAGCGTAACGAGCATGAAGAGGGTGGAAAGCCCGAACAGCGCAATGCCCGCGTACACGATCCAGCGCCCGTACGGCAGGGGCGAAGTCGTCCACAGAAGATCGAGGAGCACTCCCGCGATGACCAAAGGAAGCGCCAGCTTGGAGCCGATGTTCGTCACGGGAACAAGCACGTTTCGGATCTTGTAGGGAACGTACCCCGATCGCTTCTGCATGACATGCCCCACTTCATGCGCCGCCACGGCGACCGCCGCCACCGAGGCGCTCCCGTACGAACTCATCGAGAGGTTGACCTGTTTTCTGGTGGGGTGGTAGTGGTCGGTCAGCCGCCCGTCCACGCGGTTGACGGTGATGTCCGTCACGCCGCGGCTGCGCATCAGGCGGGTCGCGGCGTCGTAACCCGTCATGCAGGAACGCGTCGGAACGCGGTCGTATTTTGCGTACGTCGAATTGACGCGCGCGCTCGCCCATGCCGAAAATGCAAGGCAGGGAAGCAATATGAGAAGAAAGAGGAGATAGGAATACATTGTGACCTCGTTTCATACCGCGCGTGTCCGCGGCGATGTTCTTATCACTATTATACCGCAAACAAGGGCGTTTGTAACATCATTGCGGTAATTTTCACAAAAGGGGGCGAAATTTGCGGAAAAATTATGCGGCGGTACAAAAGCGTTGCCTTTTTTCTGAAAAATTGCTATACTTTGGCTATGGATAACAAGGTGTTTACCGATAAAGTCAAAATCACCGTAAAGGCGGGCGACGGCGGCGACGGAATGAATTCCTTCAAAGCGTATAAGGGAAAACCCGCCTGCGGACCTGACGGCGGCGACGGCGGCGACGGCGGTTCCGTCTGTATCGCGGCGGACGAGAACGTACACGATCTTCTGGCGTTCCGCTATACGAGCAAATATTTTGCGGGGAACGGCGAGCGCGGCGGCACGAACAAGTGCTTCGGCAAGCGCGGAGAGGACGTTCTCATCAAAGTGCCGTGCGGCACGCTCGTGCGCGACGCCGAGAGCGGAAAAATCATCTGCGACGTGTACGACCACGGCGAAAAGATCTGCCTTTTGGAGGGCGGAAGAGGGGGCAAGGGCAACGTGCGTTTCACGACTGCCCGCCGCCACGCGCCTAACTTTGCGCAGAAGGGCGCAAAGACGCTGCCGCACACGCTGATTCTGGAAATGAAAGTCATCGCGGACGTTGGGCTGGTTGGGTTCCCCAACGTGGGGAAGAGCACGCTCCTTTCCAAAATCTCCGCGGCGAAGCCCAAGATCGCGGACTATCACTTCACGACCCTCTCCCCCAATCTGGGCGTGGTACAGTATTACGAAAACTCCTTCGTCGTTGCGGATATTCCCGGACTGATCGAGGGCGCGGCGCAGGGCGCGGGGCTGGGGCATGACTTTTTGCGTCATATCGAGCGCACGCGCATGATCTGCCATGTGCTCGACATCGCGGGCACGGAGGGGCGCGACCCGCTCGAAGATTACGAGAAGATCAACACGGAGCTGAGAGCCTATTCGGAAAAGCTCGCCGCGCTGCCGCAGATCGTCGTTGCAAACAAGTGCGACTGCGCGGGCGCGGAAGAACAGCTTGCGCGCTTTCAAAAGGCGTATCCCGACGCGCGCGTGCTTGCCGTAACAGCGCTCAACGGAGAGGGTACGAAGGCGCTGCTCGACGCGGTCTGGTCACTTCTGGAAACGCTTCCGCCCGCGGAAAAGATTCCTTCCGACGAGTTCGCATTTGAAGAAGCGGATAACAATCAGTTTGAGATCTTCAAAGACGAAAACGGCGCGTTCGTCGTGGTGGGCGGGCTTGTGGATATGCTCTGCCGCAACGTCGTGCTCTCCAATCCCGATTCGATGGCGTATTTCCAGCGCACGCTCAAAAACAGGGGCGTGTTCAAGGCGCTTGAAAAGGCGGGCTGCGCGGCGGGCGATACCGTCGTCGTGGGAGAAGTGGAATTTGACTATATCGTATAATTTACGGGAGATAATATGACAAGCAAACAGAGAAGCAAATTAAAATCCATCGCGGCGAATCTTTCGCCCATCACGCAGATCGGCAAGGGCGGCATTACGGAGAACCTTCTGAATACGCTCTCCGAGGCGCTCGAAGCCCGCGAGATCATCAAGGTCAACGTTCTGCAAAACGCCGAAGCGGACGCGGATACGATCGCGCAGAACGTGGCGGAACTTCTGGGCGCGGAAGTCGTGTACGTCATCGGCAGAAAGGCGGTGTTCTACCGCCGCTCTTCGCGCAAAGACTTCGAGCATATTGAACTGTAACTGCAAGGCGTCGCGCGTTCTCGGCGGGCGGCAAATGCGGCGTGTGTCGCCGCGCGCACGGGCGGGACGGCGTATGGGGCGCGTTGTGCCGCGCGCACTGCGGCGTGCCGAAGTTTTTGGAACGGATCAATAGGTTACGCGAAAATCATAATGTAATTGCGCGGCGGCGGGCAAATGCCCGCCGCCGCGTTTTTGTGCTCCGATTAAAAATTTGATTCGAGTTCAGAAACTTTTTCCTGAAACTGCCGCAAACCGTCGTCGATCCGTTCTTTCAGAATGTCCAGCTCTTCTCCGCGGTCCTCCTCATCAATGAGGGGAATGGTGAATAGCGTACAATATTTATCGGAAGAAGGATTTTGATTGAGACAGATGTTCGCAACTGCAAGCTGTTTTGCAGACCACGTTTCGTCGGACGCCTTTTCCATAAAGGCTAGCGCGGAAATTGCTCCGTTCACGGCTGTGACCCGATATAATAATTGATAGCCGATGCGTTTATTTTTCAGTTCACCGAAGAACTGTTGCACGTTTTCCGTATAAAAATCTGTATGCAGAGCGGCGTTGGACGTAATCGTGATTTTTTTGAGTTTGTTTTTCAGCCATGTTGTTGCGTACTCGATAACGGCTTCGGCGTTATCGGTATAAGCAAGCAGGAGTCCGATCGCATCGGCGTGTTCTCTGCGAATTCGTTTGCAAAGTGCGCGTAATTCTTTATTGCCTTTGAGTATGTTGGTATCTACCATGTCGATGTAATCCTCCAAAAGAAATTTTAATCTTGCCGATTGTTTGTTGTTCGGAATTTTTTTCGCAATATCGCGGACAATGCGAAGAATGGTTGCATAGGAGAAAACGCACCAATTATCGCGGTACTCTTCAAAATCGTAGGGCGCGTCGCCGAGCGGGGTCAGATAAACGTAAATTTTTCGCCAATCCGATCGGTCGGAAAGCTCTTCTTCATACCGTGCGAGCTGATTGTTATGCGTTGTGGTGAAAACTTTATTTTCAATGACAAGCACCGTCTTTGTCGACGGCGATTCAATGAAAATATCGATTCGGCTTTCTTTGTTGTGTACGACTTTTTCCGTCACAACGGAAATGTCTTCCGCGTGGAGAAAGTCAGCAAGATCGGAAACGGTATTGATATGCTGTTCGGATAAGATCGTTCGGTTTGATTGATATGTATCCGCCGCTTCGTCGGGTGCGCGATGTGAGATGAGTTGTTCTAAAAATTTTTGCAAAAACATTGTTTGTAAGGCGTGTGCTTTGATCGGGTCGAACAGCCATGCCAAAAAAGCCGAGTGTTTTATCTCCTGCGTGCGCATTCCGACGGCGTCAAACAAATTGATCTCTTCGGATTGCCTGCTTTCAATTTCTTTCAAATGATCGCTGAGGGCAATCAACGCCTGCTTTGCCTGTTCAAGTTGGTTATTTTCCATATTTCCCTCTTTATAATGCTGCGATTGTAACATAGTAGTTAAAATAATCAATCGATCTGTATCCTTCCAGATCGACAACCCCTTCGACTACGAACGGCACCCATTCGCCTTTTTCTCCTTCGATCGTAATGGACGGAAAGTTTCCGCCTGCGCTCGTACCGTTTTCAAGCCTTGGCGAAAAACTGATTTCCGCTCTCCAAGGACCGTCCACGTCTGTCGTAAATTCAGCTTTGTACGTTGTTTTAAAGAGCCAGCGTTCAGGTTGATCGTAATAAAAGTCTTGGTTGATACAGTCGCCGTAGGATATTGTTCCGTTTCGTCTGCTGTAAGTATATTCTTGTTTTTGAGAATTCATCATCATAAAAAAAAACGACGCAAAAAGAAATGATAAAAACGGCAATGCAGGCGATTCCCCAAATGATTTTCTGTTTGTTTGTCATATTGTTGAATTGGCTGCTTTCTCTCATGATCGATTTCCTTTTGTAAATGCGTTATTTTTAGCCCCAAGGGGCTATTTTCCATAATTATACTCCCATGGGGCTAAAAATGTCAATGCAAGGGAGGTGCCATATGCAAATAATTTTTGCAGAACGGTTGCGGGAGCTGATGAAAGAGCAGGGACTGAATCAGGTGAAACTTGCCGAGCGCGTCGGGGTAAAGCAGAATACCGTCAGCGCATGGCTGTTAAAAAAGAAAGAGCCGAGTCTGACAAGTTTGTGGCTCGTTGCAGATTATTCCGGCGTTGAGACGGACTATCTGATCGGAAGAAAGAGCGATTGAGCGTTTCTGCTTGATGCCGATGCAATTCCCAACGAAAAAATTTATACAACCTCTTGTCTTTTTCAGAAAAATATGGTAGAATAATTTGGAACGGTTCCCGTACGGGAAAAGTGTTTTTAAAGTTTTTTATGGAGGATACAAGATGCAATATTCACGCGAAGTGGAAGAGATGATCTGTGTCGCGAAGGGACCCAAACACGATCCCGCTCCCATTCCCGAAGAGGGCAAGTGGGTATGCGCAAAGCAGATCACGGACATCAGCGGTTTTACGCACGGCGTGGGTTGGTGCGCACCGCAGCAGGGCGCCTGCAAGCTGACGCTCAACGTCAAGGAAGGCGTCATTCAGGAGGCGCTCGTCGAGACGATCGGCTGCTCGGGTATGACGCACTCGGCTGCTATGGCGGCGGAGATCCTGCCCCACAAGACGATTTTGGAGGCGCTCAACACCGACCTCGTTTGCGACGCCATCAACACCGCAATGCGCGAGCTGTTCCTGCAGATCGTATACGGCAGAACGCAGTCGGCGTTCTCGGACGACGGTCTCACCGTCGGCGCAGGGTTGGAGGACCTCGGCAAGGGGCTTCGCTCGCAGGTCGGTACCATGTACGGTACGGCTTTGAAGGGCGTGAGATACCTCGAAATGGCGGAAGGCTACGTCACCCGCCTCGCGTTGGATAAGGATAATCAGGTCATCGGTTACGAGTTCGTATCCCTTGGCAAAATGACCGACTTCATCAAGAAGGGGCTTGAACCCAACGAAGCATGGACGAAGGCAATGGGTCATTACGGAAGATTTTCCGAAGAGCAGGGTGCGGTGAAGTACATCGACCCCCGCAAAGAGTAAGGAGGTGAGCGGTATGGCTTTGTTTGAAGGTTATGAAAGAAGAATAGACAAGATCAACGGCGTACTCAAACAGTACGGCATCTCCTCCATCGAAGAATGCAAAGATATCTGCCTTTCCAAGGGCGTCGATTGCGATAAGCTCGTGCGCGGCACGCAGCCCATCTGCTTCGAGAACGCGGTCTGGGCGTACACCGTCGGCGCGGCGATCGCCATCAAGTCCGGCTGCAAGAAGGCGGCGGACGCGGCGGCTGCGATCGGGATCGGCTTGCAGTCCTTCTGCATCCCCGGGTCGGTCGCGGAAAACCGCAAGGTCGGTCTCGGCCACGGCAATCTTGGCAAAATGCTCCTTTCCGAGGAGACGGATTGCTTCTGTTTCCTCGCAGGTCACGAGTCCTTCGCGGCGGCTGAGGGTGCGATCTCCATTGCAATGAACGCGAACAAGGTCCGCAAAAAGCCCCTGCGCGTTATCCTGAACGGTCTCGGCAAGGACGCGGCGTTCATCATCTCCCGCATCAACGGGTTCACCTACTGCGAGACGGTGTTCGATCCCTATACGGAGACGGTCACGGTCACGAAGGAAGTTGCGTATTCGGACGGTCCCCGCGCCAAGGTCAAGTGCTACGGCGTGGATAACGTTCCCGAAGGCGTTGCGGTCATGAAGCTCGAAAAGGTCGGCGTGTCCATCACGGGCAACTCTACCAACCCCACGCGCTTCCAGCACCCCGTTGCGGGCACGTACAAGAAGTGGTGCGTCGAGAACGGCGTGCAGTACTTCTCGGTCGCGTCCGGCGGCGGTACGGGCAGAACGCTCCACCCCGACAACATGGCGGCTGGTCCTTCCTCGTACGGCATGACGGATACGATGGGCAGAATGCACTCCGACGCGCAGTTCGCAGGTTCGTCCTCCGTTCCCGCGCACGTCGAGATGATGGGGCTCATCGGTATGGGCAACAACCCCATGGTCGGCGCAACGGTCGCGGTTGCGGTCGCGGTGCAGGAAGGCATGAGCAAATAAATCCTGACAAGTAAAAATCGGCGGAATTTTTCCGCCGATTTTTTTATGCTTTTTTCGGCTTTGCTTTCGCCTCGATGTGCGGTATGATATGGTTTTTGTTGACGCCTCCCTGACGGAAATGTTTATATTTCGATAAAATTCAAAATATAAAAAAGGGCGGGGAATGGCTCGTATGGAGCGAAAAGATGCGAAAAGGGGCGTTTTTGTGCGTTCTGAACGGTTTGAAAGGGGATAAAAAGGGCGAAAACTGTCTGTATTTTTATATATTTAGATAAATATCGAAATAAATATGATAAAGAAGTCGCGCCGCTCTGCAAGAGCGGCGCGGCGTGCTGTTTTATAATTTACAGTTTTTCGGCGACCTGCCAAGCCTGCCAGATGACGGTGCGCAGGTTGCCGACTTTGTCCGCATCGCCCACGACGTGTACGTGGGCGCGCTTTTTGACGAGCGGCGCGGGCGTGTAGCCGACGGAGACGATCACGTCGTCTGCGGGGACCGTCGTCTCCGTGCCGTCCTTTTTGCGGATGACCGCGCTGTCGGCGGTGATTTTGGAGACGGTGCTTTCCAGATAGACGGGCACTTTCTTGTGCTCGAAGAAGTCTCTTAAATAGGAAGAGTTGGCAAGGCACAGTCCGCGGATCGCCATGAGGTCGTTTTTCGCCTCGACGATGACGGGTTTTTTGCCTTTGAGGAAGAGGTCATAGGCGATTTCGCAGCCCGTCAGTCCGCCGCCGATGATGACGACGTTTTCGCCGACTTCCTTTCCGTTGAGATATTCGATGGCTTCCATGCTGCGTTCGATACCGGGCAGGCGGAGTTTTCTTGCCTTCGCGCCCGTCGCGATGACGATCTCGTCCGCGTCAAGCTCGCCGAGCGTCTTGATCTCGCAATGATATTCCACGCGAATGGGGAGCGCCGCGATCTGACGGCGGTACCATTCGATCAGCTCTCTGTCCTTTTCCTTGAACGAGGGCGCAGCCGCCTGAATGAACACGCCGCCGAGGCGGTCAGTCTTTTCGTAAATAGTGACGTGATGCCCGCGGAGCGCGGCAATGCGTGCGACTTCGATACCGCCGATCCCGCCGCCCACGACGGCGATCTTCTTGCGTTTTTTTGCGGGGAGGATATCGTATTTATGCCCCTGCATGGTCTGCGGATTGAGCGCGCAGCGAGCCATATGCTTTGCGTCCGAGAAAGGCTCGTCGTTTGCAACGCCCTTGTAATGCGCCATCGCAAAGCAGGCATTATGGCAGCAGATACAGGGCTGAATGTCCTCCGGGCGTCCTTCCATGAGCTTCGTTACCCATGCGCCGTCCGTCAGAAACTGCCGTGCGACGCCCACGGCGTCGATCCTGCATTCCCTCACTGCTTCCGCGCCGACGTCAGGCTCCATTCGCCCCGCGCACACAACGGGGATATCCACGAACTGCTTGATGTGCGCGACATCGTCGAGGTTGCAGTTTTTGGGCATATATGCCGGCGGATGCGCCCAATACCACGCGTCGTAGGTACCGTTATCGGCGTTGAGCATATCGTAGCCCGCGTCTTGCAGGTATTTCGCCGCGCGTTCGCTCTCTCGCATATCGCGCCCGACTTCCTCGTATTCTTCGCCCGGAACCGCGCCTTTGCACAGTCCCTTCGTCTTGCTGAGGACGGAATAGCGCAGGGAAACGGGATAATCTTCTCCGCACGCCGCCTTGATGGCTTTCACCGTCTCAACGGCGAAGCGGTAGCGGTTTTCAAATGAGCCGCCGTATTCGTCGGTGCGTTGATTTGTATAGGGGAGGGTGAACTGATCGAGCAGATACCCCTCGTGTACGGCGTGTACTTCCACGCCGTCTACGCCCGCCTCTTTGCACAGCTTTGCCGTCTCCGCAAAGGCGCGCACCATCTGTTTGATCTCCTTTTTCGTGACGGCGCGGCACTGCACGTCCTCCGCCCAGCGCGAGGGCAGGGGGGAGGGCGACGCGCAGATATAGGATACGTCGATGACGGGTCTCATGAGCGCGCCGAGCGCTCTGTGTTTCAGGAAGGGGACAAGTGGATTTGTGATTGCGAAGGAACGCCCGAATCCCGCCGTCAGCTGCACGAACAGCTTGGCGCCCGTCTTGTGGATCTCCTCCATATACGGTTTGAGTTTGCGGAACATCCCCTTATTTTTATACAGCCAGCGTCCGCCCATAAGGTCTCTGAGCGGAGCGATGCCGGGAATGATCAGCCCGACGTTGTTTTTCGCCCGTTCCAGAAAGAACTCTGCAGCGACTTCATCGAAGTGGTTGCGTTCCATCCAGCCGAACAGCGATGTTCCGCCCATCGGGCAGAGAACGATCCTGTTTTTGATCTCTACGTCCCGTATTTTCCAGGGTGTAAAGAGGGGTTCGTATTTTGCGTCCATAAAAGTCCTCCTTATCGTCTGCATTCATTGTAACACTGCGCGAGGCGGAAGTCAAGAGGGGTTCATTCATTTCTTTCCATCATGAACTCCCCGCCGCAGGTAAGCCTTGCGCGTTCTGCCGATATGCGCAGATGCGCACCAAAGGCACACACTGTTTTAAAGAAAACTAAAATATTTAAATATAACAAATATAAAATCCGAAAAAAAAGTCACTATTTTGCAAAAAAATCTATTTTTCAGCAATTAAATGCTTGCTTTTTCTAAAAGAATAGTATATACTATTATCCGACAGCAGGGGACAACTGCTTCCCTTAATCGACGCGGTTCGCGTTTGATGAGGTTATCCTGCTCATATCTTCATTCCCCCAATATAGTTTTGGCAAAAAGGCGGTGAATTCATCGTCTTTTTGTCGCATTTAAAAAATGGCGGCGGATCCGCATAAGGAGAATTTATGAAACTCATTTCTTATGACGAAGGGAAGAGGCTTTTCGTCCTCGATAACGGCACGTTCGCGTATACGATTTACGTGAACGATGCGGGGTATCTTGAAACGGTGTATTTCGGTGCGTCGCGCGCCGAGTACGGCGATATCGACTGCGTGAGAGGCGCGTGGGAATCCGCTTCTCCGCACTACGACGTGGCGCGCGGAGTCGAGCTCGGGTACGCGGACAAGTTCAAGTCGGACGCCGCGCCGCTTGAAATTTCGCCCCACGGGGTATGGGATAAGCGCGGCGCGCCCGTGATCCTGCGCGGCGCGGACGGCGCGTTCGAGACAGATTTCCGCTACGAAAGTTACAGGATCTATGCGGGGCTGCCCGCAATGGAAGGGTTGCCGCACGCGCACGGGGAAGGAGCGGAGACGCTCGAACTCACGCTGCGCGACTGCGCGCACGATGCGCTCCTGCGGCTCAACCTTTCGCTGTTTGCCGATAAGAACGTGCTCGTGAAAAACGTCGAGATCGAGAACGTCGGCAAAGAGCCGCTGCGGGTGCTGCGCGTTATGTCGCTCCAACTCGATCTGCCTTCCGCCGATTACGACCTCGTCCACTTCTGCGGGCGTTGGGGAAAGGAGCGCGATTGGTGCGAAAACCCCGTACACGACGGCGTGCAGGAGATTTCCAGCAATTTCGGGCGGTCGTCCGCAGACGAAAATCCCTTCGTATTTTTGAAGGCGCGCGGCGCGGACGAGGCTCAGGGAGAGGCGATCGGCTTCAATCTGATATACAGCGGAAACTTCAAGTTCCGCGCCTTCGTCGGAATGTACCGCGCGATACACGTCACTTACGGGATCAACGACGAGGATTTTGAATGGCTGCTTGCCGCGGGCGAGCGGTTCACCGCGCCGCAGGCGGTCATTGCCTACTCGGACGAGGGCATCGACGCGATGAGCGCTGCGCTTCATCGATTTGTGCATGAAAATCTGAATACGTATCAGGGACTCGGCGTGCGCCGTCCCGTGCTCTTCAACTCGTGGGAGGGGTGCTATTTCGACTTCGATACCGCGCGCATACTCGCGTATATCGACGCGTCGCGCAGGCTTGGCACGGAGCTGTTCGTTCTGGACGACGGCTGGTTCGGCGCGCGGTCGGACGACAGCCGCGGGCTGGGCGACTGGCGGGTCAATAAGGAGAAGGTCGATCTGCATAAGATCATGGCGCACTGCAAAGCGCTGGGAATGAAGTTCGGCATCTGGTTCGAGCCTGAAATGGTCAATCCTGACAGCGACCTCTTCCGCGCGCACCCCGAATACACGCTCGGCTGGAAGGAGGGGCGCACAGAGCTTTCGCTCTCGCGGCATCAGTTCCATCTCGATTTTGCCTGCGACGCGGTCGTGGAGAACATTTACGCGCAGATGAAAGCCTTCCTCGAAGAGTATCACGTCGACTATATCAAGTGGGACTACAACAGAACCGTGGCGGAGCACTTTTCCGGCGCGCTCCCGCCCGAGCGGCAGGGGGAGGTGTATCACCGCCTCGTCTTGGGTTATTACCGCCTGATCGGAAGGCTCACGGCGGAATATCCCCATATCATGTTCGAGGGCTGCGCTTCGGGCGGCGGTCGGTTCGATTTGGGAACGCTGTATTACTGCCCGCAGATCTGGTGCTCGGACGAGTCCGATCCCGCACAGCGTATGGATATTCAGTTCAATACCTCGTACGGCTATCCGCTCTCCGCGATCGCCTCGCACGTCAACGACAGCAAGGTCGCGCCCTATCGTACGAAAGCGGCGCTCGCGCTCTTCGGCACGTACGGCTACGAGATGAACCCCGAACTTCTCACGGAAGAGGAGATCGCCGATCTTGCCGAAACGGCGGAGCTGTATAAAAAGTATCATCAGAAGGTGATCGCGGAGGGAACGCTCTACCGTCTCCGCGCGCCGCATAAGTGCAATTATATGTGTATGCAGAGCGTCTCACGAGATAAGACCGCGTCGCTCGTGCTGTTCATGAACAAGCTCAAAGAGGGAGACAGGTTCCGTTTCGTGCGCCTGCGCGGGCTGGACGCGGAAAAACGCTATCATAACGACTTCGACGGGCAGGTTCATACGGGCGAATACTATATGCGCGTCGGACTGAATTTCTCGCGCGAGTGGCTCCAAGAGTTCGACTGCCGCCTCGTGCTCCTCACGGAAGCGAAGTAAAGCAGCATGGTGCGGCAAAAATAAAAACGATATCCGTTTTTTCTTGCATTTTTCCTGTGGGCGTGGTATCATATCTTGACTTTTTTCGGAGCGCGTCTTTATGGTTTCACTCCTGCTTGCCGTAATTTACCTTGCCTTTATTTCGCTCGGACTTCCCGATTCCCTGCTTGGGTCGGCTTGGCCCGTAATGCACGTCGAACTCGGCGCGCCGCTCTCGGCGATGGGGGCGGTGACGATGATCATCTCCGCGGGTACGATCGTATCCAGCCTTGCGTCCAACTTCCTCACCCGAAAGCTCGGAACGGGCGTCGTCACCGTCGTCAGCGTGCTGCTGACGGCGGGCGCGATGATCGGCTTTTCCTTTGCGAACGCCTTCTGGATTCTGTGCGTGCTCGCCGTGCCGTACGGGTTGGGCGCGGGCGGCGTGGACGCTGCGCTCAACAACTACGTCGCGCTGCACTATAAATCCCGCCACATGAGCTGGCTGCACTGCTTCTGGGGCGTCGGCGCGATCATCAGTCCGTTCATCGTGGGCGCGTGCCTCACGGGGGCGTCGGGCTGGGCGGGCGGATACCGCATCGTCTCCTATATTCAATTCGCGCTCGTGGCTGTGCTCTTTTTCAGCCTGCCTCTCTGGAAGAAACGCCCCGCGCAGGAGATTGCCGCAAAGTCGCTCACGCTCCCGCAGACGGTGAAACTCAAAGGCGTTGCGTTCGTCCTCATCGCGTTTTTTGCCTATTGTGCGCTCGAATCGACGGCAATGAATTGGGCGAGCAGCTATCTCACCGAACACTACGGCGTGAGCGCGGATCTTGCCGCGACCTTCGGTTCGCTGTTCTTCTGGGGGATCACGGCGGGGCGGTTTTTAAGCGGATTCGTCTCCGAAAAGCTGGGCGACAGAAAGCTCATCCGCATCGGCGCAGGCATCATCGTCGTCGGCATCGTGCTCATCGCGATCCCCGTAAAAACGGAGATATGCGCGCTGATCGGGTTCGTCGTCGTGGGGCTGGGCTGCGCGCCCGTCTATCCCTCGATCATTCACGCAACGCCTGCCAACTTCGGGCAGGAGCATTCGCAGGCGGTCATCGGCGTGGAGATGGCGAGCGCGTACGTCGGAACGACCTTCATGCCGCCGCTCTTCGGACTGATCGCCCAATATGCGGACATCGGCTTTCTGCCGCTCTTTCTCGCGATCTTCCTCGTGCTGCTGTTCTGCATGACCGAACTTTTGAACCGCACGGTCAAGCCCGTTCCCGTTCCGCCTGCGGAAGGGGAGGAGAAGTAACGGATTTTTGAAACGTTTTGCGCCCCGAAAGCCTCTGGCTTTCGGGGCGCAGGTTCATGCAAATGCTTTGCGTGCGGGATTGGTTATTCCGTCACATTGTCTTCCGCGGCGGGCGGGTCGACGTGTCCTTCGTTCGGGTTGGTCGGATCGCTTTCCGATCCGCCCGAAGGGGTGGAGGCGTCCTCATAATCCGCGGGCGGGATAACTTCCGTCGTGCCGTAATCGGAGAAGGTGCATTTAATCGCCTGTTCAAACTCCGCATCGGTTCCTTCAAACATCATCAATTTTCCGTTTTGGAAGGAAATTCTTGTTTCCATTCCGTTCTTGTTGACGTATGTATTCGTCGCGGCGTCAAACTCAAAATCACTGAATTTACTGATCAGGACGCTTAGCTTGATCACGAAATTCTGCGCTATCGTTTCGAAAGCGGCTTCTGCGCTTTCAAATGCCGATGAGGGTGCTTTGTACCATTTTCCGTCCGATCCTTGGGTGAACTGATATTCCGTATCGTTTTCATAAACCAAGTATGCGGTCTCGCCGCGATTTTCTCCAAAGATCGCCTTATGCGCCCAATCGAATTTGAATGCCGCCATCTGTTGATATTCCGTTGACTCGCTGTCTTTGTAAGAGACTATCATGGTCATGTTTTCGGGCGACAGAATTTCTTCGATCGCTGTGTTCCACTCTTCCGGCGTTACGGTGTAGGTGAGCGGCTGTGCCACGGTGACGGTGCAGGTCGCGCTCTTTTCGCCCGCTTTTGCCGTAATCGTCGCGCTGCCCGCCGCCACCGCCTTTACCGTGCCGTCGTTCACCGTGGCGATCGCTGCGTCGCTCGTCGTCCACGTAACGGTTTTGTCCGTCGCGTTGTTGGGCGTGACCGTTGCCGTGAGCGTCTCTTCGTCGCCGATGTCAAGCGTGAGCGTCGTCTTGCTGAGCGTTACGTTTTCCACGGAGACGGGGTCGGTTGTAGTGGTCGTTTGCGATCCGTCGTCGCAGGCGGCAAGCCCGAGCGCGCACGTCAGCACGCAAAGGAGCGTCGCGAACGTTGCAAGTAAGCCTTTTTTCATAGTTCCCTCCTTGCGGCGTTACGGGAAATGTGTAACGGTTCCTGTAACGCCAAAAATAAGATTTTCAGGCAAATTTTTACACTTTTCCCTTTTTTATTATACAATATTTAGCAAAACCATGTCAAGTAGGCGGGTGAAAAAAGTACGTGCCTTTTATAATTTTTTGAGCGAGCCCGTTCCCGCGCCGCTTGCGGAAGGGGAAGAGAAAGGGGAGGAGAAGTAATCGCCCGCCGCGTTGAAATATAGCCGCGTAAAACAACGGCCCCGCCGTACAGGCGGGGCGTTTTGTTTGATTTATCCGATCGCAAATACGGCGTTGACTTCGTCCGTAAGCACGACGTCCTCCGGTTCGAGTTCCGCGCCGCTGTCCGCGCGGAATGCCGCCGCGCGCACGACGGGCATACCATGTCCGCCGTTCTGTATGGAGAGAACGTCTCCGAGTTTCACGCCTGCCGCCTTCGCGATCGCCTTGGCGCGCGCCTTTGCGTCCTTGACGGCGCGCGCGAGCAGTTCGCCGCGCAGGGCTTCCCGATCGCTCAGAAGGTACTCCGTCGCGATCTCGGGCGCGGCGCCGCTCCCCGCGAGAGCGTCGAGGATTCTGCCCGTCAGCTCCGCGTCTGCGCTGAATTCCGCTCTGATGCGCCGCACGGCGGCGTAGCCCGCAAATTTCCGCGTTCTTGCGCCGTTTTCGTCTGCCGACGTCTCATATCTGGGCTGCGTGCGCAGCGAGAGCGCGTGGATATGCTTTTCACCTACGCCCGCCGCAATGAGCGCGTCCGTTACGGCGGCGCAGCATTGCTCCGTCGCGCGGACTGCTGCGGCGTAATCTGCGTCCGTCCGCTCGACGGTGAGCGTCAGGCGCACCATGTCGGGCTTTGCGTGCAGTTCGCCGTATCCCGTTACGTTGATCGTCCTTTCATTTGCCATATACATTCTCCTTCTGGTTGGATTTTTTATACTGCATGGGGATGAACACCATGCCGTCGCGGCGGGTTTCGCCGTCCGTTGCCTTAAATCCGAGCCTTGCGTATGCGAGTGCGCCGGAAGGGGAGGCGTGTACGGTCACTTCGTCCGCGCCCTCGTTGGCGAGATACCACCGCATGAGCCTGCCGCCGTATCCGCGCCGCTGTTCTCCGTTCTTTGTGAAAAACGCCGCAATGTGCGTGCCGTCCTTTTTTGCGATGAGAGCGGCTTTAAGCATCCCGCCTGCGAACACGCCGTAAAATTCATACTCTTCAGAGAGCGAAACGTCGTACAGAAATCTGCGGAAATTCTCCACGCCCTCCGCGTCAAAGGCGGGCGCGACGAAGCGCGAAAAACTTTCCCAAATGAGTTCCCGCGCTGCGGGAATATCGTCTGCTGTCAGCTGATGGATATTGATGTTCCGCCTGCGCACGGCGTACCCCGCAAGGATAAGCGCGAGCACAATGAGGAGGACCGCTGCGGCAAGGAGCGCCGCATAGCCGCCCAGCGCGCGCGAGGCGAAGTATCCTGCGACGACACCCGCCAGAAAAGAAAGAATTGCAGCAAAATATTTGCAGGCGGTCCGCCACGCGTCCCTGTCCTTTTCGACTGCGCCGTGGAACACATGCTCGGTTGCCGCGCGCAGGTTGCCCGTACAGAACGCCGTGGCGAAGGGATTCCCTTCCAGACGGCGGAAATTGTCGAACTGTATGGCGGCGACAAACGAGACAAGTGCGTTGACCAGTATATTCGGAACGCCCGCGGGGAGAAATCCGACTGTGACGAGGACGCAGATCTCTGAAATGAGCACAATGCCGTGTCCGCGGAAGTCGCTCCGTGTCTTTCTGCCGAGGCGGAGAAACATTTCGCTCAGAAAAACGCCTGCAAAAAAGAAGAGCACGGGCACGAGGTAGCGGAGCGCGGCAAGACCGTTCCCGCCCGCAAGTCCGATGGCGAGCAGAATGAGGTTTCCCGTCTGCGCGTTGGCAAACACGCCGCCGCGCGTCACATAGGTGTATGCGTCGAGAAAGCCGCCCGTCAGGCAGAGGAGAATCCCGATTTCCAGCCACTCATAGACGGGAAACGCCGCAAATTTTTTCCGGAAGTATTGCATGGATAACATTGTACTGCCTGCGCCGCCGTTTGTCAAGTCTATCACAAGGAAAGTTTTCTGCGCCGCATTCTTCACTTTATATTATATAGTATATTTTGTACCCGATGGGGCAAGAAATACAAAATGGCGGGGGCGGCGCAAAAACCTGCAAAAAAACCCGAAAAAATCTCGTTTTTTCCCGAAAAAGACCGTTCATTCGTTTGACTTTCTCAAAAAAAACTGGTATATTATACAGGCTGTGTCAAAGCGGCAGGTCTTTTGCCGCGCACACGAGCGTATTGGGTTGAGGCGGGAAGTTACTGAAAAATCGAGGCGAGAAAGCCCCTCGGCAGATAATTTCCGCTGACAAATGTGGGAGCATGACTCCTGCGACTAACCGAGGCTTTTGCGAGAAAACACCGCAAAACGACGCGTGTTTTTTTGATAGGGAACCTCGATACGCACGGGTGCGTTGACGCGCAGATTTCAAGTTAGTATAAAAAAGGAAGGAGTAAGCAATGGCAAGTCAGAAAATCAGAATCAAACTTTCGGCGTACGATCACGAACTCGTCGATCAGGCTGCAAGCCGCATTGTGGAGACGATGCAGAAGGGCGGGGCGAAGATCTCCGGTCCCATTCCGCTTCCCACGGAGAGAGAGGTCGTCACCATTTTGAGGAGCCCTCACAAGTACAAGGACTCCCGCGAGCAGTTCGAGCTTCGCACCTATAAGCGCATCATCGACATCTATTCCCCCAACGCGAAACTGCTCGATTCCATTCACCTGCCTGCAGGCGTGGATATCAAGGTAAAACTGTAACACCGGATACTTGAACAAGGTATCGGAAAATAAGAAAGAAAGGAGTGAACTTTACGATGGGTAAAGCAATCATCGGCCGCAAAGTGGGTATGACCCAGCTCTTTGCGGAGGACGGGAAGGTAATTCCCGTCACGGTCATCGAGGCCGGCCCCTGCCCCGTGGTGCAGGTCAAGACGACGGAGACGGACGGTTACACCGCGCTCAAACTCGGCTTCCTCGATGCGAAGGAGAAGGCAATGAATAAGCCCGACCTCGGGCAGTTCAAGAAGGCGGGCGTCAAGCCCTGCAAGGTGCTGAAAGAGGTTCGCCTCGACAGCGTCGAAGGGTACAACGTCGGCGACGAGGTGAAAGCGGACGTGTTCGCGGCAGGCGACAGAGTGGACGCGAGCGGCGTGACGAAAGGTCACGGCTACACGGGCGTCATCAAGCGCTGGAACCAGCACCGCCTCAAAGAGACGCACGGCGTCGGCCCTGTTCACAGAGAGCCCGGCTCCATGGGTGCGAACAGCTCGCCCTCGCGCGTCTTTAAACACAAGAAGCTCGCAGGTCAGTACGGTGTCGAGAACGTCACCATCCAGAACCTCGAAGTGGTGCGCGTGGACGCACAGAGGAACGCCATCCTCGTCAAGGGTGCGATCCCCGGGCCGAAGGGAAGCGTCGTCACGTTGAAGACGAGCGTCAAGGCATAAGGAGAACGGTCATGGCAAACGTGAAAGTATACAATATGAAAGGAGAGGCGGTCGGCGATCTCGAACTTTCCGACAAGGTGTTCGGCGTCGAGTACAACGAGCCGCTCATTCATCAGGCGGTTGTCACCTACCTGAGCAATCAGCGTCAGGGCACCAAGTCCACCCTCACCCGTACGGAAGTGCGCGGCGGCGGTGCGAAGCCTTGGAGACAGAAGGGCACCGGCCGTGCGCGTCAGGGTTCCATCCGCGCACCGCAGTGGACGAAGGGCGGCGTCGTGTTCGCACCCAAGTCGCGCGACTTCTCCAAGAAAATGAATCTGAGCGCAAAGCGCGGGGCGCTTGTCTCCGCACTTTCCAAGAAGGTCGCAGACGGAGAGCTGTTTGTCGTGGACGAACTCAAAGTCTCCGCACCCAAGACCAAGGAGATGGAAGCCTTCCGCAAGGCGATGAAGCTGGATAAGCGTACGGTCGTCGTCATGGACGAGAACGATCAGGACGTCATCATCGCGGCGCGCAACCTTCCCACGCTCTCCACGATCTCCGTTTCCGAGATCAACACCTATGAGATCGTGGCGAACGCCGTCGTCGTGCTCACGAAGGGTTCCGTGAAGAAACTCGAGGAGGTATACGCATAATGACGCCCGAGGATATCATTTTGAAACCCGTCCTGACCGAGAAAGGGTACGACGGGATCGCGGACAAGCGCTATACGTTCACCGTCGCGAAATCCGCAAATAAAACGCAGATCAAGATTGCCGTCGAGAAGATGTTCGGCGTACACGTCAAGAGCGTGAACACCGTCACCTGCCCCGGCAAGAAGAAGAGAATGGGCAGATATGAAGGCTACACGCCCACGACGAAGAAAGCGGTGGTTACGCTCTTCGAGGACAGCAAGCCCATCGAGTACTTCAACTCGTTATCGTAACAAGCGGAGGATAGGAACATGGCAGTCAAGAGATATAAACCCACTTCTCCCGCCCGCCGTCTGATGACGGTTGCCGATTACGGGCAGATCTCCAAGGAGAAGCCGCACCGCGCGCTTCTCGAAGATCAGCGCAAGTCGGGCGGCAGAAACAATGCGGGCAAGATCACCGTCCGTCACATCGGAGGCGGCAACAAGAGAAAATACCGCATCATCGACTACAAGCGCAACAAGGACGGCATTCCCGCAACGGTGAAGAGCATCCAGTACGATCCCAACCGCAGCGCGTACATCGCGCTCCTTGCATACGCGGACGGCGAAAAGCGCTATATCCTCGCGCCCGTCGGTCTGAACGTCGGCGACAAAGTCGTCAGCGGCGCAGGGGCGGACATCAAGGTCGGCAACGCGCTTCCCCTGACGGATATCCCCGTCGGTACGGTCATCCACAACATCGAGATGAAACCGGGCCGCGGCGGTCAGATCGCGAGAGGCGCAGGCGCTTCCGCGCAGCTCATGGCGCGCGAAGGCGACTATGCGACGATCAAAATGCCTTCCGGCGAAATGCGTCTCATTCCCGCGGTGTGCCGCGCGACCATCGGTCAGGTCGGCAACCTCGAACACGAGATCATCCGCATCGGAAAAGCGGGTAAGACCCGCCATCTCGGAACGCGTCCCACCGTGCGTGGTTCGGTCATGAACCCCAACGATCACCCTCACGGCGGTGGCGAAGGCAAGTCGCCCGTCGGTCATGCCGGTCCCGAAACGCCTTGGGGCAAGCCGGCGCTCGGATACAAGACGAGAAAGAAGAAGAATCCGACGAGCAAATTCATCTTGAAGAGGATCAATTAAGGGAGGACAGGTCATGTCGAGAAGCGTTAAGAAAGGGCCTTACGTCGAAGCGAAGCTGCTGGCTCGCATTGAGGCGATGAACGAGGCAAACGAGAAGAAAGTCTTAAAGACTTGGTCGAGAGCATCGACGATCTTCCCCCAGATGGTCGGACACACGATCGCCGTTTACGACGGGCGTAAGCACGTACCCGTATACGTAACGGAGGACATGGTGGGCTGCAAGCTCGGCGAGTTCGCTCCCACGAGAACGTTCAAAGGGCACACGGCAAAGACGAGTGCGCCCGGTAAGAAGTAAGGAGACAGGATATGGCGACGAATATGAAGAAGAAGACGGCACGCGTGGAAGAGCGCAGAGAGACGCGCCCCTACGCCGTCGCGAAATACGTCCGCATCTCTCCCTACAAGGTCCGCACCGTGCTCGACCTCATCCGCGGCAAGTCCGTGAGAGAGGCGCAGGCGATCCTCGAACACAGCGTGAACGGCGGCGCGGCGCCCACCAAGAAGGTGCTCATGAGCGCGGTTGCGAACGCGGAGCATAATCAGGGCATGGACAGAGGCGATCTTTATGTGGCAGAGTGCTATGCAAACGGCGGTACGATGCTCAAAAGAATGCAGCCCGTCTCCAAGGGCAGAGGTCACGCGATCCTCAAAAGAACGAGCCACATTACGGTGATTCTGGACGTGAAGAAAGCGGAGGGAGAAATCTAACATGGGTCAGAAAGTCAATCCTCACGGTTTGAGAGTAGGCGTTATCAAGGGCTGGGATACGCAGTGGTACGCCGATAAGAAAGAGTTTGCGGCATATCTCAAAGAAGACCACACCATCCGCACCTTTTTGAAGAAGAAGTACTACGCGGCGGCTGTTTCCCGCATCCTCATCGAGCGTGCGGCGGGCAGAATCGTCGTTACCGTGTATACGGGCCGCCCCGGCGTGCTCATCGGCAAAGCCGGTTCGGAGATCGAGGTCATCAAGAAGGATCTCGCGAAGCTCACGGGCGGCAAGCAGGTGAACGTGAACATTACCGAAGTGCGCAAACCCGACGCGGACGCTCAGCTCGTTGCGGAGAGCGTTGCGGCGCAGCTTGAAAAGCGCATGGCGTTCCGCCGCGCGATCAAGCAGGCGATCGGCAGGACGATGCGCGCAGGCGTCAAGGGCGTCAAGATGCAGGTCAGCGGCCGTCTCGACGGACGCGAGATCGCGGGCTGCGAGCACTATCACGAGGGTAGCATCCCCCTTCAGACGCTCCGCGCCGACATCGACTACGGCTTTGCGGAGGCGCACACGACGTTCGGCATGATCGGCGTCAAGTGCTGGATCTACAAGGGTGAAGTCCTGAAAGCCGCGAAGAAGGCGGAAGGAGGCAAATAATGTTAATCCCTAAGAGAGTGAAGAGAAGAAAGCAGCACCGCCCCAACATGAAGGGCAGCGCGCAGAAGGGCAATACCATCGCATACGGCGAGTACGGTCTCGTTGCCGAGGAAGCAGGCTGGATCAAATCCAACCAGATCGAGGCAGCCCGTATCGCAATGACCCGTTTCATCAAGCGCGGCGGTAAAGTCTGGATCGACATCTTCCCCCACAAGCCCATCACCCGCCATCCCGCGGAAGCCCGTATGGGTTCCGGTAAGGGCGGCGTCGAGTTCTGGGTCGCTGTGGTGAAGCCCGGCAGAGTAATGTTTGAAATGGCGGGCGTCAGCGAGGAGGTTGCACGCGAGGCAATGCGTCTTGCGGCGCACAAGCTCCCCGTCAAGTGCAAGTTTATCAAGAAAGAGGCGGAAGTTCCCGCCGAAAATACCCAGGAAGGCGGTGAAGGCTGATGAAAGGGAATGAATTCAAGAACATGACCGACGTCGAGCTCACGAAAAAGCTCCAAGATCTGAAAAGCGAGCTTTTCAACCTCCGCTTCCGTCACGCTTCGGGACAGCTCGAAAACCCTGTCTCGATCAGAACGTGCAAGCGGGATATCGCGCGCGTGAATACCGAGCTTCGGTCGCGCCAGGCGAAGTGAGGAGGACAGTATGGAAAGAAATCTGAGAAAGGAAATCGTGGGTGTCGTCGTCTCCGACAAGATGGATAAGACCGTGGTCGTAGCCGTCTCCGAGAAGCGCCCGCACCCGCTGTACAAGAAAACGATCACCTACACCCGCCGTTTCAAGGCGCACGACGAAGCAAACGAATGCGGCGTCGGCGACAAGGTACGCATCGTCGAGACGCGCAAGCTCAGCAAAGATAAGAACTGGCGCGTTGCCGAGATCGTCGAGAAGGCGAAGTAAGCGGGAGGAGAAGAGAAATGATACAACCTCAGACCAGATTAAAAGCGGCGGACAACTCGGGCGCGAAAGAGCTCATGTGCATCCGCGTGCTTGGCGGCTCTTTCAGAAGGAGCGGCAATATCGGCGACGTCATCGTCGCATCCGTCAAGACGGCGACCCCCGGCGGCGCCGTGAAGAAGGGCGACGTCGTGAAGGCGGTCATCGTACGCAGTTCGAAGGGCATCCGCCGTGCGGACGGTACCTATATCCGTTTCGACGACAACGCAGCCGTCATCATCGACAGCCAGAAGCAACCCAAGGGGACGCGTATCTTCGGCCCCATCGCGAGAGAACTGAGAGAGAAGGATTACATGAGAATCATCTCCCTCGCTCCCGAGGTTCTGTAAGGAGGCGCTCCCATGAAGGTTAAAGTCAACGATAACGTGCTCGTAATCACGGGTAAATACAAGGGCAAACAGGGCAAGGTTCTGAAGACTTATCCCGACGATAAGAAGGTCGTCGTCGAAGGCGTGAATATCGTGCACAAGCACGAGAAGGCGCGCCGCGCGAACGATACCAGCAAGATCGTCACGGAGGAGGCGCCTATCGACGTTTCCAACGTCGAAGTCGTGTGCGATCAGTGCGGCAAGGCGACCCGCGTTGCCCACACCGTCATCGACGGCAAGAAGGTCCGCGTCTGCAAGAAGTGCGGCGCATCGCTCGACAAGGCGTACGTAAAGAAGGTCAAGGCACAGCAGGCGGCGGAGGAAGAAGCTCCCAAGAAGCGCACGAGAAAGCGCAGCAAGAAGGCGGAAGAGACCGCGGCTCCCGAGACTGCGCCCGAAGGCGACAAAGAGTGAGGGATTAGGTTATGGCAGAGAAAAAGACGGCAGCAAAGGCTGCGGCAACAACCAAGACGGCAGAAGCGAAAACGCCGAGCAGAGTCAAAGCGCTCTACGATACCGAAGTCGTTCCCTATCTCATGAAGAAGTTCGGCTATAAGTCGGTGATGCAGGTTCCTCGTATCGAGAAGATCGTCATCAATACCGGTCTCGGAGACATCAAGGACAACCAGAAGTCCATGCAGATCACCGAGAACGAGCTGAAACTCATCACGGGTCAGAAGCCCATCTACCGCAAGGCAACCAAGTCGGTCGCAAACTTCAAGGTGAGAGAGGGCATGAACATCGGGCTGAAAGTGACGCTCCGCGGCAGAAGGATGTACGACTTCTACGATAAGCTCGTCTCCATCGCGCTGCCCCGCGTCCGCGACTTCCGCGGCGTTTCCGACAAAGCGTTCGACGGCAGAGGCAACTATGCGCTCGGACTCAAAGAGCAGCTGATTTTCCCCGAGATCACTTACGATCAGGTCGAGAAGATCCGCGGCATGGACGTGTGCATCGTCACGACGGCTACAACGGACGAAGAGGCAAGAGAGCTTCTGAAAGCGCTCGGAATGCCCTTCAAGAAGTAAGGAGAAGCAGACATGGCAAAGAAGTCAATGATCAACAAACAGCAAAGGGAGCCCAAGTTCTCTACGAGAGCGTATACGCGCTGCTCTATCTGCGGGCGTCCGCACGCGGTCCTGCGTAAGTACGGGATCTGCCGTATCTGCTTCCGCGAACTCGCATACAAGGGGCAGATCCCCGGCGTGAAGAAATCGAGCTGGTAAGGAGGCAGAATATGACGGATCCTATCGCAGATATGCTCACCAGAATCAGAAACGCGCTCACGGTCAGAAAGGAGACGGTGGAAGTTCCCGCCTCCAACATGAAGCGGGAGATTGCACGCATCCTCGTCGAAGAGGGTTACGTGAAGGACGTGAAAGAGGTCGAGGACGGCTACAACGGCAAGCTCGTGCTCACTCTCAAATACACGGAGGACGGCAAGTCCGTTATCGGCGGGCTTAAACGCGTCTCCAAACCCGGTCTGCGCGCGTACAGCGGCGCCGCGAACATGCCCAAAGTGCTGGGCGGCTTCGGCATCGCGATCGTGTCCACGAACAAGGGTATCATGACGGATAAGCAGGCAAAGGCAGCCAACGTCGGCGGCGAAGTGCTCTGCTACGTCTACTAAGGAGGGGAACTATGTCGAGAATCGGTAAACTGAGTATCGCGGTTCCCGCGGGCGTTACCGTTGAATTCAAGGACGGCGTCGTCACCGTAAAGGGTGCGAAAGGTACGCTTTCCCAGAAGATCACGGGCGCCATCGATGTGAAAAACGAAAACGGTCACGTGCAGGTCGTCGCACTCGACGGCGCGCAGCAGACCAATGCGCTTCACGGCCTCTATCGCGCGCTGATCGCGAACATGGTCAAGGGCGTTTCCGAGGGCTATTCCAAGGGGCTCGAAGTCAAGGGCGTCGGTTGGAGAGCGGCAATGCAGGGCAACAAGCTCGTGCTCAACGTCGGTTTCTCTCATCCCGTCGAGTTCGTGCAGCCCGAGGGCATCAAGATCGAATGCCCTTCGCAGACGGAGATCACCGTTTCGGGCGTCGACAAAGTGCTTGTCGGTCAGGTTGCGGCGGATCTCAGAGCCATCCGTGTGCCCGAGCCTTACCACGGCTACGGCATCCGCTACAAGGGCGAGCACGTCGAGCACAAGGAAGGCAAGACTTCCGGTAAGGGCAAGAAGTAAAGGAGCGCGAAATGATTACGAAAATTGATAAGAACGCGGTTCGTCAGCGTCGTCACGCTCGCGTCCGCAAGCAGGTCTCGGGCACCGCTGAAACGCCCCGCCTGAACGTGTACAGAAGCCTCAATCACGTCTACGTGCAGGTCATCGACGACGTGAAGGGCGTTACGCTTGCTTCCGCATCCACCATGGAGAAGGGCATCCGCGAGCAGCTCGCGGGCAAGACCAAGACGGAAGCCGCCAAGCTCGTCGGGCTTACCGCGGGCGAGCGCGCCAAGGAGAAGGGGATCGAGGCGGTTGTGTTCGACCGCGGCGGTTACCTCTACACGGGACGCGTAAAGGCAGTTGCGGACGGCGCGCGCGAAGCCGGACTGAAATTCTGAGGAGGATAGAGATATGGCAAGAGAAAACAGACCTCCGAGAAGGCAGGAAGAAAACGACGGTCTCATCAAAAAGACCATCGAGATCAACCGCGTCAGCAAGACGGTAAAGGGCGGCAAGAACATGCGTTTTGCAGCGCTCGTCGTCGTCGGCGACGGGAACGGCAAAGTCGGCTACGGTCAGGGCAAGTCCAAGGAAGTGCCCGAAGCGATCGAAAAGGCGACGCAGGCTGCAAAGAAGAACATGATCAACGTTCCCATCGTGGATACGACCATTCCTCACGAGACGATCGGCAAGTTCGGCAAGGGCGCAGTGCTTATGCTCCCCGCCGAAGCCGGTACGGGCGTGATCGCGGGCGGTCCCGTCCGTGCGGTCATGGAAGCTGCGGGCATCAAGAACATCAGAACGAAGTCTCACGGTACGCAGAATGCGGGCAACTGCATCAAGGCGACGATCGCGGGTCTCTCTTCCCTGAAAACGGCGGAAGAAGTCGCTGCGCTTCGCGGCAAGTCCGTGGAAGAGATCGTGGGCTAAGGAGGCGTTAAATGATCAAAGTTACGCTTGTAAAGAGCACGATCGGTGAGATCGCATCCGTAAAAGAGACGATCGCCGCGCTGGGTCTGAAAAAGATCCGCTCGGAGAAAACGTTCGAGGATTCGCCCGCATTGCAGGGGCAGCTCAAAAAGGTCGCGCACCTTGTGAAGGTAGAGACCGTATAAGGAGTCAGACATGAGAATAGATACGATCGCTCCCGCAGAGGGAGCAAGAACTTCTGAAAAGCGCCTCGGCCGCGGCATCGGCTCCGGACTCGGCAAGACGAGCGGCAAGGGTCATAAAGGTCAGTGGGCTCGTTCGGGCGGCGGCGTCCGTCCCGGGTTCGAGGGCGGTCAGATGCCCCTTGCGCGCAGAATTCCCAAGCGCGGGTTCAACAATCACTTCCGCAAGGAATATGTGATCGTCAATCTTTCCGCTCTTGCAGATCTGCCCGCGGGCACGGTGGTCGACTACGGCTTTGTGCTTGAAAACGGCCTTGCAAAAGACGTGAAGAACAACGCCGGACTCAAAGTCCTCGGCGACGGCGAGCTCAACTCCGCGATCACGGTGCGCGCAGCCAAGTTCTCCGCGAGTGCTAAAGAGGGCATTGAGAAGGCGGGCGGTACGGCGGAAACCGTATAACGTTTCGCCTTTTCGGCGGCCGTAAACAGCGGCAAACTTCGGAAAGGAGCGAAGCATGATTGAAACATTGAAAAACGCCTTCGGGAACAAGGACATCAGAAAGAAGATCATTCTGACTCTTCTTCTGCTGCTCCTGTTCCGCGTCGGATGCTATATCCCCGTTCCGGGTCTCACGCGCGACGCGTTTTCCAACGCCGTCGGCGGGAACGACTTCCTGACGCTCATGAGCGGCATCACGGGCAGCGCGCTTGCGAACGGCACGCTGTTCGCGCTCGGCATCGGACCGTACATCAACGCGTCCATTATCATGCAGCTTCTCACGGTCGGCATTCCCGCGCTCGAACGTCTCTCCAAGCAGGGCGAAGAGGGCAGAAAAAAGATCACCAATATCACGCGTATCGTCACCATCATTCTCGCCGTCGTGCAGTCAATCGGCATCATCGTCATGTTCGGTCAGACGTCGGACGCGGTGAACACGTCCTACTTCTTCAACTCGATGTGGGTCGCGGGAATTTTCATGACGATCGTCTACACGGCGGGCGCGTGTCTCGTCATGTGGATCGGCGAGCGTATCACCGAATACGGCGTCGGCAACGGGATCTCGATGATCATCTTCATCGGTATCCTCTCCACCGCAGGCACGAGTCTCGTTGAAAAGTTCATCGAAGTGTTCCAGGGACAGGTCGGCGAGCTGTGGAACATCGCACTGTTCGTATTCCTTGTGCTCGTCATCTTCTTCCTGATCGTGTTCGTTGACCTTGCGGAGCGCCGCATTCCGGTGCAGTACGCGAAGCAGGTGCGCGGCACCAAGATGTACGGCGGTCAGTCCTCCGTCATCCCCATGAAGATTACGGGAAGCGGCGTTATGCCTCTCATCTTCGCCTACGCGATCGTGTCCTTCCCGTCCATGATCATGAGCCTTGTGCCGAGCTGGTCGGATGAACTCACGTGGTGGAACAATAACTTTGCCAACGGCACCGTCTGGTATATCCTCGTCCTGTGCGTCCTCATCTTTGTGTTTGCGTTCTTCTACGCGCAGATCCAGTTCAATCCCGAAGACGTCTCGCGGAGTATCCAACAGAACGGCGGCTTCATTCAGGGCATCCGCCCCGGGAAGCCCACGGCAGAGTACCTCTCGCGCATCAACAAGCGTATTACGCTGTTCGGCGCCATCTTCCTCACCCTCGTCGCGTTCGTTCCCTCGATCGCGTTCTCGTGGGCGGGGCAGGATCTCGTCAACGTGTTCTCTACGACGGGTATCCTCATCGTCGTCTCGGTTGCGCTCGAATTTGATAAACAGCTGCAATCGCAGATCATGATGAAGAACTACAAAGGTTTCCTCAAATAATATTCAATAAAAGGAGGATCACGGCATGAATCTCATTCTACTCGGCGCGCCCGGCGCAGGCAAGGGCACGCAGGCGACCAAGATCGCGGAGCGCTACGGGCTTACGCACATCTCTACGGGAGACATCTTCCGCGCCAACATCAAGAACAGTACCAAGATCGGACTGCTCGCCAAGTCGTATATCGACAAGGGCGAACTCGTCCCCGACGAAGTCACCTGCGAGATCGTGCGTGACCGTCTTACGTGGGAGGACTGCAAGAAGGGCTACCTTCTCGACGGATTTCCCCGCAACCTCTTCCAGGCGGAAGAGCTGAACAAGTTCGCGCACATTGACGGCGTCGTCAACATCAACATTGACTTCAAACTGCTCATGGACCGTCTCTGCGGCAGAAGAGTATGCAAGGAGTGCGGCGAGAGCTATCACGTCAGCACGCTGAACGGCAATACGACGTGCGCGCGCTGCGGCGGCGAACTGTATCAGAGAAAAGACGACAACCCCGAAACGGTGGAGAGCCGTCTCAGAGTTTACGAGGAGCAGACCGCGCCTCTCATCGATTACTACACCAAGCAGGGCATTATCCTCAATGTCACGGGAACGGAAGCTCCCGCGGAGGTGCTCTTCGAGCAAGTGAAGGTCCTTCTCGACGACCTTGCGAAAAGGGTATGATCCCCGTTAAGACGGAAGAAGAGATCGAACTCCTTCGCGAGCCTTGCAGGATCGTGAAGGAGTGTCTCGCCTTCGTCGGCGAACATATCCGCGCCGGAATGACGACCAAAGAGGTGGACGATCTCGTCTATCGCTTTATCAAGGCAGAGGGCGCCGAACCGAGCTGTCTGGGATATTACGGGTATCCCGCGTCGGCCTGCGTCTCCGTCAACGAGGTCGTCGTCCACGGCATTCCCGACGGCAGGGTCATTTGCGAGGGCGACATCGTCAGCGTCGATCTGTGCGCATATAAGAACGGTTTCCACGGCGACGGCGCGCGCACCTTCTGCATCGGCGAGGTGAGCGAAGAGAAGAAAAAACTCGTCCGCGTGACGGAGGAGTGTTTCTTCAAGGGCGTCGAGGGGCTGAAAGCGGGAACTCCGCTCTACGACATCGGCTACCGCGTACAAAAGCACGCGGAAAGCAACGGATTCTCTGTTATCCGCGCATACACGGGGCACGGCATCGGGCGCGAGATGCACGAAGATCCCGCCGTGCTCAATTACGGGCGCAAGGGAACGGGCGTGCGGCTCCCCGCGAACGCGGTCATCTGCATCGAGCCGATGATCGCCGCAGGAAATTGGCGCGTGCAGGTGCAGGACGACGGCTGGACGGCGGTCACGACCGACGGAAAGCCCGCGGCGCACTACGAGAACACCGTTGTCATCCGCGAAAACGGTGTGGAAATTCTCACCCTGTAAGGGAAAGGTAGGAGTTATGTCCAAAGACGACGTCATCGAGACGGAAGGGAAGGTCATCGAGGCGCTTCCCAATGCAACGTTCAAAGTCAGGCTTTCCAACGGGCACGTCATCACGGCGTACATCTCGGGGAAGCTGAGAATGAACTATATCCGCATCATCGAAGGGGACACGGTCAAGCTGGAAATGAGCCCGTACGATCTGACGAAGGGGCGGATTACGTGGCGCAGCAAGTCCTGATTTTTTTCAGCAAATATTTCTCGTGTAATACTGTGTCGCGTTTACGCACGCCTCGGTCATTTACCGCTCAGTAAACTCCCGTCGGCGTTTGCGCACGCTCCTTGTCTTACACGGAACTATTCGCCGAAAGAGTGTCGGCTGGCTTGAAACTTCGGTCCAAAAATACAGACGACGAAAGGGTGTCGGTCGGCTGAAAACTTCGGATCGGTAAGGATCGCGCCGAGAAGCGCCGCATTCAATCAGATCGGAACAGCATTGTTTATAACATTACGCTTTGTAAGGAGAACAAAAAATGAAAGTACGTCCGTCCGTCAAGCCCATGTGCGATAAGTGCAAGGTCATCAAAAGAAACGGCAAAGTCATGGTCATCTGCTCGAAGGATAAGAGCCACAAGCAGAGACAGGGCTGAAATACAGATGAAAAATGGTTGACAGACCGCGCGCAAGTATGTTATAATACTTCACGCGGTTTAGGTCAAACCGCCAAATTTGAGCGAAGAATAAGCGGATTTCCGTGCGGAACAGCACAGGAAGTCGGCTTGTTTTGCGCGTTTCAGGCGAAAATACACGGCTTTTTTGCGGAAATATTTTCCACTGTTTCCGAAAAATGTCCGTTTCCGATACAATTATTTTACCGAAAAAATCACGGAGGAATATTTCATGGCACGTATTGCCGGTGTGGATTTACCCAGAGAGAAAAGGGTTGAAATCGGCCTTACCTACATTTACGGGATCGGTCTTACCACGTCCAAGAAAATTCTCGCCGCTACGGGGATCAATCCCGACACGCGCGTGAAGGATCTCGACGAGAACGACGTTTCCAAACTGAGAGAATACATCGACCACAACTACATGGTGGAAGGTGAACTTCGCGGGGCGGTCAGCCTCAACATCAAGCGCCTGATGGAAATCGGGTGCTACCGCGGCGTGCGCCACAGAAAGGGGCTTCCCGTCCGCGGGCAGAGCACCAAGCGCAACGCAAGAACGAGAAAAGGTCCCCGCCGTACGGTGGCGAACAAGAAGAAGTAAGGAGAGTGCGATATGGCAGCAGATAAGAGAAAGGTCGTTTCGCGCAAACGCAAAGAACTTAAAAAGGTAGATAAAGGACAGGTTCACATTCAGTCCACCTTCAACAATACGCTCGTCACCATTACGGATACGAACGGCAACGCGATCTCCTGGTCGAGCGCAGGTTCGCTCGGGTTCCGCGGCTCGCGCAAGGGTACGCCGTTCGCTGCGCAGATGGCAGCCGAGACGGCGGCAAAGGCAGCGAAGGAGCACGGTCTCCGTTCCGTCGAAGTGTACGTGAAGGGTCCCGGCGCGGGCAGAGAGTCTGCGATCCGTGCGCTGGCGAACTGCGAATTGGAGGTAACGCTCATCTCCGACGTGTCGCCCATCCCGCACAACGGATGCCGTCCCCCCAAGCGCAGAAGAGTGTAAGGCAAGGAGAGATTCATGGCTATCAATAAATATCATAAATTGAAGAGATGCAGATTCCTCGAAATCGATCCCGCGAGCATCGGCTGCTACAAGAAGTCGAACAGAACGTCGGGCAGAAAGTCGAGAAAGGTTTCCGAGTACGGCTTGCAGCTTCGCGAGAAGCAGAGAGCGAAGTTCATCTACTGCGTCAGCGAGAAGCAGTTCAGAAAGTACTACGACATGGCGGACCGCATGAAGGGCATCACGGGTGAGAATATGCTCTCCCTGCTCGAAAGAAGGCTCGACAACGTCGTGTACAGAATGGGCTTTGCGGCGACCCGCCTTCAGGCGCGTCAGCTCGTCAGCCACGCACACTTCTCCGTCAACGGCAAGAAAGTCGATATCCCTTCCTACATCGTGAAGGAGGGCGACGTGATCGCCGTTCGCGAGAACAGAGCAAAGAACAAGTATTTTGAACAGGTCAAGGCGGCGAAGGCTGCAAATCTCCCCAAGTGGTTGGAGTCTGACCTCGAAAAATTGGAGGGTAAGGTGCTCGCGCTTCCCAAGCGGGAAGATATCGACAGTCAGATCGCGGAGCATATGATCGTCGAATTGTACTCCAAGTAATCAAATTAAGGAGGGTAGCTTTATGATCGAAATGGATATGCCCAAGATCGAGGTCGTTGAAAACGACGAGAAATCTTACGCAAAGATCGTTGTTGAACCGCTCGAAAAGGGATTCGGTCTTACGATAGGCAACTGTTTGAGAAGAATTTTGCTCTCGGCGCTCCCGGGCGCAGCCGCGCAGGGCATCAAGTTCATGGACGGAACCGTCAAGCACGAGTTCTCCGCGCTGCCCGGCGTCAAAGAGGACGTCACCGAAATCATTCTCAACTTAAAGCTCCTTGCGATCAAGACAAGAGTCACCGATAAGGATTATACAAAGACGCTTCGCCTCGTCAAAGAGGGGCCCGCCGTGATCACCGCGGCGGACATCTCGCAGGATTCCGAGGTGGAGATCATCAATTCCAACCAGTACATCTGCACGGTGGACGAGGGCGGAAAGATCGATATGGAGATCACGATCGGGCGCGGCAGAGGGTACAAGCCTGCCAAGGAAAACAAACAGCCCGTCATCGATTACATTCCCATCGATTCCATCTATACGCCCGTTCAGAAGGTCAACTACAACGTCGAGCCTGCGCGCGTCGGTCAGAACATTGACTATGACAAGCTCACGCTCGAAGTCTGGACGAACGGCACCTTCTCGGGCAGAGAGATCGTCTCGCTCGCCGCGAAGATCATGCAGGATCACATCAACTTGTTCGTCAATCTCTCGGATACCATCAAGGATATGGATATCCTCGTCAAGACGGACGACGACAAACAGCAGCAGATCCTCTCCATGAAGATCGAGGACATGGACTTCTCCGTCCGTTCCTACAACTGTTTGAAGAGAGCCAACATTCACACCGTGGAAGACCTTATCCGCAAGACGGAGGACGAAATGCTCAAAGTGCGTAACTTGGGCAAGAAGTCGCTCGACGAAGTCATGCAGAAGCTGGAAGCATACGGTCTTTCGCTCGAAAAAAAGGAGGATTAAATTATGCCGGGTAAATTGGGCAGAACGACGGAGCAGCGCCTTGCAATTATGCGCAATCAGGCGTCCCAGCTTCTTTGGTACGGCAGGATCGAAACGACGGTTTCCCGCGCGAAGGAGCTTCGCTCCTATGTGGAGAAACTGATCACGAAGGCGATCAATTCCTACGACGACGTTATCGAGTACGAAGTCGTGACGAAGGATAAAAAGGGCAAGGAGATCAAGACGACCGCGATCAAAGATGGTCCCAAGCGCCTTGCCGCACGCCGCGCCATCATGGCAAAGACGTACGATCTTCAAGAGATCAAGGCTTTCAACGAGAAGAAGAGCGACTATAAAAAGCGCACGGCAGCCGTGCAGCATCCTTTGATGGAGAAGCTCTTCAACGAGATCGCTCCCAAGTACGCACAGCGCAAGGAAGAGATCGGTCAGGGCGGCGGATATACCCGCATCTACCTGCTCGGTCAGCGCCGCGGCGACGGTGCCGAACAGGCAGTCATCGAGCTTGTTTGATTGCATTTAAAAAATCCGCTGTAAAAACAGCGGATTTTTTCTTTTGTGCCGTGCCGCAGTTTCTGATTGTCTTTGCGTGCATTGCGTTTTCTTGCTTCCGCGTTTCCGTTTTCGGCAGTAAATGTATGGCGGGACGGAAATTATCATGGGCGTACGGAATCATCCGAACGCCCCTGTTTTTATAAAAGAAAGTGTGTAGCAAGCATATTGTATATTTTCAAATACATTTCTCGGATATATTCACAAAATATACGAATTTTCGGCGTGGGAAGATGAAAATATACGTTTTCGGGGTGTAAATTTCCGTTCGCCTGTTGACTTGCGCGTTCATATATGATAAAATAGTGAAAATGTTTTGTCGGAAGGAGAGAAATCGTGCTCAAACGAATTAAGAGCCTGCTTCTCACCGTCGTCATCTTCGGCGCGTGTATCACGGCGGTCGGGTTTGTCCCGCGGGATACAGGCTACGATTATACCGTGGGCATCGTGCAGCTCGTGCGGCACAGCGCGCTCGACGCGGCGACGCAGGGCTTTACCGACTCGCTCACGGAGCGCATACAGGCGGCGGGCAAGACGGTGAAAATCGACTATCAGGACGCGCAGAACGAGACGGTCAACTGTTCTGTCATCGCCAATAATTTTGTGGCGAAGGAATACGACCTCATCATGGCGAATGCCACCGCCGCGTTGCAGGCGTGCTACAACGCCACGGAGCAGATTCCCATTCTCGGAACGTCCGTCACGGTGTACGACGTCGCGCTCGGGCTGACGGATTACAACGCCGCCGAGGGGACGGGTACCAACGTGTCGGGAACGAGCGACCTCGCTCCGCTTGCGGAACAGGCGAACATGATCGCCGAACTCGTGCCGTCCGCGCGCAAGGTGGGGCTGCTGTACTGCTCATCCGAGGCAAATTCCCGCTATCAGGTGGAGGAAGTCGCGCGCTGTCTGGAAGAGATGAATATGGGGTACGAGTGCGAATTTTATGCGTTTTCGGACTCCAACGACCTCAGCGCCGTCGTGGAGAAGATGGCGGCGGAGAGCGAAGTCGTGTACGTTCCGACGGATAACACCGTTGCCTCCAACACGCAGCTCATCAACAGCATTTGCAGCCGCGAGCGTATTCCCGTCGTCGCGGGAGAGGAGGGTATCTGTTCGGGCTGCGGCATTGCGACGCTCTCGATCAGCTACTACAACCTCGGCGTGCGGACGGCGGAGATCGCCGCGCGCATCCTGCTGGACGGCGAGTCCGTGGGGGATATTCCCATCGCCTACGACGATTCGCCCGTAAAAAAATATAACGCGGAAATCTGTGAGGAGCTTGGGATCGCCGTACCCGACGATTACGAGCCGATAGGAGGATAATATGTTTTGGAGCGCTCTTCCCGGCGCGATCTCGCTCGGTCTCATCTGGGGACTGATGGCGATCGGCGTCTATATCACATACAAAGTGCTCGATTTTGCCGATCTTACGGTGGACGGCTCGATCTGTACGGGCGGCGCGGTGTGCGCGGTGCTCATGGCTTCTGGCGTGAACGCGTGGGCGGCGATCATCGTGGCGATCATCGCGGGCGCGCTCGCGGGGCTGGTAACGGGTATTTTCCATACGCTCATGGGGATCCCCGCCATTCTCTCGGGCATTCTCACGCAGCTCATTCTCTGGTCGGTCAACCTCAAAATCATGGGGCAGGCAAATCAGGTCGTCGATTCGCGCGGGAGCTACGTCATCGTTTCGCAGCTCGACGCGGGCTGGTCCATTCTCATCATGTTCGGATTCCTTGCCGTCATCATCGCGGCGCTGTATTGGTTCTTCGGAACGGAAGCTGGGTGCGGGATCCGCGCAACGGGCAACAACCCCAACATGAGCCGCGCGCAGGGCATCAACGTCAGCCTGAACAAGATCATCGGACTCATGATCTCCAACGCGCTCGTGGCGCTCGCAGGCGCGCTGCTGGCGCAGTATCAGGGCTTTGCGGATATCAACATGGGGCGCGGCGCGATCGTCATCGGGCTTGCCGCCGTCATCATCGGCGAGGCGATCGTCACGCGCATTTCGCGCAATTTCGCGGTGCAGCTCACGGGCGTTGTGCTGGGCGGCATCATCTACTATATCGTCTATCAGTTCGTCATCTGGCTGAATCTGGATACGGAATACCTCAAAATGTTCTCCGCGATCGTCGTCGCGATCTTCCTCGCCATTCCCTATTGGAAGAAACGCTATTTCGGCAAGTTCGCCAAAAAGCCGAAACAGCCGCCCGAAGGCGGCGGCGCGCTGCCCGCGGAAGGGGCGGTGACGGCGGAACAGCCGACCGCCGAGGCAGACCCGCCCGAGACGGCGCAGGCGGAAGGAGGTGCGGATCATGTCTGAAAAGCACATTCTTGAAATTCAGAACATCAGCAAGACGTTCAACCGCGGTTCCGTCAATGAAAAGGTCGCGCTCAAAGATTTCAGCCTGACGGTGGAGGAGGGCGACTTCATCACCGTCATCGGCGGCAACGGCGCGGGCAAGAGCACGCTCATGAACGTCATCTGCGGCACATATCCCGTGGACGAAGGCAAGATCTTGCTCGGCGGGCATGACGTGACCCGTCTCCCCGAATACCGTCGCGCAAAGTATCTCGGGCGCGTCTTTCAGGATCCGATGATGGGGACTTCGCCCAACATGGAAATTCAGGAGAACCTCGCGCTTGCCTATCGGCGCGGCAAGGTGCGTTCGCTCATGCCGGGTATCCGCAAGAGCGAAAAGGAGTTCTACCGCGAACAGCTCGCCCGCCTCGGGCTTGGTCTGGAAGACAGAATGACGGCGAAAGCGGGGCTTTTGTCGGGCGGACAGCGGCAGTCGCTCACGCTGCTGATGGCGACGCTGAAAAAGCCCGATCTGCTCCTTCTGGACGAACATACCGCGGCGCTCGACCCAAAGACGGCGGCGAAGGTGCTCGCTTTCACGGAGGAGATCGCGGCGGAAAACAAGCTCACCACCGTGATGATCACGCACAACATGATGGACGCGATCCGCTGCGGAAACCGCCTCATCATGATGCAGGAGGGGAAGATCATTTACGACGTTGCGGGCGAAGAAAAGAAATCGCTGCGCGTCGAGGACCTGTTGGAACGCTTCCGCGCGTCCGCAGGCGAACTCAACGACAGAATGCTGCTCGGCTGAAAGAAAAGGACGGAAATCCGTCCTTTTTCCGTGCGCCGCGATTGCCTTTTTGCAGAAAGCGTGCTATAATAGGGGCGAAATTCAGACGAATAAAAAAGGAGTATACCATGTCCGAAAAAAAGAGCAAGGGGCAGGCGCTTTACGACGAGCTTGCCTACGAAAAGAAAAACTATTTTGAAGTCGCTTCCAAATCGGAGCGCAAGAAGATGTTCGCCTATGCCGAGGGCTACAAGGCGTTCCTCGACGACGCCAAGACGGAGCGCGAGGCTTGCGCCGCAGCCGTGAAGATGGCGGAAGAGAACGGATTCACCGAATATCATTTCGGCGACGCGCTTGCGGCGGGGGATAAGAAGTATTTCGTCAACCGCGGCAAATCCGTCGTCGTGTTCCGCGTGGGCAGCAAGGACCTTGAAAAGCACGGTATGCGCATTATCGCGTCGCATATCGACGCGCCCCGCATCGACGTCAAGCAGAATCCGCTCTATGAAGAGGCGGGAATGTGCTTTCTGAAAACGCATTACTACGGCGGCATCAAAAAATATCAGTGGACGGCGATCCCGCTCGCCCTGCACGGCGTCGTCGTGTTGAAGGACGGCACGAAGGTGGAACTCAGGGTCGGCGAAGATCCCAAAGATCCCGTGTTCTATATCGACGATCTTCTGCCTCATCTCGGGCACGAGCAGATGGCGGGCAACGCAGGCAAGATCATCGAGGGCGAGCAGCTCAATGTGGTCGTCGGCGGAATGCCTTATCCCGATGAGGAAGTGGGCAAGAAGATCAAGCTCACCGTTCTCAAATATCTCAACGAGAAATACGGAATGTGCGAGGAGGATTTCCTCTCCGCAGAGCTTTCCGCAGTCCCCGCCTATTCCGCCCGCGACGTGGGCTTTGACCGCGCGCTGATCGGCGCATACGGGCATGACGACCGCGTCTGCGCGTATCCCGCGCTCACGGCTGTCCTCAACGGCGAGACGGAGCACACGGTGCTTGCCATGCTCGTCGATAAAGAGGAGATCGGCAGCGAGGGTACGACGGGGATGCAGTGCAAGATCTACGAGGACCTGATGGAGGAGATCTGCATTGCGATGGGCGCGTCCTTCCGCAAGGTGCGCTTCGCGTCCAAGTGCCTCTCGTCGGACGTCACCGCGGCGTACGATCCCAACTTCGCAAGCGTGTACGAGCGCATGAATTCGGCAATGCTCTCCTGCGGAACGTGCATGAGCAAATTCACGGGCGCGCGCGGCAAGAGCGGCTCCAACGACGCGAACGCCGAGTTCGTGGGCGAAGTGAGAAAGATGTTCGAGAAAGAGGGCGTCGTCTGGCAGACGGCGGAGCTTGGAAAAGTGGATATCGGCGGCGGCGGCACGGTCGCAAAGTATCTTGCGAACCTGAATATCGATACCGTCGATCTGGGCGTTCCCGTCATTTCCATGCACGCCCCTTGGGAACTCATTTCCAAAGCCGACCTGTACAGCAATTACATGGCGTTCCTTGCGTTCATGAAATAAGCAATCCCCAATTATCGGAATATAAACCCGCGGGAGCTGTTTTCACAGCTCCCGCGGGTTGTATGGGGTAATTCATACAGGAAATCAACAGACTTAGCCTATGTGAGTGCAATTTCGTAATCGTCCTATGAGTAGTGGCGCACGAGTATAACAGAAGTAACGCAGGATCTGCCTGCGTGAGATGACGCGGTCAGGCGGTTGCCTGACCGCGTCTCTTTTGCGTACAATAGTTGAACGGCATTGTCAGTAGTCTGCTCTGCCGATAAGTTCATCGATTGTAATGCAAAACAGATCTGCAATTTTCCATAAGTTCTCCAAATCAGGCTCCACTTTTCCGCTTTCCCAATACGAAACTTTTCGTTGCGTGGTTTGCAGTTTATCGGCGAGTTCCTGCTGTGTTATGCTTGCGTTTTCGCGTAAAGCCCGTAAATTCGTTGAAAATAGAATTTTCATAAAAAAATTATAGACAAAATAAGTCTAAATCAGTTGACATAGACACTTTTTGTCTGTATAATATTATGAAAATAAGACTTACAGGAGGAAAAGAGTCATGAATTGTTCCAGACACCCCGGTCGAGCGGCAGTGGGGCAATGTGTCGAATGCGGCGCATATGTGTGCGCAGAATGCGCGGAGGCAACAAAGTCCCTTCAACAAGCAGAGGGAACGCTATGCGTTGACTGCTATCGGCGCAACTTGAACGGTGCAAGCGAGTTTTGCAGGAGAAGTATAAAGAAACGGGTCGGCAAGATCATAATCAGCATCATTTTTTACATTGCAGGCATCATCATGCTCGCAAT
The DNA here is from genome assembly GCA_944346365.1 of Candidatus Gallimonas merdigallinarum. Classification (GTDB taxonomy): domain Bacteria; phylum Bacillota; class Clostridia; order Christensenellales; family Borkfalkiaceae; genus Gallimonas; species Gallimonas merdigallinarum_A. Next base: position 40,648 of record CALVMN010000004.1, read on the forward strand.
TGGAGCTGCCGCAGGCGTATCGGATGCTTTTACGAAGGTCGTTTTGATACTTGGTGGTATGATCTTGTGTGGATTTTTCACGGCAATCGGCAATTGGCGTGCAGAGCGAGAAGCGCATGAAGCGCATGAACGGAAGTACGGCGCTACTTATACGATTACAGAGAGCGGCGTCTACCGCGATACGAATTTGGGCGGAAAGATCGTCATGTTTCTTTTGGGAGCAGTGCTCGGCGTCGTGATTACGCCGATCAGCGTGATAAAGGATATTGCGGGAATACGAACAGATCGGAAAAATGTGACGATGTTTGAGGACGAAATTGCACGGGTTGCAAAAATCTGAAAACTTAATCTGTAAGAGAATAGCCTGATTTTTGGCGTTCTGTTGCTGCATAAGATGAAAAAAATCCGCTGAATCAACAGCGGATTTTTTAATGGCATAAAAAAACTGTGAGGGCTTTTTTTGTTGCAGTCTACCGAAGCGGAAGCGCGGCAGGTGACTCCCGCAAAGCTACCTTATGGCACACGCACCTGTCTGTTTAGTGCTGCTGTATCCCTACCCTGACACGGTTCGCAGGGGTACGTTGCATAAGACCTTGCGATCAACATTCCTTACCGCGTGCAGCCTTCCATAGACGGCACCGAGAAAAGCGTTCGGTTCTGCTATAGCGGATTGCAGATACAGGGCACCGCTAACTCCCCACCTATCACAGCCAATCAAGCATAACACAATCAAAGGAAAAAAGCAAGCAAAAAAGGGCGGCGCAGAGAAAAGTTCACCGCCTTATCGTATTTCCGTGCCGCCTGAAAGTGCGCTGCCCTTTGCGCGGGCGGCGGGGGAGAGAACGCAGGTCTGCTCCTTCGTTTCTTTTTCCAGCCGCGCGCATTCCTGTTCCAGCCGCGCAATTTCGCGGCGGCAGCGGGCGCAGACGACGGGAATGGCGCAGATCGCGGCGGCGCCGACGATGAGAAAGGGCGCGCCCCACCATTTTGCGATTCCCTGCGCATAGACGAATATAAGGAGCGCGGTCAGGAGGCACGCCGCCGTCGTCTTGACGAGCGCGCGCCACGCCGTTCCGTACCGGAACGAGGCAAGCCGTCTGCGCCACACGGCGAGGCGGCGTTTTGTTTCCGCCGGCATTTTATCGGTCTGCGTCATGCGCCTGTACCTCCGATAGAGTATTCTTAACGCTATTATAATGTGAGGATGTAAAAAAGTTCCCACAAAATTGTCATATAATTGTAAAATTTTTGCAATGTGAAAAAATCGCAGACAAACGGGGCGGAATTTTGTGCGGAAACTCTTGTCAAGTTGCGGAAAAGGTGATATAATCAAGCGAATTTTGTCGGAGAATTGTCGGAGGGTATATGGACGTCTTTCGCTTCGGATTCCGATACTGGAAAAAGTTCGTCCCGCTGTCGCTGCTTTCCAAGCTGTTCAGCCTCATTGCCATCGTCTGCGATCTGACCATTCCGCTCATTTCGGCGGGACTGTTGGACTATATCATCGCGTACGATCCTGCTAACCCGCCCGCCTCGGGAATGTTGGATTTTCTGTTTACGGGGAGTCTCGGCGCGCCGCAGAGCTGGGAGCTGTTCGGCAATCTTGCGCTCATCTTTGCGGGCGTGCTTTTGACGCGCCTGCTGTTTTTGTACTGCAAGAACATTTCCTATCAGTGGTGCGGACTGCGCATGGAGTGCGTGCTCCGCGAAGAGACGTACGCCAAACTGCTCGAACTCGACGGAGAGACGATCGCCCGCTATAACATGGGCGAACTGCTGACGACGATGAACCGCGATACCATCATCTTCAAAGAGATGTATTCGCGTATCTTTATGAATATTTTCGATTCCGTCGTCTCCATTATTCTCTCAATCGCGCTGCTTGCCACGCTCGATACCTATCTGCTCATCATTCCGCTCGCGCTCACGCCCTTTATCGTGGTCGCGCTCATCAGCTACCTGAAAAAGGCGCGCAAACTCTTTGCCGCCATCCGCGAAGGTTATTCCGCCATCAACCTCGACGTGCAGGAAAACGTGGACGCCGTGCGCATTGTGCGGTCGTTCGCGGCGGAGGAAGAGGAGATCGGAAAATTCGACGAGTGCAACGAGCACGTGCGTGATCTGAGCTGCCGCGAAGTCCGTCTGAGTGCGAAGTTCAACTCCATCTTCATTGCCTTCCAGCAGGTGGGGTACGTGGGGACGGTCGTTATTGCGGTGCTCCTTGTGCTGAGCGGGAATATTGCGCTCGGCTCGCTCACGGCTGCCACAACGTACGTCACCAAAATTATTTCGTACACGACGCAGATCTCCCGCGCGTTCTTTATGATGCAGAACCAGCTCGTCTCGGGCGGGCGGCTCAAACGCTTCCTCACCGAACAAAGCGCCGTTCCAGACTGTCCGTCCGCGCTCGTCTGCTCGCCGAAACCGCACATCGAGTTTCACGACGTGAGCTTTACGCTCGGCGAAAAACAGGTTTTAAAGCATATCTCGCTCGACGTCCCGTACGGCAAGAAAGTGGGGCTGATGGGGGGCACGGGCAGCGGAAAATCCGCAATGCTGAAAATGCTTTCGCGCATCTTCGACGCCACCTCGGGCGAAGTGACCGTCGACGGGAAGGATATCAGACAGTACCCGCTCGAACAGGTGCGCGCGGCGTATTCCTATGTGTTTCAGGACGTATTCCTCTTCTCCAATACGGTGGACGCGAACGTGGCGTTCGCGCATCCCGACTGCATGGAGGACGACGTGTTCCGCGCTACCGAGATCGCGCAGGCATCCCGCTTTATCGAAAAACTTCCCGAAGGCTACGAGACCATCGTCGGCGAGCGCGGCGTGGGGCTTTCGGGCGGACAGAAACAGCGCATTTCCATTGCGCGCGCCCTCGTAAAGGGGGCGCCCGTGCTCATTCTGGACGACGCCTCCTCCGCGCTCGATATGGCGACGGAGAAGCGCGTTCTCTCCGCCATCAAGCGGCATTGCCCCGATCATACGCTGTTCATCGCGACGCACCGCGTCTCCTCCGTCATGGACTGCGACGAGATCCTGTTCCTGCGCGACGGGGAGATCGTCGAACGCGGCACCGCGCAGGAACTCATCCGCAAAGACGGCGCGTTCGCCGCGATCTGGAAGCTGCAGACGAGCGACGGTCAGCTCGACGATTCGTCTTACGGGGCGGGGGAGGAATGAGATGAAGCGCAATACCTATTACATGGACGAAGTGGTCACGGCGGAGAAAGTGGACGTCAAATACTTCAAACGCCTGCTCTCCCGCATTGTACCCTACAAAAAACTCTTTCTCCTTTCCTTTCTCCTTCTGGCGTGTTCCTCGCTCGTCTCGCTGCTGCCGCCCTTCCTGATCCGCGCCATCGTCAACGACGTCATTCCAATGGAGGACGGCAGAACGCGCGCGCTCACGCTGTATATCGTCGCGCTCGCCGCGCTCGGCGTGCTCACGGCGGCGCTGCCCTATTTCCATCAGCGCATCATGGGTACGCTCGGGCACAGGATCATCTCCGAAGTGCGGCGGGAAATTTTCGTCAAATTGCAGGAACTTCCCTTTGAGTATTACGATAACCGCCCCGCGGGCAAGATCTCTATCCGCGTGACGGAGTACGTGAACGAACTTGCCGACTTCTTTACCGACTATCTTCTGAGCCTGATCGTCAATATCCTCAAAATTGTGGCGGCAACCGTCTTTATGCTGTGCATCAGTCCCATCCTGACGGGCGTCATCTACGCGGCGGCGATCCCGCTCACGGTCTGCGTGTACTTCATCAAGCGCGCCGTGCGCAGGCTCTTCCGCAAACACCGCGCAAAGAACTCCAACCGCAACGCGTTCATCGTCGAGTCAATCATGGGCGAAAAGGTCATCAAGAGCAACAACCGCTCGGCGTACAACCGCGGCGTCTACAAGGAATTGCAGGAGGACAGCGCCAAGACGTGGATGCAGATCGTGCGGCGCAACGAGCTGAACGCGCCCGTTTCGGAACTCTGCTGGAACGCGGGGATCCTCGGCATTTACGCCGTTGCGCTCGCGCTCATCGGCGGCGGCGCGACGGCAATGGCGGGTACGGTTATCGCGTTCACGCTGTACACCTCCATCTGTTCGGAGCCGCTCTTGCAGTTCACGGCGATCTTGCAGCAGCTCTCGCAGGTCTCGGCGAACCTCGAACGCATTTACGAGACGGTGGATACGCCCGTCACCATTCACGACGCGAAGGACGCGATCCCGCTCGAAAACGTGCAGGGGAAGGTGGACTTCAACGACGTGACCTTCGGCTACGAACCCGGCGTGAACGTGCTCGAACATTTTGATCTGCACGTGCGCCCCGGGGAGAAGATCGCGCTCGTCGGACCGACGGGCGCGGGCAAGACGACGGTCATCAGCCTTCTGACGCGCTTTTACGACGTGGGAGAGGGGAGCGTGACGGTGGACGGGCACGACGTGCGTTCGCTCACGCTGCACTCCCTGCGCAAGGAGATCGGCGTGCTCATGCAGGAGCCGTTCATCTTTAAGGGCAGCATTCTCGATAATATCCGCTACGGCACGCCCGAAGCGACGGACGAGGAGTGCATCGCCGCGGCGGAGGCGATCTACTGCGACCGCGTTGCGGCGCGCTTCCCCGACGGGTATCATGCCCGGCTCGGCGAACGGGGCGAAGGGCTTTCCGCAGGCGAAAAACAGCTTCTGTCCTTCGCGCGCATCGTCTTGAAGAACCCCCGCATCGTCATTCTGGACGAGGCGACGAGCGCCATCGATTCGGAAACGGAGCTGCTCATTCAGGCGGCGCTCGACCGCATTCTCGAAGGCATGACGTCGTTCATTGTGGCGCATCGCCTTTCCACCATCCGCAAGGCGGACAGGATTTTGTTCATCGCCGATAAGGGCATTGCGGAACAGGGCTCGCACGAAGAACTCATGCAGTTGAAGGGGCGCTACTACGCGCTGAATCAGAGAAAATAAAAAGGGAGAAGAAATATGGCAGATTGTACGCACGACTGCTCCACTTGCAGCAGCAACTGTTCCTCGCGGGACAAACAGTCCTTTGTAAAGCCGCTCCACGAGGGCGCAAAGGTGAAAAAGGTCATCGCCGTCGCGAGCGGCAAAGGCGGCGTCGGAAAATCGCTCGTCACCTCTCTGCTCGCCGTACGGGCGCAGGCGCGCGGAAACCGCGTCGCCGTGCTTGACGCGGATATTACGGGACCTTCCATTCCCAAGGCGTTCGGCGTGACGGCGCGCGCCTACGGGGAGGAGGGGACGATCTACCCCGTCCGCACCAAGAGCGGAATGCAGATGATGTCGATGAACACCCTTTTGGAGCACGACGACGACCCCGTCGTGTGGCGCGGCACGCTCATTGCGGGCGCGGCGGTGCAGTTCTGGACGGACGTTCTGTGGGAGGACGTGGACATCATGTTCATCGATATGCCGCCCGGAACGGGCGACGTGCCGCTCTCCGTGTTCCAGAGCATTCCGCTGAGCGGGATCGTCGTCGTCACAACGCCGCAGGACCTCGTGGAGATGATCGTCAAAAAGGCGGTGAATATGGCGAAGATGATGAACGTTCCCGTGCTCGGGCTTGTGGAGAACATGAGCTACTTCGTTTGCCCCGACTGCGGCAAAAAGCACGAAATTTTCGGCGCGAGCAAAGCGGACGAGCTTGCCAAGGCGTACGGCATTCCCGCCGTCGCAAAGATGCCGATCGACCCTTCCGTCGCCCGTCTCGCCGACGCGGGGCGCATTGCGGAGGCGGATACCGACGCGCTCGCCGAAGTGTTCTTTGAAATCGAACGCTCCCGCGAGATTGCAGATTATAAAAACTGAATGTATCAAAGAAGGCATCCGTTCGGATGCCTTCTTTTATTTGTTCCCATCGGTCGGGTTCTGCGGCGGCGTTGTCTGTCCGGATGCGGAAGAGCCCGTCGTGTTCGGTGCCCCCGTTTGCGGGGCGGCAGGAGTTTCCGTCGCGTCCGGTGCGCCCGCTTGCGGCGCGTAATATCCGTACGCGGGAGCCTGCCGCCCGTCCGGATTCTGCGCTGCGTTCGGCTGCGGGTAGCTGGCGGGGTAGGGATAATATCCGTAGGGCGACTGTGCTGTGCCTTGCGGAAGCTGATTCTGCTGCGCTGCGGCAACGGAATGCTGCCGTGCGGCTGAAAGTTCGGGGAACGGCTCTTCAAGGGGCGATTGCGGCGCAACGGGCGGCGTATCGTATTCCTCGTGCAGGATATCCGTACGGATTCGGCTCTTAAAGATTGCAGCTGCGATTTGCAGCGTGATCGCGGCGAGTGCAAGAACCGCAAGAAACCATAGCCATCCTGAAACGCCAGTCATGAGCGAAAAGTAACTTACGGTGTAGTTCGTGTATCCGTTACCGCTCGTCGTGAGTGAAATGAGTACGCTGATTAACGCCATAGCGATATAGATAGAGAATATAGCGTCAAGGCTGCCCATCCATGATCCGCGCTGTTTGTGCCACCCGCTCTCGGAATCCCGCCGCCATTTTATTTTATCGTACATATGAATGGCGTAGTTTTCAGTGGAGACCGTGCGATACAGTGTAACTGCGATCAGAACGACGATGCCCGCCGCACCGATGGCAAGTGCGATAATGGCGACCGTTCCCGCCATTCCTGCGGCGTTTGCCGCCGTCTCCGCCACGTCCTTGGGCGGCAGATGGGCGGAATCCTCCCCGTTTCCGATATTTCCCGAGCCGTTTTCCGGGAATGCATCGAGAATCGGATTGCGCCCTGCGTAGGCTTCGTCAAAAATTGAAAAACTGAAGCTGAAAGCGTTTTCATCGAAGAGCCAATTGCCGCTCTCTGCAATATCGTGCAGTTTCGGCAGGGTGGAGGGGGAAAAGAGTGCAGCCTGTGCCTGCTCTTCGTCCATTTTTGTGAAGTCAACGCGGAACACGGGCAGAAAAATGAGCAGGATCAGCATCAGAAACACGATAAAGTATGTCGCTAATTTGAAGATCCCGTGCTTTTTCCAGCGCGGTTCGTACTTCATATAGGGTTTGTGTACTTCCATGGTAATCTCTCCTTTTGATATGTGTATAGATATTATATAGGAAAATTTCCTATAAGTCAACAATTTCATAGAAAAAAATCCTATATTCCATACTAAGGAAAAGGGTATGGAACTTGCAAAAACTGTAGGAGACAATTTGAAAGCCGCACGGCAGGCAAAGGGCATTACGCAGAAGCAGATCGCTGCGGAACTCAATAAGTACCAGTCCGATTACAGCGATTACGAGACGGGCAAAGTACAGCTTGACTACGAAAAGATCGTATATCTTTGCCACAGGCTAGATATTACTCCGAACGATTTGTTCGGGTTTGACAGTTAACTTTTTTCTGCCGGAATTTACAGTGCGGAAGGGATTATGCCTGTTTGCCGCCGCCCGAAATCGTTGCAATCGGCGGGCGGGTATGCTATAATTTTTTCATACTTTTCATAGAGGACAGGTTCATGTTATCGGACGAAATCAAACAACTCAGACTGCAAAATAAACTTTCTCAAAGCGAACTCGGCGTCATCTGCAACGTTACGCGGCAGACGGTCGCCAAATGGGAAAAGGGAGAGACCACGCCCAAGACGGAAGCGCTCGCGTATTTGTGCAAGTATTTCGGGCTGGAAATCAGCGATTTTACCAACGAACTTGCCGACCCCGAAATGGTCGCCGCACTCCGCAAACACGTTCCGCGTGCGGAGGAGCGCGCCGCAGGGGTATCGCCCGTGCAGGCGGAAGGGGAGGCTTACGAAAAGAACGCAGTCCCGTCCGCAGCAAAGCCGTGCCGCAATCGCGTATCGGCTGCGGGAATTGTTTTGCAGGAAGAAACATTTACGTCCGCGGAGCCGTTGCAGGAAGAAACTGCTCTTACTGTGTCTGATCCGAAGGCTTCGGAAGATCTTACGAAATCTGCTTCGGCGGTTCCGCCTGCGTCGCGCTCTTTTGTGTGGCGCGTCTTTACAGTGATCGTCACGATCGCGCTCGCCGTCGGCGCACTCTGTATGGGGATCGCGGCATTCTCTGCGGGCATAGTCGTGTTTACCGATAATCTCGGGGACGTTGCGGCGAACAATTACGGGTACGACCTTTCAAATTTCGTGACCTTTCTCGTTTGTGCGGTCATTCTTGCCGCGGCGGCGGTGATCGCGCCGTTTGCCGCGCGCAGATTGGCAAAGAAACGTACGCGCCGCGCCGACGAATCGTTTGTCGGACAGCCCGTATAAAACAGCTTATATCAGGCGCCGCGCCCGCGAAAGTTTCTTTCGCGGGCGCGCGTCTGTTGTGGCGGCAGCGTCTTCGTGCAGAGAGAATAGCAGACCGGAAAGCGCGCAGTGCAGAAAGAACGGGGAGCCGATAAAGCGGCTCCCCGTAAATTTTGCTTGTGATGAAATCAGTCTTCCGCGACTTCGATCGCAGCCGATGCGCTCCAGCGCTTGGTGGATTCTACGGCGTTCTCACAGTTGATCTGCGTATCATAGTTGGAACTCACGCAGAGGAGCCGTTTCTGGGCGTTCAGCAGACGGAAGATATAGTCTCCTGCCTTCGTCTTGACGACGGCAAAGTTCCCCGCCTCAATGTTCTTCTTGTAGGTGGAGATCCCGTTCTTTGCGCCTGCGACGGTGGAGTATTCTCCGCTGACGAGCATGATCTCGCCGTTGGAAGCGCGCAGCTCGAAGTGATACGCGCCGCTGTCTCCCGTGCGGATGATCCATTTTCCGACAGGTCCGCGTTTCACAGCCGTATTCCTGGGCGCGGCTGCTTTCTTGGGTGCAGTCGTCGTCTTTTTCGGAACAGATTTCTTTTCGGTATTTTTCATGGCATCTTCCTCCGTTACCTTTTCTTCCGGAACAGCCGCGGACACGGGTTCTGTCGGCGCGACGGGGGCAGGCTCCGCAACGGGAACTTCCGCAATCACGGGAGCTTCCTCCGCTTCGGGTTCGGGGTCGGGCGCAGGCTCGGGAAGAACTTCTTCCCCGGCAGGCTCTGCCGCAATCTCTTCCTTGGGCGATTCTTCTGCAGCCGTCTCGGCAACCGGTTCGAGCGCGGGTTCTGCCGAAGTTTCGTCGGGCAGGGCGGGCGCCTCTTCCTCTGCGGGGGCGGCGGCTTCCTCTGCGCGCTTCTGCTTCTTATACTTCACGGACATCACGATCATGGTGATGACGAGCGCAATGATAAGAACGATGATGACCCCGAGAATGATGGTCAGCGGCAGATGTTCTTTGAGGTAATCGAGAAACGTTGTTTGGGCATTGAGCAATCCGATCATAAAATTTTACTCCTTTGAATTTATTCTATTTTATCACGAAAATTCGCGCGGGTCAATACATTGACAAAACTTTTTCTATGCGTTATCATAAGAATATGGTGAAAAATTCTGTAATCGGGGGCGGCGCGGCAGGTCTGGCGTGCGCCGTCATGCTAGCCCGCGCGGGCAGAGAGGTCATTTTGATCGAACGTGGAGACCGCCTCGGGCGCAAACTTTCCGCAACGGGCAACGGGCAGGGCAACGTGACGAATACGCACGTTTCGTCCGATCACTATTTTTCGGACGATCGGAATAACGTCGCACGCGTGCTCGCGCGCTTTTCGTGGGAAGACGCTGTGCGCTTTTTAGAGAGTATGGGCGGCGTGTTTCTGCCCGATACGCGCGGCAGGGTATATCCTGCGGGGCGGCAGGCGTCGGCGGTGACCGACCTTCTGCGCCGCGAGCTTGCACGCCTCGGGGTGAGCGTTCGGACGGGCGCGCGTGTGACCGCGCTTTCCCATGACGGCGGGGCGTTCCGCATCGCATGGGAGGGCGGCGAAACACGTGCGGAAAACGTCGTGCTTGCGGCGGGCGGCTGCGCCGCGCCCAACTTCGGCACGGACGGCTCGGCGTACGCCCTTGCGAAAGGTTTCGGGCATACCGTGACCGCGCTCTCGCCCGTTCTGGTGCGCCTGCGCACCGATCCCGCCGCCGTGCGCGGGCTCAAAGGGATCCGCGTGGACGCGGGGCTGCAAGTCGTCCGCAGGGGCGTTGAACGCTACTCCTGTCGCGGCGACGTGCTGTTTACCGAAAACGGCGTTTCGGGCGACGCGGTGTTCCGCGCCTCCTCATATGCCGAAAAGGGGGATACGCTGCTCATCGATTTCCTGCCCGACGTTTCCGCGGCGCGCCTTGCCTCCGCCGTGGGGGAGGGGGAGGACGGGCTGTTGTGCGTCGTCAACAACGGACTCGGGCGGCAGCTTTTCCGCCGTGCCGACGGCGACCGCGCCAGGGTGCTCGCCCTGTTGAAGGGATTCCCACTCACCGTGACGGGCGCGCTCGGGTTCGACTGCGCGCAGGCGACGCGGGGCGGTATTCCGCTTCGCGAGACGGACGAACATCTCATGAGCAGGTTTCGCCGCGGGCTGTACTTCGCGGGGGAGATCCTGAACGCGGACGGCGAGTGCGGGGGATACAATCTGCATTGGGCATGGGCGTCCGCGCACGCGGTATCGGAGGCGCTGATATGAGAAAGACGTTTTCGGGACTGACGCTCCGCCCGCATCAGAAGGAGAGCTCGCTCGTTAAACTTTGCGAAAAGAAACTGCACGCGCCCTGCCGATATTTTAAGATCCTGAAAAAATCGCTCGACGCGCGCGACAAAGCGGACATCAAATGGGTGTATACCGTGGAGTGCGGCACAGAGGCGTTCACGCCGCCGCCCCGCGTCTTTGAACAGGTAAAAACTGCGCCGAAAGCCGTCATCGTCGGGGCGGGACCCGCGGGGCTGTTCTGCGCGCTGCGGCTGCTGGATCACGGTGTGCGCCCCGTCGTTCTGGAACGCGGCAAGCGGGTGGAGGAGCGCGCGGAGGACGTAAAGCGCTTTTCCGGAACGGGCGTCCTCGACCCGTCCAGCAATATCCAATTCGGCGAGGGCGGCGCGGGCGCTTTTTCGGACGGCAAGCTCAACACGCAGACGAACAGTCCCCTCAACCGCGACGTGCTCGAAACCTTCGTGCGGTTCGGTGCGCCGCAGGAGGTCGCCTACCTCGGAAAGCCGCACGTCGGGAGCGACAATCTTAAAAAGGTCGTCGCCAATATGCGCGAATACATTCTGTCGCAGGGCGGGGAGTTCCGCTTTTCGACTGCGCTCACCGATTTGAAGATCCAAGACGGAAAGCTCCGTTCCTTTACGGCGGGCGGACAGGAAGAGGAATGCGACGCTCTCGTGCTCGCCGTCGGGCACAGTGCGCGCGATACCTTCGAGATACTGTTTTCCCGCGGGTTTTCTATGGAACAGAAGGAGTTCGCGGTGGGGGTGCGTATCGAGCACCTGCAATCGGCGATCAGCCGCGCGCAGTACGGGTCGGGTTACGAGGCGCTGCCGCCTGCCGACTATAAGCTCGTTTCCCACGCCTCCGATCGGGCGGTATTTACCTTCTGTATGTGTCCGGGCGGCGTCGTCGTGCCGGCGGCGAGCGAAGAGAGCGGCGTGGCGGTCAACGGCATGAGCGACTACGCCCGCGCGGGCAGAAACGCCAATTCCGCGCTCGTCGTGCAGGTGCGGAAAGCCGATTTCGGCGGCGATCATCCGCTGGCGGGCATCGCCTTTCAGCGCAAGCTGGAACGCGCGGCTTTCGCGGCGGCGGGCGGCGGATATAAAGCGCCCGTGCAGCTCGTGGGCGATTTCCTTGCCGACCGCGAAAGTTACTACTTCGGGGCGGTAAAACCGACGTATGCGCCCGCTGTGTCGTTCGTTCCCATGCAGGCGCTCTTCCCGCGCGCCCTGACCGACGCGCTCAAAGCGGCGCTGCCCGACCTTGATGCGAAACTCAGCGGATTTGCGGCATACGAGAGCGTTCTGACGGGCGTGGAATCGCGCACGAGTTCCCCCGTGCGCATCGTGCGCGGCGCGGATATGCAGGCGGCGGGGATCGCGGGCGTATATCCGTGCGGAGAGGGCTGCGGGTACGCGGGCGGGATCACCTCTGCCGCGGCAGACGGGCTGCGCGTGGCGGAAGCGATCGTGCAAAGATATCTCTGATGCGGTTTTATCGCGTTTTAATGGAGCTTTCACACGTTCAACACCAACGGCGTGTATGATAGAGACGTAATCAAGGTTGCGGAGGAACTGCGGTTCCCATCCCCCCTCGGGTCCGTCCGATCCGGGGGCGGGGCAGCCGTCAATGCGTTTGCGCGGCGCCGCCGCAGGCGGAAGAAGCGCTCTCTGTGCGAACGTCCGGTTATGCCTACTCTCCACAATTTTTTCATATTCTCTCAAAGCGGGGCGTCTTCCACATTGCGGGAGGCGCCTTGCTTTTTATCATCGTTCCGCATGGATCGCGCGCAATCGTTCAAAATAAAATATGTGTTTGCATATTCGGCACGCAATACGAAAATTTTTTGCATTTTCGCGAAAAAAAGCGTGAAATTTTTTTCGATTCTATTGCAATGCGTAAAGATTTATGATAAAATGTTGGAAACGAAATGTGTAAAGGGGTGTGAAGACATGAGAAAAATGCACAAAATCCTCGCGTTGGCGCTCGGCTCCGTGCTGAGCCTTTCCGCGTTTGCGGCGTGCGGAGGAGGGGATGTGAACTCCACCGGAGATGCACAGAATTATCAGATTTGCTTTGATAATCTTGACGACAGCATTTCTCTCGATTCCTCCGTCACGCAGGTGGCGGTTGCGGACGCGAACGTCGTCGCCGCGTACGATGAGAACGGGAATCGGGTGGACGATTGGCAGAGCATCGCAACGTACGAGAACGGCGTCTTTACGGGAGTTTCGGCGGGCAGAGTCCGCTATCAGCTTTCCGACGGGAGGACGGGCAGTGTTGAGGTTGTTGCCGCCTATCCCACCAATCCGAACTACGACTATGCGGGCAACGCGCTCGATTTCTCCGAGACGGGGGAACAGGGTGAAAAGGTGCTCGGCTACACGCACGACCCTTCTTTGATCGAAGTACGCAACGACAGGGGGGAATCCATCTATTATATGTTCTCGACGGGCTGGTCAAATACGAGCGCTTACGGCGGTCTGACCACGTACGGGAACGCGATCCACGTCTCCTACGACGGCATGAAGACGTGGGAATTCCTCGGCAGAACGTTTGACTATGCGACCCGCGAAACGGAGGTTGTCAATTCCAAGATCGGCGAATGGCTGTACGGCGATTTCACGAGCCTGAACAACTTCTTTGAAGATCAGGACGATATGACCCCGGAAGCGATCAAGGCGGGCGCAAAGGAAATGGCTTCGTGGTGGGCGCCCGACATCGTGTCCAAACCAGACGGCAGCGGATATTGGCTTTATACCTGCGTCGTGGACGGCGCTCCTCAACTGGAGACGACGACGTCCGTCGGCGGCATTATGGTGGACGGCGAAACGTATACCCGCGCCTGCATTCTGCTGTACGAATCGGAGACGCTGGAACCGGGCAGTTTCAAGCCCGTCATGAAGGATAATCAGCCCGTCGTTCTGATGCAGTCGAGCATCGACGTCAGCCTGCCCATTCCGGACGCGGACGATCCCTCCGCCGACAGAAGATACTACGGCAACGTCAACGGCATCGACCCGCAGATCATCTATACGCCCGACGGCAAAATGTACATGGCGTACGGTTCCTTTGGTTCGGGCAACTATATCCTCGAACTCGACCCCGCAACGGGTCTGCGCAAGGACGGTCAGAACAGCTGGCAGACGCACGAGACGATTTTCGGGTACAGAGATCAGGTGGAGGAACTGTTCACCACCTATGAGGACGAGAACGGCAACGCGGTCGGCTGGTCGCACGACTACTACGGAAAGAATATTTCCAAGCAGTTCATGGAGGCGCCCGTCATCGCCCGTCACGACAACGTGACGGTCATGAATGAGAACGGAGAGATCGATCAGGAGAAATCCGGAAAGACGTATTATTATTCCATGCACTCCTACGATCCGCTTGCCGATAACTACCAGATGTGGGGCGGCAGAAGCGAGAACGTCATGGGGCTGTACACCTCCGTCAACGGCGGTATTGTCCGCAATATCGGAGCAGGCAACGAAAAGAACCAAGGCAACAAATATATGGGCTCTTTCAAGTGGACGAACAAGCCCGATGCAAGCCCCGAGCTTGACGCCATTCTGCCCGGGCATAACGACCTGTTCACGACGAACAGCGGCACGAACGTTGCGGCGTATATCACGCGCCAAAGCGGGGCGGCGGGGAGCTTTACCGTTCAGCTTCACCAGTACTATCTCAACAGCTACGGCGATATCTGTATCAACCCCAACCGCTATGCGGGCGAATCCACCCGCGGCGTTTCGGCGGACGAGCTCTTTACCTACACCGAGAAGGCGGGCGACTACTACAAGTTCGAGATGGTCGTTCTCACCAACAGCGGGCGTGACAATTCTGGCACCGTTTCGAGCGGCGATCTTAAGGCGGCGAACAAGTCCCGCACGGTGCTGCTTTCGAGAGACGAGGGCGGCAACACCGGTAAGATCTTTGAATCGACGGCGGGCGCAGACGGCGCGCTTTCGGCAGGCGAAGAGATCGGAACGTGGAAGATGTACGGCAACGGCTATATCAAGTTCGAGTTCCCCAATGAAACGCTGAAAGGCACGGGAACGTACGACAGCGAAGAGAATGTGTATTACGGCGTTGTCCGCACGGCATGGCTCAACGATCAGAATAAGTCCGGTTTCACCATCACTTCGCTCGGGCATTCCAATTCGGTGCGCAGCATGGCAATGTTCATGAACAACTACTCCACCATTTCGGGCGACGGGCTTGTGGGTACGGATTATTCCGCCGAAACGACCGACTGACGAAGAAAAGCATAAAAACCCTGCGATTTTCGCAGGGTTTTTCTTTGCGGGTACGTTTTATGGTTTTTCGGAGGGGGATAAGCGCAGAAAGGTATGCTGCCGCAGGGGCGGCGGGAGTCTGATGAGCGATGGCGGGGAAGCAAAAAAATGAAATTTGCATCTTGCAATCTGCGCGAAGTTGCGGTATAATAAAACAAAGGGGAATGAATATGCAGGATAAACGGTATCTCGAACGGCTCTCCGTTCAGTTTCCCGCCGCTGCCGACGCAGCGACGGAGATCATCAATCTCTCTTCCGCGCTCAATCTTCCGAAGGGCACGGAGCACTTCATTACGGATATTCACGGAGAATACGAACCTTTTCTCCATATCCTGAAAAACGGGTCGGGGTCTATCCGCAAAAAGATCGAAGAGGAGTTCAAAGGCTCGCTCTCGATGAAAGAGAAAAAGTCTCTCGCCACGCTCATCTACTACCCCGAGCAGAAGCTCGCGCAGATCGAGGCGACGGAAGAGGACCTCGACGACTGGTATAAGACGACGATTTACCGCCTTGTGCGCGTCAACCGCCGCATTGCCTCCAAATATACCCGTTCGCGGGTGCGGAAGGAATTGCCGCACGATTACGCCTATATCATCGAAGAGCTTTTGAGCGAAAAAGAGGAGGTCGAGGACAAGGAGGCGTACTATAACGGCATCATCTCCGCGATCATCTCCACAAAGCGCGCCAGACACTTCGTGATCGCGTTCTGCAACGTCATTCAGCGGCTGGTGGTCGACCGCATTCACATTCTGGGCGACCTGTTCGACCGCGGTCCCGGGGCGCATATCATCATGGATACCCTGCTCGGGTTCGATAACGTGGATTTTCAGTGGGGGAATCACGATATCTGCTGGATGGGCGCGGCAAGCGGAAGCCTTGCCTGCATCGCGTCCGTGGTGCGCATTTCGGCAAAGTACGGCAACTTCAACACCATCGAAAACGGATACGGAATCAATCTTCTGCCGCTTGCAAAGTTCGCGCTCGACACCTACGCGGGCGACCCGTGCGACTGCTTCGTCATCAACGGTTCGCAAAGTTACGAGCCGTACGACCCCGACATGGACCGCAAGATCCACAAGGCGATCACGATCATTCTGTTCAAGCTGGAAGGGCAGCTCATCGCGCGCCATCCCGAGTATAAAATGGAGGGGCGCCGCCTGCTGGATAAGATCGACCGAAAAGCGGGCACGGTGACCATCGACGGCAAGGCGTATCCGTTGGAGGATAAAAACTTCCCGACGATCGACCCCGCAGACCCGTACGCGCTCTCGGCGGGGGAGGAGCTTGTCATGAAAAAGCTCCGCTACGCCTTCGTCAACAGCGAAAAGCTGCAGCGGCATGTCTCCTACCTCTTTACGCGCGGGAGCATGTACCGCACCTACAACGGCAATCTGCTGTATCACGGCTGCGTGCCGCTCGAAGAGGACGGCTCCTTCAAAAAGGTGCAGATCGGAAAGAGTTTTTACAGCGGAAAAGCGCTGTTTGACGAGTTGGAGAGTTGGGCGCGCAAGGGCTATTATCTGCCCGACGGCGACGAAAAGACGTTCGGGCAGGACACCATGTGGTTTTTGTGGGCGAACGAAAATTCCCCGCTCTACGGCAAGGAGCGCATGACGACGTTCGAGCGCTATTTCGTGAAGGATACGAGCTGTTATTACGAGGCGAAAAATTCGTATTATAATTATCTCAACGACAACGGGGTAATCTCCGCCATTTTGAAGGAGTTCGGCTTAGACCCCGATTCGCCCGCGGCGCACATCATCAACGGACATATGCCCGTACACCTCAAAAACGGCGAAACGCCCATCAAGTGCGGCGGAAGGCTGCTGATGATCGACGGCGGAATGTCCAGACCCTATCAGCGGGAGACGGGCATCGCGGGCTATACGCTCATCAGCAATTCGTACGGAATGCGCCTCGTCGCCTATGAGCCGTTCCGTTCGACAGAAGAGGCGATCCGGAACGAGAGCGATATTCACTCCGTCACAGAAGTGGTGCAAAAGACGAATTACCGCCTCTCCATCCGCGATACGGACGAGGGGCATCGGATGCAGGAGATGATCGGCGAGCTTTCCGACCTTCTGGAAGCCTACCGTCTGGGCGTTATCCGCGAACTGCATTAAAATGCGATTATGTTCCCGCGCAAGCGTTTTTGCGCGGGAGTTTTCAAGGAGATTTTATATGAAAGTAGTTATTATCGGCGGCGTTGCGGGCGGCGCGACTGCCGCGGCGCGCATCCGCAGGCTGGACGAGCGCGCCGAAATCGTCATGCTCGAACGCACGGGGTACGTCTCCTACGCCAACTGCGGGTTGCCCTATTACGTGGGCGGCGCGATCGGGGAAGAGGACGCGCTCACCCTGCAAACGCCGCAGTCCTTCTTCGCGCGCTACCGCGTGGACGTGCGCGTGGGGCACGAGGCGGTGAAGATCGACCGCGCGGGCAGGCGCGTGACGGTGCGCGACCTCGCGACGGGCAGGACGTACGAGGAGGGCTACGATAAACTGCTCCTCGCGCCCGGCGCAAAGCCCGTGATTCCCGCGGCGGCGCAGACGGCGGATCCGCGCGTGTTTACGCTCCGCACGGTGGAGGACACCCTCGCCCTGCACGACTTCGTCGCGGGAAACAAGCCCCGCACGGCGGTCGTCGTGGGCGGCGGATTTATCGGATTGGAGACGGCGGAAAACCTCGTGCGGCGGGGCGTTCACGTCACGCTCATTCAGCGCGGCGACCACGTTCTCGCGCCGCTCGACAGAGACATGGCGTGCTTTCTGCATGCGGAACTCATTGCGCGGGGCGTCGATCTTCGGCTGAACACGCCCTTCGAGGGACTGCGCGCGGAAAAACAGCTCACCGTCTGCACGAAAAACGGGGAGATTAACGCCGATCTCGCCGTCATCGCGCTCGGCGTCACGCCCGATACGCAGCTCGCCAAGGAGGCGGGGCTGGAACTCGGCATGAAGGAGAGCATCGTGACCGACGCGCATATGCGCACATCAGACCCCGATATTTACGCCGCGGGCGACGCGGTGGAAGTGCGGCACTTCGTGACGGGCGCAAAGGCGCTCATCGCGCTCGCAGGACCTGCAAACAAACAGGGGCGCATCGCGGCGGACAACATCTGCGGCATTCCGAGCGAGTATCGCGGCTCGCAGGGCTCTTCCGTCATTCAGGTGTTCTCGCGGACAGCGGCGAACACGGGGCTGAACGAAAAGGCGGCGCGTGCCGCGGAACTCGATTACGATAAAGTGATCCTCTCGCCCGCAAACCATGCGACCTATTATCCCGGGGCGCAGCTCATGACGATGAAAGTGCTGTTTGAACGGGGTACGCGGCGCATTCTCGGCGCGCAGATCGTCGGCGGCGCGGGGACGGATAAGCGCATCGACGTGCTTGCGACCGCGATCCGCGCAGGGCTTACGGCGGACGAACTCAAAGATCTGGACCTTGCCTATGCGCCGCCCTATTCGTCGGCGAAAGACCCCGTGAACATGGCGGGATATATGATCGACAACGTGCTTTCGGGGAGGGTGAAACAGTTCTTCTGCGAAGATCTCGCCGCCCTGCCCAAGGACGGGAGCGTGCTTTTGCTCGATACGCGCACGCGCGGAGAATACGCGCGCGGGCATGCCGACGGCTTTTTCAACCTGCCGCTCGACGAACTGCGCGAACGGCTCTCCGAGCTTGACAAAGGCAAGAAGGTTTACGTCATGTGCCAGAGCGGACTCCGCAGTTACCTCGCGTGCCGCATTCTCGCGCAGAACGGGTTCGATTGCTTCAACTTTGCGGGCGGTTACCGCTACTATGCGGTAGTTCACGCATAACATACGCACAGTCAAAGAATGCGCGCCCGCGGCAGTCTGCCGCGGGCGCGCCTTATCTCTGTATGGAAAGGCGGCGTTATACGAATTTCGTCTCGTACTCGTTGGTCGCAACGCCCGTCAGAACGTTGTACAGGTCGTTTGCGCGCACGTCCGTCAGGAAGCATTCGAGCGCGGACTTCGTCAGCTTGCTGAAGTCGCTCTTGCGCACGACGGCGGGGAACGCGCCGCCGTTCAGATCGTTTAAAATCTCTTCCGCGGCGGAACTCCTGACGGCGAGCGTCTTATAGTAGAGCGGCGCTTCCGCAAAGTCCTGCACCGCCTCGCGGGTGATTTTGAGGAAGTTCTGCGCGAGAATGCGTTTGAGCCGCGCGAGCGTATATCGCTTGGAGACGACTTTTTTCAGCATTTCGTCGTACGCGGGCGTGCTCCGCGCAATGGATTTCAGGCGGTTTTCCAAGCCTTCGGAACAGTCGGGGCAGCGCGCGACCGCCGCTTCGTCCGCCGCAACGAGTGCGGCGAGCGCGGCTTTTTCATAGGGCGTGGGGGCGTACCCGAGCGCCGCCCGCCAGACGTGCAGGGGCAGATTGTTTTTCAGCGCCTTTTTCGCCTTGCGCGAGCCGTCCCGCATCGCGCCGCGCAGCGCGGTTGCGGACGAGAAGTCCTTAAAGAGCGCCGTATCGGCGTACCCGCCGCCCACGCGGGGAATGGGGAGCGGGTCGATCGCGCTTCCCGCCGCGAGCAGGGCGCGGCAGTACTCCGTTCCGAGGATGTTGTTGGGGGAAGAGAGGAGCGCCTCGTCCACGTCTGCACCTGCGGCGAGGAGAGCTGCGTTGCGCGCGCGGACGTAGGAAGTGCCGTCCTTCATGTTTTCTTTGAGCGCCGCTTTGAACTGCTTGCTCTCGTTGAGCGTTGCGTGCGCGGTGCGCAGGAAATCCTCCTTTGTCCCGCTCTCACAGCCGAAGGCGAGGCGGGTCACGCAGGGGAGGGACGAGAGGATATGCGCCGCGCCCTTTGCAAAGTGTTCCGCCGAAGAGACGGCGAACGCCGCGGGCAGTTCCAATACGACGTCCGCGCCGCCCTCGACGGCGTGTTTTGCGCGTTCGTATTTTTCAAAGACCGCCGCGTCTCCCCGCTGGGTGAAATTCCCGCTCATGATGCAGAGAATCCCGTCGCACCCGCTTTGCTCGCGGATCTGTCCGAGCTGATATTTATGCCCGTTGTGGAAGGGGTTATATTCGCAAATTACAGCACAATATTTCATTGAAATTTCCCTCGTGTTCTTTACAAGTTGCGCAAAAAGGTGTATAATAGGAGCGTGATTGTTCTTCCGCTCTCATTATACATGAAACGCGGGGAAAAAGAAAGAGTTTAAGGAGAAATTTTTATGGCAGACTTCATGCGTAAGGTCAAAGCGTTTGGAAGAAAGCTTGTTGAAAGCGGCTCGATCGTGGAAGATCTGAAAAAGCGCGCGGGGGAAAAACAGCGCAGGATCGTTCTGTGCGAAGGCGAGGATCAGCGCGTCGTCGAGGCGGCGCAGCGCTGCGTGGAGGAGAATGTCGCAAAGATCGTCCTGCTCGGCAAGGAGTCGGAGATCCGCGCGGCGAATCCCGACGTCGATCTCGAAGGCGTCGAGATCATCAATCCCGCGTCCTCCCCTAAATTGCAGGAGTACGCCGACCTCTTATACGAACTGCGCAAGGCGAAGGGCATGACGCCCGAGCAGGCGCTCGAACAGGCGAAAGACAGCACGTTCTTCGGCGCGCTGATGCTCAAATCCGGAGACGCGGACGGGCTTGTCTCGGGCGCGTGCCACTCCACCGCGAACACGCTGCGCCCCGGGTTGCAGATCATCAAGACCGCGCCCGGCGTGAGCGCCGTTTCCAGCTTCAATCTGATGATCGCGCCCGCGGGCGGGAACAAATATCTTGACGACGGGCTGATCTTCTTCGCAGACTGCGGGCTGAATCCCACCTATACGGCGGAAGGACTTGCGGACTGCGCCATCGCGACGGCGAAGAGCGCGAAGGAGATCGCGGGGATCGAACCCTGCGTGGCAATGCTTTCCTTCTCCACGATGGGCAGCGCCAAGCACGACAACGTCACGCTCGTGCAGGAAGCGACGCGCATCGCCAAGGAAAAAGCGCCCGATCTCGCGCTCGACGGCGAACTGCAATTCGACGCCGCGCTCGTGCCCGAAGTTGCCGCGCTCAAAGCGCCCAAGTCGCGGGTTGCTGGTCACGCGAACGTGTGCATCTTCCCCGACTTGCAAGCAGGCAACATCGGCTATAAGATCGCGGAACGCCTCGGCGGATTCCAGGCGATCGGACCCATCTGTCAGGGATTCGCAAAACCGCTCAACGACCTTTCGCGCGGGTGCAAGGCTTCGGACATCGTGTGCGCCGTGGCGATCACCGCGCTGCAGGTCCGCGACGATCAGTAAATTTACCAAAGAAAAAAACGCAAAGGGGAACGGAGAATTATGAAAATTCTTGTCATTAACGCAGGCAGCTCTTCGCTCAAATATCAGCTCATCAACAACGAGACGGAGGAAGTGCTGGCAAAAGGCACCGTCGAGCGCATCGGCATCAAGGGCGGCAAGCTCACGCACAAGGCGGGCGGAAAGGAATTTGTCATCGAAAAAGAGATCAAAGACCATACGCAGGCGATCCAGCTCGTTTTAAACGAGCTGATCGACGGCGAGGCGGGCGTCATCAAATCGATGGCCGAGATCGACGCAGTCGGTCACCGCGTCGTCGCGTCGGGCGAGGCGTTCAAAAAGACGACGCTCGTCACCGACGAGGTCATGAAGACGATGGACGAGATCGCGGAACTCGCGCCGCTTCACAATCCCGCGGCGATCCTCGGCGTGAACGCCTGCCGCGCGGTCATGCCCGACAAGAAGATGGCGCTCGTGTTCGATACGTCTTTCCACGCGACGATGCCCGACTACGCCTATCTCTACGCCATCGATTACGACGATTACAAGACCTATCAGGTGCGCAAATACGGCGCGCACGGCACTTCGCACAAGTACGTTTCGCAGGCGGCGGCGGAGTACCTCGGCAAGAAGCCCGAGGAGCTGAAAATCATCACCTGCCATCTGGGGAACGGTTCGTCTATCTCCGCGGTGGACGGCGGCAAGTGCATCGATACGTCGATGGGCTTCACGCCCCTTGCGGGCGTTCCCATGGGAACGCGCAGCGGCGACATTGACGCGGCTGCCGTGGAGTTCCTCTGCCGCAAGAAGGGCATGAACATTCACGACGGGCTCACCTACCTCAATAAAAAGTGCGGTATGCTGGGGATCTCGGGCGTCTCTTCCGACTACCGCGACCTCACGGCGGCGGCGAAAGAGGGCAATTACCGCGCGCGGCTCGCGCTGAATATGTTCTCTTATGCCTGTAAGAAGTACGTCGGTTCGTACATGGCTGCGCTCGGCGGACTGGACGTGATCGTATTCACGGCGGGCGTCGGCGAGAATACGCCGCATATCCGCGCGTCCATTCTCAAAGATATGGAGTTCTTCGGCATCGAAATCGACGAGGCGAAGAACGAATACAAAAACGACGGCGCCATTCATGAGATCTCCAAAGACAGCTCGCGCGTCAAAGTGCTCGTCATTCCGACAAATGAGGAACTCGTCATTGCACGCGAGACGGCTGCGCTCCTCTGATTTTTGTAAAATCTTGCAAATGGGCGTGAAAAAAGATTGACAAAGCGGCGCAAATCGCCTATACTTTTGTAAGTCAATGATCCCTGAAATCGACGTCCGTAAACTAACGGCGAAAAAAATTTCAGAGGGTGCGCTCGCATTTACCTTCACGGCAGACGCGGATCTTCTCGATATCCCGTTCGTCGGATTTGAAGGGGAAACGGAGGCGGAACTCACCTATCGTATTTTTGAGGACGATAGCGTTGAAGTAACGGGGCGCATCGCGTTTGTGCTGAAAGGCGCCTGTTCGCGGTGCCTCAGAGAGGCGCGTACGCGGTTCACGGGCGACGTGGAAGGAGTTTTCTTCCCCGGCGAAAGCGACGGCGAAAATTACGGTTACGCAGGCGGTAAGATCGATCTTACGGAGCTGATGCGCGATTCCGTGATGTTTGCACTTCCCGCAAGGCTTCTGTGCGATGCGTGTACGCAATGGGAAAACGAATAAAAAGAGGTGAAAGAGAATGGCAGTTCCTAAGAGAAAGCAGTCGAAGAGCAGAACCAACAAGCGTTTTGCCAATTACAAGGCTACGGCGCCCGAGCTCGTCGAGTGCCCGCATTGCCACGAGCTGAAAGTTGCGCACCGCGTGTGCAAGAACTGCGGCTATTATGACGGCAAAGAAGTTGTTGCCGAGCAGCAGGAAACGAAGTAAGCGAGATACAACCGAGGAAGCGGACTTTCGGAAGCCCGCTTCTTTTCATACAGTTGTTCCGGGAAAGGGAGGGCGGCGCCGTGCAGATGGTCGGAAATTCGTTAAAGAATTTTTTGAAGTGCCTTATCTATATTTTTGTGCCGCTGGGCTGTATTTTTCTCGGGCTTCTGTTCGGCGTGCAGCTCTTTCTGGACGAGCTTGCCGTGCAGGCGGACTACGTCATGACGCAGATCTCCGAACTCGTTGACGGCACGGAAGAACAGGTCGATAATCTGGTCGATTTCGTCATTTCGTCCTTCCGCGAGCTGGATTGGAGCGAGCCGCTGAGCACGCTTTCCTTTCTTCTGCAAGGCGATTGGATCGCGGCGCGCATTGCGGAGTTCTTGCAGCTCACCGTCGAGGAGGCTGCCGCGCTCGAAGAGCAGGTCGTCGCCATCGCCTCGAACGTGGCGGCGGCGCTGTCGGGGAAACTGCACACGCTCGTCCTTTGCGTGGGCGTCGGCGTCGTCGTCGGCTACTTCGTAACGAACTATTTCGTGCGCAAAAGTACGGTCAGACGCGGTTTTTGGGGATTCTGGATCGCCGCGATCGCGGACGCCGTGCTTACGGTCACGCTGATCGCGTTCGTCACATGGCTGCTTACCGTATCCAGCGCGGGCGCGGCCGTCTCGGGGATTGCGGGCGCGCTCACGTTCGGGTTCGTCGCGCTGTTCGAGGCGTACCTGCTGCACGGGCAGGGGAAGATCCGCTTCCGCAAGGTCGTCAATCTCGGCAACTGCGTGTGGGTGTGGGTATCTCAGGTCGCAGTCCTGATTGCGGCAGCCGCCGTTTCCGCGCTGCTCATGTGGCTTACGAAGTCCTTCGTTGCGGTCGCGCTCGTGCTGTCCGTCATCATCATCGCGCTTCTCATTATCAACGTGAACGCGGAATCGTATGTGGACAGTCTCGTGCGCAAACTTCCCGCGGGTGAGGCGCGCGCCAAAAAACGCGGGCATCAGGAAAGCGATCCGGTGCGTCCGCGGCAGAGCTTTGCGGCGGAAGAACCGATTGCAGATAAAGCAAACGATCAGGGAGGGAAATAAACGATGAACAAGACGGCTTTTTACAATCTTTCGTACGGCGTGTACGTATGCACTTCGTGGGACGAAGGGCGTCCCGTGGGTTGCGTCGCCAACAGCGCGATGCAGATCACTTCGTCGCCCGCGACCATCGCGGTATCGCTCAATCACGATAACTACACCAACAAGTGCGTGAGCGATACGGGGCGGTTCGCGATCGCCGTGCTCGGCGAGAACGTCGATCCCAAGCTCATCGGAAGGTTCGGCTTTGCCTCGTCGAAGGATACGGACAAATTCGCCGAAACGCCGTACGCCGTGCGCGGGAAAATGCCCGTGATCGACGACTGCGTGTGCTGGTTCTCCTGCAAAGTCATCGATAAGATGGAGACGGCGACGCACACCGTGTTCCTGGGAGAAGTGCTGGACGCGGACGTGCTCAAAAAGGACGCGGCCATGACGTACGCCTACTACCATAAGGTGCTCAAAGGCAAGACGGCGGCGAACGCGCCCACCTATCAGGCGGAAGAAAAGAGCGCGGGCAAATACGTGTGCAAAATCTGCAAGTACGAGTACGACGGGGAAACGCCCTTCGAGGAGCTTCCCGACGATTGGACCTGCCCGATCTGCGGCGCGCCAAAATCTCAGTTTGAAAAGAAATAATGCTAAAAATCAGAGAGCGGCGGGGCTTTGCCGCTCTTTTTTTGCAAAAAAACACTTGACATCGATACCAAGATAGGGTATAATAAAAATACCCACACAGGGTAAAATACACAAGGAGAGAATAAAATGGAAACGTGCGAAAACTGTGAAATGCATTATAAGGAGACGCCGCGTGGAGAGGAGGATGTGCGCTTGCTCGTCAACCGGATCAACCGGATCGTAGGGCAGCTTGGCGGCATCAAAAAGATGATCGAGGAAAACCGCTACTGCGGCGAGGTGCTCATACAGGTCTCCGCGGTGGAAAGCGCCGTACGGTCGTTCGGATATCTCCTGCTGGAAGATCATATGCGCACCTGCGTCAGAGAAAAGCTCCGCGCGGGGGACGAGAATATCATCAAAGAGACGATGGAACTCATCAAAAATCTGAATTGACGGAAGGAAGCGGTTATGAAGAAAAAATATTCCGTCACGGGAATGACGTGTGCGGCGTGCTCTTCGGGCATCGAGCGTACCGTCTCCAAACTCAAAGGGGTGGAAACCTGCTCCGTCTCGCTTATGGGCGAGAGTATGGAAGTCTCCTTTGACGAGAGCGTCGTCTCTGACGCGCGCATCAAGAGCGCGGTTTCCGCGCTCGGGTACGGCGCGTACGACTTCGGCGCGGTCCCCGAAAAGAAGAAAAAGAAGTTCACGCTCGGCGTGCGATTCTTGCTTTCCCTCATTCTGCTCATTCCCGAAATGTACTTTTCTATGGGGCATATGATGGGGATTCCCGTACCGCACGGCTGGCTGAATTACGGTTTTCAGGTGGGGCTGACGCTGCTCATTCTCCTCATCAACGGGCAGTTTTTCGTAAGCGGCGTGCGCGCGGCGGTCAAGCTCGTGCCGAATATGGATACGCTCGTCACGCTGGGTGCGGCGGTCTCCTTTGTGTACAGCCTCGTCATGGCGATTCTGACGCCCGAAGAGCCGACGCTCTTTTTCGAGTCTGCGGCGATGATCGTCACGCTCGTCACGCTGGGCAAATGGCTGGAAGATAAGAGCAAACGCCGCACGGGGCGGGAGATCGAAAAACTCCGCCGCCTTGCGCCCGATACCGTCATCGTCGAGCGGGAGGGGAAAGAGGAGAAGATCGCGCTTGCTGATGTGGCGGCGGGCGATACGCTCGTCGTCAGACAGGGCGAATCCGTCGCCGTGGACGGCGTTGTGACCGAGGGGCACGCCTTCGTCGATCAGTCGGCGGTCACGGGCGAAAGCCTGCCCGTTGAACTTTCCGAGGGAAGCCGCGCCGTGAGCGCGTCGCTCGTGACGGGCGGGTATCTCAAAATCAGGGCGGAAAAGGTGGGGGAAGATACCATGCTCTCCTCCATTATCCGCATGGTGCGCGAGGCTGGCGCGAGCAAAGCGCCCATTCAGAAACTTGCCGATAAGATTTCGGCGGTCTTCGTTCCTGCGGTGCTCTCCGTTGCGCTGATCACCTTTCTTGCGTGGCTGTTTTCCACGTGGGACGTGGCGGCGGCGTTCAATTTCGGCGTGAGCGTCATCGTGATTTCCTGCCCGTGCGCGCTGGGGCTTGCAACGCCCGTCGCGGTCATGGCGGCAACGGGGCGGGGCGCGAGCCTCGGCGTGCTCGTCAAGAGCGCGGAAGCCTTGCAGCGCGCCGCCGACGTGAATACCGTCCTGCTCGACAAGACGGCGACCATTACGGAGGGAAAGCCGCGCGTCGTATTCTTTGAGGCGTACGCCGACGAGGCGGAAGTAAAGCGCATTGCCGCCGCCGTGGAGAGCAAGCTCAACCATCCGCTTGCGCAGTGCATTGTAGAGTACTGCGGTGAGGGCGGCGAAGCGCAGGGCGTGGAGTACGTCGTCGGGCAGGGCGCGCGCGGCGAGGTGGACGGCAAGACTTACTTTCTGGGCAACGACCGCATGATGGCGGAGCGCGGACTGTTTACGGACGAGCGCAAGGCGCAGTTCGGGCGGCTCTCCGCAGAGGGGAAAACGGTGCTCTTCCTTGCGGACGAAGAGAAGGTGCTTGCAGCGTTCGCGCTTGCCGATACGCTCAAAGCGGGGAGCAAAGAGGCAGTTGCCGCGCTGAAAGGACTCGGCATGACGGCGTACATGCTCACGGGCGACAACGCCGCGTGCGCGCGGTATATTGCGGAGCGCGCGGGTATTCCCGCGGACATGGTATATGCGGAAGTGCTCCCCGAAGATAAGCTGACCTATGTAAAGGAGCATAAGGCGCGGAGTGCGCAGCTCCACGGGAAGGCGAGAAAGGGGGTCGCGATGATCGGCGACGGCATCAACGATTCCCCTGCGCTCAAAGAGGCGGACGTCGGCATTGCCATGGGCAACGGCACGGACGTGGCGATCGAGAGCGCGGACATTGTGCTCATGGGCGGCGACCTTGCCGCCGCGCCCCGCGCGTTCGCCTTGGCGCGCCGTACCATGCGCATCATCAAGGAGAATTTGTTCTGGGCGTTTTTCTATAACGTCATCTGCATTCCGCTGGCGGCGGGGTGCTTCGCGTGGGCGGACGTTATGCTCAATCCGATGTACGCGGCGGTGGCGATGAGCCTTTCTTCGCTGTTCGTGGTCTTAAACGCCCTGCGGCTCACCCGCTTTTTGCGGAAAAAGAAGGAAATCACGGCGGAAACCGCCGAACAAGGAGATATTGCAATGAAAAAGACGCTTACGATCGAAGGAATGATGTGTATGCATTGCGTACAGCACGTAACGGACGCGCTGAACGCCGTGGAAGGCGTGGAGAAGACGGACGTCAACTTGAAGAAGAAGCGCGCCGTCGTCACGCTGAACGCGGAGGTTGCGGACGACGCGCTCAAAACCGCCGTCAAAGAGGCGGGTTACGAGGTGACGGAAATCAAATAAACGGCGCAAGGCGGCAAACGCGCGGTCTCTGTTCAGAGACCGCGCTTTTTTTAATAAATCGCGAAAAAAGAGTGTAAAAGACTTGACACGGGGGGGGGACGAGTATAATAGAAAATGGATTTTATTCGATGTCGTCGGAGGGCAGATAACGTGTATCTATACGCTGCAAACCGCGCAGTATGGCGTGAACACTCTGTCAAAGCAAACGTAAAAGAGCCGTGCATTTGAAGTGAACCCCAAAGTTTGGACAAAAATTTAATTAAATAGTTTGGTAATGAGTTCGGTATTGCACCGGGCTCA
>CALVMN010000005.1:0-60733 GCA_944346365.1 Candidatus Gallimonas merdigallinarum
ACCTCGAAGGTGACGCGCCGCATACATTCCGCCGCCTTTGCCACGACGTCGTCGGCGAGCATCCCGCGGACGGGACCGCCGTGCGCGGCGATCAGGCGGAAGTAGTTGAAGGCGATCTGCGCGGCTTCCTCCTCGCCGTTTCTCAAAAGGAGATCGAGCTCGCGCATACATTTCGCGTCCAGCTCTTTCAGGCGCGCCTCGCAGCGGCGCGCCTTTTCCGCGTCTGCGCGCACGAATACGCTCTCCTGCCCGAGCGCAAGCTGATGATTGCCCGATGAGATCATGGCGTGTTCGTCGCGGAACGCGAGCAGGAACGCGGTCAGGAAGGCGTCTTTGCTGCCGTCAAAAAACCAAATCATAATACGATCCTCCGTTTGCGGGAACGGTACGGCGGCGCGCTTTTATTGCGCCCGGTCAGAGTTCCCCTGTATGTACGGAGAGCGCCGTGCCGCTCCCGAAGAGGGAGAGCTGCGTCGCGTTGCTCTGCGCTTCGCCTGCGGCGAGCAGCCCGCGGACGGAAAGTTCGTTTTTCGCGCCGTAAAATTTCCCGCCCGCCGTGATAAAGTGCCGTGCGCGTTTGAGGACGACGCGCATTTTTTTGAGATGCTCGAAAGTGAGCGTTGTGTATCGCCGCGCCGAGAGGATCTTCTGCGCGCTGCGCGCGCCGATGCCGGGGACGCGCAGGAGCGTTTCGAGCGGGGCGCGGTTGACTTCCACGGGAAAGAGGTGCATATTCCTGAGCGCCCATGCGCATTTCGGATCAAATTCGAGGGGCAGATTTTCCGCGGGCGGGACGAGCTCCTCCGCATCGAACCCGTAAAACCGCAGCAGCCAGTCCGCCTGATAGAGGCGGTGTTCGCGGAGCGCGGGACTCTGCACGGCGGGGAGGACGGAATCTTCCACGACGGGAACGTAAGAGGAGTAATACACGCGTTTCAGCCCCGTTGCGCGGTACAGTCCCTGCGCGAGCCGCAAGATCTGCCCGTCCCGTTCGGGCGAGGCGCCCACGATCATCTGCGTCGTCTGCCCCGCGGGCAGAAAATAGCCCTTGCGCTGTTCGGCGCGGAAGAGGTCGCGCTCCCGTTGGAGCTGTTTCATGGGCAGCAGCAGGCTTTCCTTGCTCTTCTGCGGGGCGAGGAGTTTCAGGCTCGTCTCGGACGGAAGTTCCACGTTATAACTCATGCGGTCGGCATAGCGCGCCGCCTCCGTCACGAGCGATTCGTCAGCTTTGGGAATGCCCTTCAAATGCACATAGCCCTGAAACGCGTACTTGGTACGCAGGAGTTTTACGGTGCGGACAAGCTGTTCCATGGCATAGTTGGGAGATTTCTGCACCGCAGAGGAGAGGAAAAGCCCCTCGATATAGTTGCGCTTATAAAAATCGACGGTGAGTTCGCAGATCTCCTCGGGGGTGGCGGTGGCGCGCGGATTGTCGCGGCTGCGTCTGCTCATGCAGTATTTGCAGTCGAACACGCAGTCATTGCTCATCAAAATTTTCAAAAGCGATACGCACCGCCCGTCCGGCGTGAAGGAGTGGCAGCAGCCGTCGGGCATACCGTTGCCTAACCCGCCCGTGTTTTTGCGCCCGCTCCCCGAAGAGGAGCAGGAAACATCGTACTTCGCGCCGCTTGTAAGAATGTGCAGTTTCTCTTCCGATATCATGCTTACAGTATAGCATATACGCAGAACAAAGTCAAACATTTGTTTGAAATTTTCGCCTGGGAAATTTTTCCTTGATTTGCGGCGGGTGATGTGGTATACTTTATTTCAGCGCATAAATTTTCACATTTCACGGAATTTTCACACGGCGTTAAAGCAAATATAAAGGAAGGGCGTTATACTCGTGGGTGTCAAGGAGGAGCATATGAAAGTTTTGATCGTAGACGACGAGGAGATGATCCGCGCGGTGCTCCGCGAGTACGTCGAATTTGAGGGCGGCGAAGCGGAAGAGGCACAGGACGGCATGGAGGCGGTGAAGATGTGCCGCGAGAACGATTACGACGTCATTTTAATGGACGTCATGATGCCCCGTCTCGACGGGTTCTCCGCCGTCAAGGAGATCCGCAAGTTCAAGGATACCCCCGTCATCATGCTCTCCGCGCGCGGAGAGGAGTACGATAAGCTCTTCGGTTTCGAGATCGGGTCGGACGACTATGTGACGAAGCCGTTCTCGCCCAAAGAGGTGATGGCGCGCATTCATGCCGTGATCAAGCGCGGCAAGCCTTCGCGCGCGGACGCGGCGCAGACGTACGACTTCGAGGGGCTGCACATCGATATTTCGGGCAGGAACGTCACCGTCAACGGTGAAAAAGCGGAGCTTACCCCCAAGGAATACGAGCTTTTGTTCTATTTCGTGCAGAACAACGGCGTCGCGCTCACCCGCGAGCGCCTTCTGAACAAGGTCTGGGGATACGATTTTTACGGCGACGACAGAACGGTGGATACGCACGTCAAGATGCTGCGCGGCAACCTCAAAGAGTACAGAAAGTTTATCGTGACGCTCAGGGGGCTCGGGTATAAGTTTGAGGCGTGAGCGGCGCGGGGAGCGCACTATGAGAGAGGGTGAAAAGAGCAAGAGAGTGAGGTCGGGCAGAAGTCTGAACCTCATTTTGTGGTTCGCTTTTTCCGCGTTTGCACTGCTCGTCATCATCTTTTTCCTGCTCATACAGAACTCGCTCATCATGCGGCAATACCGCGAGAACACGCTCGCCGTCATCGACGAGGCGCGCGGGCGCATGACTGCCGAGCTGGACAGCGCGCAGAATTCCTACGTCCTCGGGCGGCGGCTGACGGACATTGCCAACGATTACGGGCTGAGCGTATGCCTGATCTATGAAAACGGCATGAGCGCGCTCGACTTCGACGGGCAGACGAATTACGCCGAACTCGCCTCCGCGCTCTGCGAACAGAAGGAAAACGGAATGCTCCCGGGGTATCTCATCTCGCAGAATTCCGTATCCTATGCGGAAGAGCTTTCGTTGGAGGGCAGGAGCACGTTTTTGTTCATCTCCGCCGCGACGCAGCAGTACGGGGAGCTGATGGCGGGGCTGCGCTGGCTCTCGGTGATCACCGCGCTCGTTTCCGTGGTGCTCGCCTTCGTTGCGAGCGGATTTGTGGCGGTGTTCATCACCAAGCCCGTCACCGACGTCACGGCGCGCGCGCAGGAGATGGCGCGCGGGAATTACGACCTGCATTTCAAAAAGAACTATTTCTGCGCGGAGCTGAACGAACTCGGCGACGCGCTCGAATATGCCCGTTCGGAGATCTCCAAGGCGGATACGATGCAGAAGGAGCTGATCGCCAACGTCTCGCACGACTTCAAAACGCCGCTCACCATGATCAAGGCGTACGCTTCGATGATCCGCGAGATCTCGGGCGAAGACAAGAAGAAGCGCGACGCGAACGCGCAGGTCATCATCGACGAATGCGACCGCCTGACCCTGCTCGTGGGCGATCTGCTCGATCTTTCCAAACTGCGCGCGGGCATGAACGTGGGGGAGAGGACGGTGTTCAATCTCTCCGAGGAAGTGTACTCCGTTGCGGAGCGGTTCTCCTTTCTGCGCGAAACGGCGGGATATACCATCGAAACGCAGATCGAGGACGACCTCTATACCGAGGCGAGCCGCGAGCGCATCGATCAGGTGCTGTATAATCTGATCGGAAACGCCGTCAACTATACGGGCGACGACAAGCGCGTCCGCGTGAAGTTATATAAGAAGGGCAATAACGCCCGTTTTGAAGTCATCGACTCGGGCAAGGGCATCCCGCCCGAGGAAGTGGATACCATCTGGGATCGGTATTACCGTTCCAACAAGACGCACAAACGCCCCGTCAACGGTTCGGGGCTGGGGCTTTCCATCGTCAAAAACATTCTTTTGCAGCACGATTGTCCGTTCGGGGTCATCTCCGAAGTGGGGAAGGGGAGCTGCTTCTGGGCGGAATTTGCGCCGCCCGCCGACGAACCGCCTCGGGACGAGACTTACGAAAAGCGCGGCAAGGAGGAAAAGGCATGAAAGGAAGACTCGGGGCAGTCCTGCTCGCGTTGCCCGTCGTAACGGGCGGAGCGCTGCTCGGCTCGGGAAGAACGGCGGCGGACGCAGCCTCCTCGTACACGTTCTGGGAGGGCGTGAACGGGTCGGACGTGGTGGTGGATTATGACGGAGAAGAGTGCCCCGTCATCGTAAAGAACGAGACGCTTACCTTTTATATAGACGATCTTCCGACGACGCAGGCGGAGGCGGAACAGAGCACCTCGCGCGTGACGGCTTCTTACGAGCTGTACAATCCCACTGAGCGCGATCTCACGCTTACGCTTTACGTTCCTGTCGGGTTCAAACCGAACTATCTCCCCGTGCCTCCGCAGAACGTCAGATATTCTGTGACGGCGACCGGGGCGGACGGCGCGGCGGCAGAGCCGAAACTGACGTCGCGCTACACCTATTACGAGCGCAACTATTTTGGCATGACCTTTGAGCTGGACGGGGAGCTTCCCCGTTCGGAGCGCAACGAGGATACATTTTTCCGGCCCGATACGCAAGTGACGAAGTATACCTATACGTTGACCGCGCCGTCGGACGGAAAAGAGGCATATACCTTCACGTTCGGATACGACGCCAATCCCGCCAAAACGCAGGTGTTCAGCGCGGAGAGCGGGGCTTCCGGCATCAGCAACGGCTGGGGAGAAATTTACAGGAGCATCGACGCCGGTTCGACGCAGGAACTCGTTTTTTATGTGATCGGAAAGCAACTGAGTGACGAAGCGGTGCGGGCGGGCGTATATTCCACGTCGGGCGCGAGTGCGGAACTGCTCTCGAAGGCGGACGATCCCGTCAAGGAGGAGATGACGTTTGAGATGTTGGTACAGGAAATGTACGCCGAAGCGGACGCGCTCATGGGGGTCGGGGACTTCTATCACGATTTCTATAACGCGACGGTCGCGATGCTTTCAAGCGACGGCATCGACCTGAAACTGACTTCCTGCCTGAACGCCTCCGCCGTGCTTGAAAACCTGATGCTCTGGTATGAGTACGAGTTGGCGATTCCCGCACAAAGGAGCGTGACGAACACGGTCACTGCGCCGCTGCTCCCCGATCTGCCTTCGCAGACGAACCGCAAATGGCGGTACGGCTATCTGCTCTCTTCGGGTCAGCGTTGGGCGGACGTGGAAAAAGTCGTTATCAACATTCAGACGCCCTATTATCTGGACAGCAGCTCGCTGCAGTTCGCGCGGCGGGAGGGCGGCTATACCTATTCCAAAGACGGACTTCCGATGGGGGAACTCTCCTTTGCATTCACCCGTACGGAGGTTACCGCTTACGACCCCGCTCCGTACGACGACGAGACCCCGACGCGCACGACGGCGCTCATCATCCTCGGCGTTGCGGTCGGAGTCGCGGTCATCGCCGTGGTGATTGTATTCTGTGTGCGGGCGCACAGGAAAAAAGAGGAACGCGCCGAAGAAGAACGCCTCAGCCGCGGAAAGACGGAAGAGGGCAAAGTGGATCTCGATCCGTTCCCTGAATTAGACGAAAAAGACGATTCCGACGGCGAAAAGAGAAATGACGGCTCAGGCGGAAAAGAATAGTGAAAAACGGGCAGATTTCTGCCCGTTTTCTTACTATCCGGACAGCGGCGTGATTTTGGTTGACTTTTTGCGCATAATATGGTAAAATCCTGCGTTGCAACGAAGTTGCAACGCTATACAATGCCAAGCCGGAAAGGAAACACATATGTTAGAACTCAGTCATGTCAGTTTTGCCGCGTCCGACGGGGACGCGCACAAGGAAATTTTAATCGATGTCTCGCTCAAAGTCAACGAGCGGTTCGTCGCCATCACAGGTCCCAACGGCAGCGGGAAATCGACGCTCGCCAAGCTCATCGCGGGCATCATTCAGCCCACGGAGGGGAAAATTCTGCTCGACGGAGAGGACATCACCGATCTTTCCGTCACCGAACGCGCGCGCCGCGGGATCTCCTACGCATTCCAGCAGCCCGTGCGTTTCAAGGGGATCACGGTAAAAGATCTTGTCTCGCTCGCGGCTGGCAGAAAGATCACCGTCAGCGAGGCGTGTACCTATCTCTCCGAGGTGGGGCTTTGCGCGCGCGATTATATCGACCGCGAGGTCAACGCGTCGCTCTCGGGCGGGGAACTCAAACGCATCGAAATCGCCACCGTGCTTGCGCGCGGGACGGCGCTCTCCGTGTTCGACGAGCCGGAGGCGGGGATCGATCTTTGGAGTTTCCAGAATCTGATCTCCGTCTTTGAAAAGATGCACGAGCGGACGAACGGGAGCATTCTAATCATTTCCCATCAGGAACGTATCCTCAATATTGCGGATAAGATCGTGGTCATCGCGAACGGCAGAGTGGAGCGCGAGGGGACGCGCGAAGAAATTCTGCCCAATCTGCTTGCGGGCAGGATCTGTCCTGCCTTCGGCGCATAACGAAAGGAGGTTTTTATGGATCAGCTTGAACAGATGCTGCTCATGCAGGTCGCCGATCTGCACAAAGTGCCGGACGGCGCATACAATATCAGAAAGAACGGCGAGGCGGACGGGCGCAAGAGTACGCCGCATATCCGCATCGAAGGGCGCAAGGACGGAAAATCGGGCATCGATATTTTTGTCTCGGGCGAGACGAAGGGCGAGAGCGTGCATATCCCCGTCGTCATCACCAAGACGGACTACCGCGAGACGGTGTACAACGATTTTTACGTGGAGGCGGGCGCGGACGTGCTCATCATCGCGGGCTGCGGCATTCATAACTGCGGCGTCGAGACGGCGGAGCACAGCGGAATCCACACCTTCCATATCGGAAAGGGCGCAAAAGTAAAGTATGTAGAGAAGCACTACGCCTCGGGTGACGGCAACGGCGAAAACGTCATGAATCCCACCACGGCGATCATTCTGGAAGAGGGCGCGCGCATGGAGATGGAGACGACGCAGATCAAGGGCATCGACTCCACCGTGCGCGAGACGAGCGCAACGCTTGCCGCGGGGGCGGAACTCGTCATCCGCGAGAAGATCTATACGCACGGCAAACAGTTTGCCAAGACGGACTTCTCCGTCGATCTCAACGGCGAGGGGGCGGGGGCGGACATCGTGTCGCGCTCCGTCGCGGCGGAACATTCCCGTCAGGAATTCGAGATGCGTATCAACGGGAACGAAAAGTGCCACGGGCACAGCGAGTGCGACGCGATCATCATGGACGACGCGCACGTTACGGCGGTTCCCGCGCTTGCGGCAAACTGCGTGGACGCCGAACTCATTCACGAGGCGGCGATCGGCAAGATCGCGGGCGAACAGCTTTTGAAGCTCATGACGCTCGGGCTCACCGAGCACGAGGCGGAAGAGCAGATCATCAAGGGATTTCTGAGCTGAATTGAAATTCTCAGCCCGATTTTTCCGAAAAATTTTCAGGCTCCGCAAAAAAAGCGGAGCTTTTTTCGCGCTTTTTTTCTCCGCGCCCGCATTTTTTATCGTAAAAAAAGGGTCTGCCGAAAAAAAGCGTAAAAATTTCCCACGCGATTATTGACAACACCGTAGTAAAAGGGTATAATGTTGGCAGAAAAACTATTTAATTGGAGGAATTCATGAGCAACGAAATCATTCCCGAAAAGAAGCCCTTGACGGAAGAGTATCTCAAAAAGATGGATGCGTATTGGCGCGCCGCGAACTACCTTGCCGCCGCGCAGCTCTATATGCTGAGAAACCCTCTTCTTCGCGAACCGCTCACGCGCGATCAGGTCAAGAAGAAGATCGTCGGTCACTGGGGAACCGTGCCCGGGCAGAACTTCATCTATGTGCACCTGAACCGCGTCATCAAAAAGTTCGATCTTGATCTGATTCTTCTCTCCGGTCCCGGTCACGGCGGAAACTTCTTCGTCGCGAACTCCTACCTTGAAGGAACGTACAGCGAAGTTTATCCCAACGTGTCCGAAGACGAAGTCGGCATGACGAAACTGTGCAAGCAGTTCTCCTTCCCCGGCGGCATCTCCTCGCACGTGGCGCCCGAGACGCCCGGCTCCATCAACGAAGGCGGCGAGCTCGGCTATTCGCTTGCACACGCGTTCGGCGCGGTGTTCGATAACCCCGACCTGATCGCGGCGACCATCGTCGGCGACGGTGAGGCGGAGACCGGCCCTCTTGCGACGGCTTGGCACTCCAACAAGTTCCTCAACCCCGTTACGGACGGCGCAGTGCTTCCCATCATGCACCTCAACGGGTTCAAGATCAACAACCCCACGGTGTTCGCGCGTATCTCCAAAGACGAGGTCAAGAGCTACTTCCACGGCTGCGGCTACAAGCCTTACTTCGTCGAGGGCGACGATCCCATGCCCATGCACAAGAAGATGGCGGAAGCGCTCGACAAGTGCATCAAGGAGATCAAAGAGATCCAGAGAAAGGCAAGGGAAGAGGGCTGCACCGAGCGCCCTGTATGGCCCATGATCATTCTCCGCACGCCCAAGGGCTGGACGGGTCCCAAGGTCGTCGACGGCAAGCACATCGAAGGCAGCTACCGCGCGCATCAGGTCCCGATCACGATGGACAAGCCCGAGCACCTCGACCTGCTCAAAGAGTGGCTCCTTTCCTATCGTCCCGAAGAACTCTTCACCGAGGACTATAAGCTCAAACCCGAGCTGAGAGCGCTCGCTCCCACGGGCGACCGCCGCATCTCCGCAAATCCTCACACCAACGGCGGCAAGCTGCTCAAAGACCTCCGTCTGCCCGACTTCACGAAGTACGGCGTCAAGATGGACGCTCCCGGCACCGTCAAGGCGCAGGATATGCTGGAACTCGGCAACTATATCAGAGACGTTCTCAAACTCAACGAGGCAAACAAGAACTTCCGTATGTTCGGACCCGACGAGACGATGTCCAACCGTATGTATGCGGCGTTTGAAGTTTCGTCCCGTCCCTTCGAGGCGAAGATCTACGATAAAGCCGCACCAGAGGACTGCGTCTACGTCGAGGACGACAACGTCGCGCCGCAGGGCAGGATCATGGACGCATATCTCTCCGAGCATATGTGCGAAGGCTGGCTTGAAGGGTATATCCTCACCGGACGTCACGGTTTCTTCGCTTCCTACGAGTCCTTCATCCGCGTTGTCGACTCCATGGTTTCCCAGCACGCGAAGTGGCTGAAAGTCACCAACGAGCTGCCTTGGAGACAGGACATCTCCTCGCTCAACCTCATTCTTACGTCCAACGTATGGCAGCAGGACCACAACGGTTTCACGCATCAGGATCCCGGGTTCCTCGATCACGTCACCTGCAAGAAGGCGGACGTCGTTCGCTGCTATCTCCCGCCGGATGCGAACTGCCTCCTGTCCTGCTTCGACCACTGCGTCAAGAGCAAGGGCTACATCAACGTCATCGTAGCCAGCAAGCACCCGACCTATCAGTGGCTGACCATGGATCAGGCAGTCAAGCACTGCACGCAGGGTATCGGCGTCTGGTCGTGGGCTTCCAACGACGCGGGCGAAGAACCCGACCTCGTCATGGCTTGCTGCGGCGATACGCCCACGGTGGAGGCGCTCGCGGCGACGACCATTCTCCGCGATTATATGCCCGATCTGAAGATCCGTTTCGTCAACGTTGTCGATCTGATGAAGCTCGATTCGCACGAGAATCACCCTCACGGTCTGCGCGACAGCGCGTTCGACGCGATCTTCACGAAGGATAAGCCCGTTATCTTCGTATATCACGGCTATCCCAAGCTCATCCACGAGCTGACCTATACCCGCCACAACCGCAACATCAAGGTGTTCGGTTATATGGAAGAGGGTACGATCACGACGGGCTTCGATATGCGCGTTCAGAACCATATCGACCGTTTCCACCTCGTCCGCGAGGCGATGATGAGCCTTCCTCAGCTCGGCAACCGCGGGTCCTTCCTCGTTCAGCTCATGAACGACAAGCTCGTCGAGCACCGCAACTATATTGCGGAGTACGGCGAAGACTTGCCCGAGATCCAGAATTGGAAGTGGCACACGCCTGAAGACAACAAGTAAAATAAATGCCAATCTTTCCGATTTTCGGGAAGAGACCGCATGAAAAGAGCCAAAAACCGCCGATGCAAGTCGGCGGTTTTCCGTTTGAAATTGCCGCACGACAACGCGGAAAGGGACTTGCCCAAGCTCGGAAAACGGCGCATGCGGATTTTGCGCGATCGGCGCGTTTCGGGAGAGAATTTCTTTGACATTGCGCCCGCAGTTGTGGTATAATGATTTCGCCTGAACGGGAAGAGCGATCTGACCGCAAAGGGGAAGAAACCGGCATTTTTTTGCGCGCGTTTTTGCGCGCCCGTCTCCCTTTGCGCAGGCAAAGGGAGATTTTTTATGGAAGAAAAGCGGATCGCCGTGCTTTCCGTCATTGTCGAACGGCGGGAAGAGGCGGAAAAACTCAACGGCTACCTCTCCGAATTCGGGGAGTACATCGTCGGAAGAATGGGAATCCCGTACCGCGAGAAGAATGTTTCCGTGCTCTGCGTCGTCATGGACGCGCCCGCGTCCGTCGTCAACGCACTCACGGGCAAGATCGGTCAGCTCAACGGCGTGACCGCCAAAACGTTATTCAGCAAATTTTAATTTTTTCGGAGGACCGTATGAAGAAACTTGTTTCGGGAGTGCTTGCGCTCGCGCTTGGCGCGGCAACCGTCTGCGCCGTCACCGCGTGCGACGACAGTTATGAGGCGTACACCGTCTATGCCCCCGACGGCGCGCCCGCGCTTGCGCTTGCGAACGCGGTGCAGGAAGAGGGGGAGGGCGAAAATTTTGACTTCCGCATCGTCGATTCCTCGACGATCGCCGCGCAGGTGCAGGGTGAAACGCCAAATGCGGATTTCTGCATTCTGCCCGTCAACGCCGCGGCAAAGTTCCTCGGAACGGGAGAGGTCTATCAGATGCTCGGCACCGTCACCAACGGCAATATGTACCTTCTGACCACGGGCGAAAATCCCGTCGTCACCTCGGACAACCTCTCCTCGCTTGTCGGAAAGACGGTGGGCGTCGTCCAGCTTGCGAACGTCCCCGGGCTGACCTTGCAGGCGGTGTTGAAGGCAAATCATATCGCCTATCAGACGCTCGGAAACGACGCGCAGCCTGCGGCGGACAAAGTCAACTTGAAGGCGATTGCCGACGCTTCCTCAGGCGTTACGCCTGCGGGCGGCTGCGATTACTACCTCTGCCCCGAACCCGCCGCAAGCGCAAAACTGCGCGGAACGGCGTCGAGCGCGAACCCCTTCAAGGCGGCGGGCAGCTTACAGGAGCTGTACGGCGAAAACGGCTACCCGCAGGCGGTTTTGGTGGCAAAAAAGACGGTGATCGACTCCGATTCCGAGGCGGTCGGGAAGATGATCGAGTACATGAACGGGAGCGACGAATATCTCGCCGCCTCCTCCGCGGAGGAGGTCGTGAACGTGCTGGCGGACTGCTATACGGACGGGCTTGAACCCTCGCTCAACGCCAAGACGCTGACGAAGGACGTCATTGAAAACTGTTCCGTGTATTTCACCGCCGCGCAGGACTGTAAAGAGCGCGTCAACGCGTTCCTTGCCGAACTCATCGACGTCAATCCCGAGTTCACCACAACGGTTTCCGATTCGTTCTACTACGCAGGATAAATGGTAAAAAAGAACGCGCTTTTTTCGGCGGTCGCGCTGATTGCGCTCTGGCTCGTTTGGGTGATCGCCTACTATATCGTGCGGAACGACTATGTGCTCCCGTCCTTCTGGGAGACCCTCCGCGAAACGGGACGCCTGCTCGGCGAGGCGTCCTTTTGGCGCGCCTTCGGGAATACCTTCCTGCGCACGCTGTGGGCGTTCCTCGTCTCGCTCGCGCTCGGCGTCGGGTTGGCGATCCCCGCGCACCTCGTCGGCGGCGTGCGCGCCTTTTTCGCGCCGATCATCTCGGCGCTCCGTACCGTGCCGACAATGGCGGTCGT
This sequence comes from Candidatus Gallimonas merdigallinarum, assembly GCA_944346365.1. GTDB lineage: Bacteria > Bacillota > Clostridia > Christensenellales > Borkfalkiaceae > Gallimonas > Gallimonas merdigallinarum_A. The sequence continues at coordinate 11,943 of CALVMN010000005.1, forward strand.
TCTAATGCTTCTGTTGTGGACGACGCCCGCCGTCGCGCCCGTCATCGTCTCCGCGCTCGTTCTCTTTCCCGCGGCGTATGCCGCCGCGCTCGCCGCGCTTGACGAGGTGGGGGAGGAGTACGGCGAACTGACGCGCGCATTCCGCGTCAGCGCGGGGCGGAAGATCGTAAAAATGTACCTTCCGCTCGCCGCGCCGCCTCTGCTGAAACAGGCGGGTTCGATTTTTGCGCTCGGGCTGAAAGTCGTCATTTCGGGCGAAGTGATGGCTTCCACGTACCGCTCGCTCGGCGGCATGATGCAGGAGGCGCAGACCTTCCTCTCCATGCCGCGCCTGATGGCGCTCACGTTGATCACCGTCTTATTGGGGTTTGCGCTGGAAGGGCTGTGCCGGCTCGTTTACCGTCTGATCGTGAGGTGGCGGAGATGAAACTCGAACACGTGACCAAACGCTATCGGGAGCGTACTGCGCTTTCGGATATTACGCTCTCTTTGCAGGACGGAACGATCACCGCCGTGCTCGGCGAGAGTGGCGCGGGCAAGACGACGCTCTTAAATGTCCTTGCGGGACTGACTTCTTACGAAGGAACCGTGGAGGGCGGGGGAGCGTATTCCTACCTCTTCCAATCTCCGCGCCTGCTGCCCAACCTCACCGCGGAAGAAAATCTGCGCTTCGTCCTGCCCGAAGAGCGGTGGGGAGATATTGGCGGAATGCTTGCCCGCGTGGGGCTGAAAGGCAGGGAAAAGTCGTACCCGCGGGCGCTTTCCGGGGGCGAACGCCAGCGCGTGGCGATCGCGCGGGCATTCCTGTACCCGCACGAGATCCTGCTCATGGACGAGCCGTTCTCGTCGCTCGATCTCGCGCTCAAAAAGACGCTGCTCGAACTCGTTTCCGAACTCTGGCTGGAACGGAGGGAGACGGTCGTGTTCGTCACGCACGACGTACACGAAGCGGCGATGCTTTCGCACCGCGCCGTCGTTCTGCACCGCGGAACGGTCGCGCTCGACCTTGCGGTGGAGGGCGATCTTCCGCGCGATTTCTTCTCCCGCCCGCCCTGCGAGGAATTGCTCACCAAGGCGCTGATGGGGCTGTAAGCGGAAAAAAAGATCGGTTCTATATCTCGTTTTGAAATCCTCTCTTAGAGAGGATTTTTTCATCTGCCGAAATTGTCAGATTTTTTTCGCACAAAATATAGAAAATGTCATATATTTCGTTGACATCATGGAAGAGAAGTGTTACAATCGTGTCATAAAAAATAGTTACATCTCGCGGTTTGTCCGCGGTGGAGGCATATGAAAAAAGTACAGGAACGGGTAGAAGAGGGACTTCACCCGATCGAAAACGAAAAACGTCCGCGCGTCGTTCATAAGAAGAAGGGCGGACTTCGTCTGAAATCCAAATATCATCGCCGTATCGTCAAGGTATTGGCGAGCTTTTCCGTTGCCGCGGTTCTCTGTCTCGGCGTGTTCGGCGTAAACGCGCTCTTTTTCCAAAACAGCGCGCCCAACGTGGTGGATGAGGGCTTTGCAACCGTCTCGTACGAACTTCCGAATGACGGCTCTACGCCCGATATGCACAGCGCGCTTGAAAATATCGGCTACATGAACACCCGTCTCATGGGGCAGCCGAACTATTACGCCGAGATGCACGGCTTGGTCGATACGATGATCAAGCAGGAAGTCAGCACTTACAAGCAGTATGACGACAGCGTGCTCATTCAGACGGACATCACCACGTCCAGCATGGTCAATTCGGCGCGGCAGTTCTGCTATGTGGGCGACCGCGTGCTCTGGCGCGACGCGGCGGGCGGACCTTCCACTTACGACGGCATCGATACCGAGTGGAAGAGCGGCGAGCCTTACGGCAACATGATGATCAGCGATTACAAGGCGAGAAACGGCTTGCCCGGCACGTCCTTCTCGGTGTACGTCATCAATGAGGAGACGCTCCTTGATGCAGATCCCGTCATTGCCAACGGAGACGGGACGTATACGCAGACGTACTACCTCGATCCCGCCACCGACAAAGCGCCCGCCTATTACGTCAATCAGATGATGTTCACGGGCGGACTGACGGCGCTTCCCTCGTTCGAGCGCATCACCGTCACCTATACCTTTGACGATTCGTGGCAGGTTCTGCGATCGGTCATCGATGAAAAATACACGGCGACGATGGGCGTCTCCGTCGGCTGTACCGCTTCCTATACCACAGAATACGAATACGGCACGGAAAAAGCCGTATCCGGCGATTACGAGACTTACTACAAAGACTATGCGAATAAACCCGCGACGGGCGCGCCCGAAGAGAGCGGCGTGACCGCGGCGGCGTGCCTTTCCAACGCGTTTGCGCCTGTTCTGAGCGGACCCGTCAATTTTGCGCTCGATCTCACGATAGACGGCGCGCCCGTTTCAGGGATCGTCTACGTCGACGCGTCCGATATGGAAAACCTGCAATTGCGCGCGCAGCTCGGCAGCGTATTCGTGCAGTACGCGGGGGAGCAGATCTACCTGAAATACGGCGAGGGCGTCAAGGGGAAGGCGACGATCAAGGAGATCCTGTCCCTTGCGGAGAGTTTCCTGCCCGACGGCGAAGGGGCGGACGCGGGACTTTCGCTGGATCCCAACGCGCTTTTGGAGCAGCTCGGCGGCGGTGAGCCCGACGTGGCGGAGGACGGCAGGAGCGCGACGCTCGATTCAGAGCTTTCCCTGATGGGACTTACCATTCCCGTGCATTTCCGCTTTGCGATTGCGGAGGACGGCGCGATCACGCTCGACTATCTCTCTTCCGCGCTCGATCTCGGCGGGATGAACGTCTCCGTGAAGCTCGCCTATACGGACGAGACGGTCCCCGAAGTGACGGACGGCGGCGAATATGTGAGCCTCGTTCCCTACGTTCAGAACGTACTTAAACTCATCGAGGGCGGAAAGCTTGCAGTCGGGATCGATTACGCGGGCGGCGGTTTCGCGCTCGGCGGGGAACTTGACCTCGATTTTACCGATAAGCAGAACTTTGCCGCAGACGGCGCGCTGACGCTCACGCTCGGCAGCGGGGAGAACGCGGCGAGCAAGACGATCGGCATCGCCTATAAGAACAAAAATGTCTATCTCGATCTTGACGGCGTCAAGGTCAAGGCGAACGCCGAAGAGGCGGTCGCGCTCATCATGCAGTTTATCGGTGACGCGGAAGTTTCGCTCGGAGAGTTCGACCTCGGCAAAATTCTCTCGACGGCGCTTTCCGACGAGTTCGCGCAGAATATCGCCCTTTCCGAAAAGGAGAGCGCGCTTGAAATCGCGCTTGCGGGAAACGCGCTTCTGAAAGCGCTCGGGATCGACCTCGGCGGCGTTGCGCCGGGAGACGTCACGCTCGGCGTATCGGACGGCGAGATCACGGCGAACGTGCTCGGCGCGGAGCTTTCCGTCACGGAAGGCGCGGCGGTCGCCGTCGATACCGAAGGGTACACCGATCTGATGCCGCTCGTAAAGACGCTCGTCTCGCTCTTTGCGGAGAACGGGCTCTCGGCGGAGATCGGCTATTCCGCAGGGAATATCTCCCTCGGCGGCACGATGGAACTTTCGCTTGCGCCCTTTGCGGTCAGAGGCGATCTGACGCTTTCCTATCAGGACGAAAAGGGCAGCGCGGCAAAGACGCTCTCGTTTGCCTACGGCGCGGACGAATATATCTACCTTGCGCTGGAAGGCGCGAAGATGAAGCTCAACGCAGGCGACGCCGCAGACCTTGTGACCGCCGCTCTTGGCGGGCAGGGGAACGCAGACCTTTCCGAAATGCTCATGCAGCTTTTCTCGCTGACGTGGGGCGACGTTCTTGCGTTCAAGTCGGAAAGCGAAGTCCTTGTGAACGGCACGGAGCTTTTAGAAAAGCTCGGGATCGACTTCGCCCTCGGCGACGTAACGCTCACGGTGAAAGACGGCGACGTATTTGCCCGTGCGCTCGGCGCGTCCGTCGCGCTCCGTCAGGGCAAGGCGTTTGCGCTCGACGCGGCGGATTATGCGGGCTATTCGGATATTACGCCCGTGCTCGATACGTTGGCTGCCGCGCTGGAAGGCGAGTCCGTATCGCTGGGCGGCACGCTCAACCTCGCTTACGGGGATACCGAAATCGCGCTCGCGATCGAAAACGGCGTTATCAGCTGGGCGGACGGTTTCCGTCTCTCGCTCGATCTCATTCTCTCCGCAAACGATACGACGCAGAAGTTCTCCGTCTATGCGGACGAACGGCGCGTGAAAGTCGTTTACGGAAACGTCGGCGTCGATCTCGTCTATGCCGATCTCCATTCCGTCGGCGAGGCGTTCGGCGCGGTCTATGCCCGCATTGCGGGAATCCTCAATCAGTCCGTCAGCGGCGCGGCGCTGCCCGCAACGATCGAGGAGCTTTCCGACAGAATGCAGACGGGCGAGGCGGTCACCGAACTGCTCGCTTCCGTCGATCTTCCCAAGATCATCAATTCGATCGTATTCGGCGCGCCCGTCGGCGGCGGATTTGCAAGCCTTGCTTACGGCGATGCGCTCTTCATGGAGCTGTTCGCGCAGGACGGCGCGCTCTCCTGCGTGCTCTCGAAAGCGGACTTCGGCAGTCTGAGACTTTCCGGTTCGCTCACCGTCGGAAAGGCGGTTTCCGCGCCGACCGAGCCCGAGGGCGACTATATGACGGCGGACAGCTTTGTCGATCTGCTCGACTTCGTGGGAGCTTCCGTGGCGACGCTCGCCTCCGACGACGTCCGTCTGAGCTTCACCGATTCCAAGACGGTGTTCACCGAGACGGGCAAGACGAAGTTCGACATCGTCGGGGAACTGACCTACCACGCGGGTACGGCGGAAAACGGCGAACCCTTCTTCAAGCTGGATACGGAGAACAAGACGCTCACCGTCAACCCCAACGCATACCTCTACTTCAAAATCTGGCTGGACGAAAAGGCGGCGGACGGCACCGACCTGTATCTGGAATTCTGGATGTTCGACTATTATACGGGGAACACTCCGGACGGCGAGCTTGACTTCTTCGTGAGCCTTTCCAAATATATGCCTTATCTCGACGGCGCGGGCAATCCCACGCTTGATGCAGCCGAAGCCGCGAAGAGCAATCCCGCGTATAAGCCGCTCAACTTTGCCGTTTCGGCGAGCGAAATTCTCACGCTTGCGGCAAGCGGCGTCTCGCTGGCGCAGGAAACGCTCACGGGCTTCCTTGCCTCGCTCGGCATCGAGGATTCTTCCGCAGTCTTTGCCGCGCTTGACGATTACTTCGTTTCCAAGTGGCTGACGGAGGACGAGAAGGGGCAGCTCGGCGCGATCGGTTCGATGCTCGTCAGCACGCTCGGGCTGGACAGCGCGTTCCAAGGACTGCTCGGCGACGTCTCCGATGCGATCGCGGGCGATATCGACCTCACGGAAATGAGTTTCGATTATTACCTTACGAAACTCGGTATCTCCGAGGAGAACGGGGAAATGGTATTTACGGTTGCGCTCAATTCCGACCTCATTTACGGCGGCAGCGGGCTGGAAGATCTTACGCTGAGCTTCCGCAAGGCGGGCGCGTTCGGGGAATCGTACCTGACGGGCATTTCGCTCGGAAACATTTACGGCAGCGGCAACAGCGAGCGTACGAGCGTCAATTTCGCGGTCTCCCGCGACCGTCTTTCGCTTAACCGCACGGCGGACGGCGTAACGCTCAGCTCCGAAGAGACGCAGCTCGCTTCGCTCTCCTACGGCAGCTATTCTAATTATAACTTTGCGGGTGCAGATGAGCTCATCAAATCGATCGCGCTTTCCGCAACGCATAAGACGGAAGAGGGAACGTACGCGCTCAATGAGCGGTTCCATATCAGCGGCAAAGCGACGCTCTCTCTGCTCGGGCTCTACGACGTGGAAGTGACTGTACACGGGCTTTCCATCGCGGTGGACGCGGAGAACGGAAACGTTTCGGCAAACGCTAAAATCTCCTTCCCCAAGGTCATGCCGCTCGGCAGCATCTTCCCCGTTATCGAACAGGGCGGCACGACGGAACTCACTATCAAGGGCGAAATGGTGTATATGCGCCGCACGCTCTCCGACGGAAACGTAACGCACAACGCTGTGACGACGGATACATTCCTTTCGACGATCCTCGAACAGATGGGGTATATTCTCAATCTCTCCGATACGATCATGGAACAGATGCAGTCCGGCGGCTCCGGCGGTGGTTCAGAGACGGGCGATTACGGCACGATCCTTTCCAACATTCTCAGCAAGTATTCGTACACGGCGGGCGATACGGGCAATACGTGGGCGCTGACGATGAACGGCTCCGCGCTCTCAGGCGGCGTGCTCTCCGACATTATCATCACGCTGACATCGCAGCAGTTCAACGGACAGAAGAACGTGCTGCGCGGGCTGAGCGTCTCCACGTCCATTCCGCTTATCGGCAACAGCGGCGTGACGATTTCCGCCGATCTTACCTTCGATAACCCCTGCGGCGTTGCATACGACGATCAGACGACGGACATCTCCGACGAGATCCCCGATCTCTACACCGTTACCCTCATTGCGCCCGAATCGCTCGGCGGCAAGTGGGCGGCGGTCGAGGACGGCGAGGGGAACACGCTCTACTACGCGCGCACGGTGCATATGTTCAAGGGCTCTGAAATCGAGTTTGCGTACGGCGACGAAAGCACGGTGTTCACCGTTGCGGTGGGCGAGAACGTGTTCGACCTGCGCAGCGTGAAAGTTCCCGAAAATATCTGCTGGGAGGACGGGTCCTTTGCCTACACGGCGGAGGGCGGACGCGTTGAGATTGCGCTCACGCGCGACTACGCGGTGTATAAGAGCACGGTTGCGTTCACGTGGGAGAATGCCGCGGAGGACGCGCAGCCCGTCACGGAAGATACGGTCGGCTTCTATAAGCAGTACGCGCTTGCCACGCCTGTGGCGGAGGGGTACACCTTCCTCGGCTGGTTCATGCAGGACGAAAAGGGGACCCTCACGAAGGTGACGGAGCTTTCCTATTCCGGTACGGGCGGCAAGACCGTCGAAGTCGAAGCGTTGTGGACGGATTTCCAAGGTACAATGAGCAGCAGGGGCACGCTGGGCTTCGGCAACTATAAGTATACGGTAACTTCTGCTGTCACGGGGGGAAAGCTATATGCTTCCTTTGCCGATCAGCTGAACGGAAGTTCTGTTATGTATTATTTTTCGGCGAGCAAGAATGCCGGTGAGAGCGCTACGACCGGCGGAAGTTATTCTGCTTCCTCCGCATCGCCCGAGGGGTCGTTCAAAACCGGTCTCGGAAATCCCGGGTACATTCATGCAAGCGTGGTGATCGAATACTCCTTGGAGAACGGACAGACGCTGGCTGTGGAGATGGCGGCACACGGAAAAAACACCTATAACGCAAACACGAACTATACAGCTTCCGCAACGTTTGATGTCGGTTCTGTAACGTTCAGATAAAATTTCGGGCAAATCAAAAGCGGCGTTCTTTTCAGAACGCCGCTTTTGATTGATGCAGGTTGAATGTCAAATGTAGTTTTCTGCGATTTTTTCTGCTTCACACCGCACGCGTTCGGCAAGCGATTCGGGCGAGAGCACTTTGAAGCCCGCACCCGCGGAGAGGATCTTCGGCACGAGCGAATCGTCGTCGGGCAGGGTGACGGTCGCAAAAAATTTTCCGTCCTCCACGCGCACGTTTTCAATCCCCAGCCATTCCTCCGCAAAGGGCAGAACTTCGGGGGAGAGCGAGAAGGTCGCCTGCACCGTCTTTTCCCCGTCCGTCCAGAAGGAGAGCGGAATCTGTTCGCGGACGAAGGGGAGCGGCTCGAACGTTTCGCCCGTCTCCACAATGGCGCGCATCCGCCCGATCTTGAAGAGACGGAACGCGCCGCGCATACGGCAGTAGGCAAACGTATACCAGATATTTTGTTTATAGACGAGAAGATGGGGCAAAATCACGCGCCGCGTGTGTTCGCCTTCCCGCGAGATATAGTCGATTTCCAGCGCATTCTTTTCCTCGATCGCGCGCTCGATGAGCAGCAGCTTTTCCGAGAACCTGCGCTCGCCGCCCCATGTGCCGCTGTCCACGAGAATATTCCCCGCGATCGCGCCGTCATTCCGTTCTTCCTTGATCGCTGCGCTGAGCTTTGCGATCGCCGATTGCAGAACGGGGTCGGCAAGTTCGCTCTCCATCGCCTGCATCGCTTCGATCGCCCGTCGGTATTCCTCGCGCGTCATAAATCCCTTGGGCAGTTTATAGGCGTCTGAAATATATATTCCGCCGCCCGAACCGCGCGCAACGTCGATGGGGATTCCCGAGACCGTCATTTCCTCGACGTAGCGGTACACCGAGCGCGTGGAAATGCCGTATTTTCCCGCAAGCTCGTTCGCGTTCATGCGCCGTCTGGAAAGCAGGTCGAACAGCATTCCGATCATGATTTCAAATTTCATAAGGTTCCTCAAAAAAATATTTTAAAAATTTTAGCATATATGACAATATCTGTCAAGTATGATGCGTACAATAGGGAGTATGAAAACACTCTCTATGGAACAGATCATCGAGGACAAGCGGCGCGTACGCAACGCCGCGCGAAACGAGCTGCTTTCCGAGCGGCTCGCGGCGGACGCCACATTCGAACGCGCGTTCGCGCGCCTTTGCGCCATGCAGGGGCTGAACTCTGCGGAACGCACGCAAAAGGAGCTGAATTTTGCATGAATCGGCGCGCAAGCGTTTGACAAAGGCGTATGGGCGGAGTATAATAAGACCATGAAACGTTCGCTCGCAGTTGCAATTTACGGCTATTGGTATTACGTTTGCTCGTAATACCGATTTTGCGCGTAGATCAGGCAGAGGAATAGTACGGTTTACGCGCGGCGTAAGCCGTTTTTTTGTACAAAAAAAGAGCCGAAAAGAGGAGATTTATATGCAGAACGTAATGGACACCCTGCGCGCGCGGGGATTTATCAAACAGACGGTGTACGAAGACGAGCTGTACGAAAAGCTCGGAAGCGAATCCGTTCCCTTTTATATCGGGTTCGACCCGACGGCGGACAGCCTGCACGTGGGGCATTTCCTCACGCTCATCGCAATGCGCCATATGCAGGACGCGGGGCATCGTCCCATTATCCTCATCGGCGGCGGCACGGGCATGATCGGAGATCCTTCGGGCAGAACGGATATGCGCTCCATGATGACGCGCGAAACGGTGGAATACCACGTCGAGTGCTTTAAAAAGCAGATGGCGCGCTTTATCCGCTTCGAGGGCGAGAACGGCGCGATCGTCGTCAACAACGCGGATTGGCTTTTGAACCTCAATTACGTGGACTTCCTGCGCGACGTCGGCGTGTACTTCTCCGTCAACAAAATGCTCACGGCGGAGTGCTACCGTTCGCGCATGGAGAAGGGGCTTACCTTCCTTGAATTCAACTATATGCTCATGCAGGCGTACGATTTTCTGGTACTCAACCGCAAATACGGGTGTCTGCTGCAGATGGGCGGCGACGACCAGTGGAGCAACATCCTTGCGGGCGCGGACCTCATCCGCCGCAAAGAGCGCAAGGCGGCGTTTGCCATGACGTTCACCCTGCTCACCACGAGCGAGGGCAAGAAGATGGGCAAGACGCAGAAGGGCGCCGTCTGGCTGGACGAAAACAAGACCAGCCCATACGAATTCTATCAGTATTGGCGCAACACGGCGGATGCGGACGTGGAGAAGTGCCTCAAACTTCTCACCTTCCTTCCCTTGGAGGAGATCGCCGCGCTGTGCGAGCATAAGGACGAGCGCATCAACCGCGCCAAGGAAGTGCTTGCCTACGAGCTGACGAAACTCGTCCACGGCGAGGAGAAGGCGAAAGCCGCCGAGACGCAGGCGCGCGCCGCATTCGGCGGCGAGGGCGATATGCCCGAACGCGCGATTCCCGCCGATACGCAGACGGTCCTGCAGGCGCTCGTCGCAACGGGGCTCTGCAAATCCAACGGCGAGGCGCGCAGGCTTGTCGAGCAGGGCGGCGTTACGATCAACGGCGAGAAGGTGACGGACGTCAATGCGGCGATCCCCGCGCTCCCGTTCACGCTGTTCAAGGGCAAGAAGGTGCGCGTCAAGGTCGTTGCGCAATGAGCTATAAGAGCGTTGCCTCGCCCTGCGAGCGGGAAAAGGTCATTGAAAAATCGCGCTTTCTCACCTATGCCGCGCATACGGCGGGTGAGGAGGAAGCGCGCGCCTTTCTCGCGTCGGTGCGCGCGCAGCACCCGCTTGCAACGCACGTCTGCTATGCGTTCATCGCCGACCGTCTCGGCAACTTGCAGCGGTTTTCCGACGACGGCGAGCCGCAGGGAACGGCGGGAATGCCCATTCTGAACGTGATCAAGGCGCAGGAACTGTACGAGACGGCGGTCGCCGTCGTGCGCTATTTCGGCGGCATCAAGCTCGGCGCGGGCGGGCTGACGCGCGCGTATTCGTCCTGTGCGGCGGAGGCGCTCTCCGCGGCAGAAAAATGCCTGTACGACGTCTGCGCGGAGTATTGTATCCGCGTCGGGTATCCCGAAGTCAACGCCCTGACGCGCTTTCTGGAAGGGCGGTGCGTGATCGTGAACCGCGCGTTTGAAGCGGACGCCGCGTTCACCGTACAGGTGCGCGAGGGGGAGGCGGCGGACTTCTGCGCGGCGCTCTCGGACAGGCTCAACGGAAAAGTGCAAATTTTTGCGCAAAGTAAGTATTTTTCGCCCTTTCCGCTTGAAAAATAACAAACGAAGTACTATAATATGTAGTATAAAATGAACGAAAAGTTCGTGAGGTGAACGTCATGGAGATCATCAAGAGAAAAACGCTGAAAGAGAAACCCGCAAAGGGAACTTCTCTCGGCTTCGGGCACTATTTCACCGATTATATGTTCACGATGAAGTACACTGCCGGACAGGGCTGGCACGATGCGAAAATCGAGCCGAACGAACCCAAACCGTTCGACCTTGCAACGAGTATTTTCCACTACGCGCAGGGCATTTTCGAGGGCATGAAGGCGTTCTTGCAGCCTGACGGCTCCATTGCCGTGTTCCGCCCCGAAGAGAATTGGGCGCGCATGAACCGCTCCGCAACGCGTATGTGCATTCCCAACTTCCCCGAAGAGCTGGCGGAAGAGGGACTTGAAACGCTCCTGAAGCTGGAAAAAGACTGGATCCCGACCGCCCCCGGAACGGCGCTCTATATCCGCCCGACCATCGTGGCAACGCGCGTCATGCTCGGCGTTCACGCCTCCACGGAATATCTCTTTTTCATCATTCTTTCGCCCGTCGGCAGCTATTACGCACACGGACTTGAACCGACCAAACTCATCGTAGAGGACTATTATACCCGCGCAACGCTGGGCGGCACGGGCGAGGCGAAGTGCCTCGGCAACTACGCCGCGTCCATGAAGGCGGGCGAGGTCGCCGAAGAGAAGGGTTTTGATCAGGTGCTGTGGCTCGACGCGGCGGAAAAGAAGTATGTAGAAGAGGTGGGCAGCATGAATATGTTCTTCGTCATCGACGGAGAAGTCGTCACGCCCGCGCTCGTCGGCTCGATCCTGCCCGGCATTACGCGCAAGAGCAGCATTCAGGTGCTCCGCGATAAGGGCTATCGCGTGACGGAACGCCGCGTCTCCATTGACGAGGTCATCGAGGCGGAGAAGAACGGCACGCTCAACGAGGCGTTCGGAACGGGTACGGCGGCGGTCATTTCGCCCGTCGGACTTATTCGCTATAAGGACGTGGATTATACCATCAACGGCGGAAAGATGGGCGATATTACGAGAATGCTGTACGATACGATCACAGGCATTCAGTACGGCAAACTTCCCGACCCGTACGGTTGGAGAAAGATCGTAAAATAAACGGAAAGCGCGGCAGAAGCCGCGCTTTTATATTTTTGTTGCAGGGTCGGATAAACGAAAAAAGAGCGGAACTTTTCCGCTCTTTTTTACATGATGCGCCTGATTACAGAGCGCGGATGCTTTCAACGGGCTTGCGCTTTGCCGCGCTGTACACGGGCAGGAAGGTCGCGATCACGGAAGTGACCACCGCAATACCGAGCATCACCAGCCACGAGAGGGGACCGAACACGAAGATGCTTGCGCCGATCGCTCCCGCAAGCGAATTATTGAGAATACCGCACACGACGAAACTTGCGATCATGGCGAGCACGAAGCAGATCGCCGTAATGATGACGGATTCGGAATAGAAGATCTTGAACACGTCCGTACTCCGTGCGCCGACTGCGCGGAGGATCCCGATCTCCTTCTTTTTGTTGGAAATGGAGACGGAAATGAAGTTGAACAGCAGCAGCATTGCGAACGCCGCGAGCACGATACCCACATACAGGAATATCTGCCACATCATATCGATCATATTGTTTACCATGCTGAGCTGATAGGAGATGAGGGAGTAGACCGTGAAAGACGTATCGTCTTCGCTGTTGACCACATTTTCGCCGGAAAGCAACGTACGGAGTCCGCTTTCCGAGTCGGGGCAGGGGATCGCGATGTAGTTGTATCTGGCGTCTGCGGGTCTCACGTAATTCGTGACTTCCTCGCTGTAATAGCTGTTGGTTTCGCTGTCCTGATTCACCGTGGCAAGCAGCGAATCGAAATCATTTGCAGAGAAGTATGCGCTGTTGCCGTTCTGGTTGCTCATGATTCCGTAGTAGAAACCTACAAGCGTATATGTGCCGAGTTCCTGCTGAATATCCGGAAGTTCCAAGGTCATCTGCGTGGGCATCGCATATTCGGTATCGGCATAGCTCTCTATGAAGCTGAGCACATATTCAACGCACTGCTGCATTTCCTCTTCGGTCGGGGTATAGACGATTCGTTCATCGGTCTCCGTTTCGTCGTTATAGATCCAAGTCTCATACGCGCCGTAAGATAAGCATTGCGTACACACATTTAACGCTTCTCTGTCGATGTTGAGCTGATCGATCTGCTGTTGCAGTTGGTCGGCGAGTTCATAGTCGCCATCATTATTTGCCTGATTCTGCTGATCCCGAAGATCGGATACCTGATCGTCTATAATTCCGGTTACATACTGCGAAATCGAGGAGAACGGCAGAACGATTTCCCCATCGGAAAGCGCGCTGTTTACGTCGCGCCCGTCAAAATAAGCGAGCGAGGTAGGCACCGCTCCGCGGGACGGAGGCAGGGAGTTGATCTGATGGAAGGTAGTATCGTAGTAATTTTCGTCTTCCTCGCTGTCCGCCGTCTCAGGTGACAATACGACGCTTTGCTGTAAATAGCTGAATCCGTAATCCACGCTGTTCTCTGCCGAGCCTTGGGAAAACTGTGCGGAATGCGCTTCATAGAAATCCGCGGAAACCAGCGCATATTGGTACAGTCCGTAGTCGAGTTCCGCTGCAAAAGCCTGCGACTCGTTGTCCGAAAGCTGCGCGCCCGTCTGCTCTTTCAGGGAATCATATTCCGAGGGGAGGTCGCAGCGGTAAACGCCGCGTACGGTCAGTTCCGCCATGTCGCCGTAGCTGTCAGAGGCGAGGTATATTTTTTTGCCGACGATGTCGTCGTAGGTGTTCAGCGTGATAAGGCTGCTGTCGGTATTGTCCTCGCTGTACAGCCGCGCCGCTTTGATGCTGTCGAACGTATAGGAGGAAAGAATGATGTCGTCCTCGCCGAGCGCGGAAAGGTCGGTGTCGTTTGTCAGAAGCTCGCCGTTCCAGCCGGAACCGATCTCGGCAAATCCTTTCAGCTGATAATTATAATAGTTGGAGTTGAAATCGCTTCCGCTGCTTACGTTGCGGATCGTGAACGTTCTGTCGCTGCCGTAAGAATCGTTGTTGTAGTTGAATACGCCGAGCGTCTGCGCGCCGTATTCTTCGCGGTATTCCGCAAGTTCTGCGGGCGTATACTGCGTATCCCGCATATTTTCATAGCGGTAGGTCTCTTCTCCGTTCGCGTAGGAAATGCTCGTAACGCGGTACTGCTTTTGCAGCATCAGAGATTCGTATCCCGCGTCAAGATAGGTCTGCACCGCCGTGGAAGTTTTATCGTAGAAAGTCAGCGTCGAGAACAGCCCGAACAGCGTGAACGCGATGAAAGAGAGCAGAATGGTGAACAGAAGGCGGAAGGGTTTTACCTTCATGCTGCTCGCGCCGATGCGGATGGCGTGGCGCACGGGCAGTTTGGAGCGGATAAAGCGGCTGTCCTGCGGGGCGTATTCCTTTGCCGCGATCTGCTTTTCGTCGGTATCCTTGAACGCCTCCCGCGCGCCGCTCTCGTCAATGCGCGCCGCCTTGCGGAAGTCGGAGATCTCCTTCTTGCCGTTGGTGATGATGACGTCCTCCGACGACGCGGCAAGGAAGCGGTTGATCCTTTCAATGTCGCTTGCGGAGAGTTTGCTGCCGCTTCTGATGGAGATGGTATCGTCGCCGACGAAACTGACGTTGTCGCTTGCGGCAACGGCGGCGATCTTCGTCTTTGTCACGTCGGAGATGATCTTTCCGTCTTTGAGTTCGATAATGCGGTCGCCGTAAATTTCCGCAAATTCGCGGTCGTGCGAGACGACGATGACGAGCTTTTCTGCGGAGAGCTTTTTCAGCGTTTCAAAGACCTGTTTGCCCGTGTTGGAGTCGAGCGCGCCCGTTGGCTCGTCCGCCATGATGATTTCGGGGTTCTTGACGAGCGCACGCGCGATTGCCACACGCTGTTTCTGACCGCCGGAAAGGGTGTTTGGCTTGCGCTTTGCAAAGTTTGCGAGGTCGACCTGTTCCAGAATGGCGTTGACCTGTTCTTTGTTCTTATTTTTTCCCTGCAATTCGAGCGCGAGGGCGATGTTGTCCTCTACGGTAAACTCGTCAAGGATATTGTACTCCTGAAAGACGAATCCGACGAAGGTGTTGCGGTAGCTGTCGAAATCCGATTGGGAGAAAGCTTTGCTGCTTCTGCCCTTGATGATGATCTCGCCCGAATCGGACGCGTCCAGACCGCCGCACAGGTTGAGGAGGGTAGATTTACCGCTGCCCGACTTACCGAGCAGGAAGACCATGCCTTTTTCCTCGAACTTGACGGAAACGTCGTCAAGTGCGCGTACTTCCGTGCCGCCCTTCGCCTTGTAAACCTTTACAAGGTTCTTGATCTCCAACATTTTTCAAATCTCCTTATAATAATATCATAAATAATATCATTGGATATATTATACCCCCCCCCGCATTAAAAAGTCAAACATTTAAGGCATAAAAAGCCGCGCAAATTAAAAAAATTTTCCGAACGTGCGTTCATATTTTTTGTTTAGGCGACGCAAAATCGCGGTATAATTGTACTGAAAGAATTCCGGAATGCAGACTGAGCCCCCGCCTCTGCGGGAAGGCGTCGTCTCTTCCGGAAAACAAGATCAGGAGAAAAGAATATGGATGCAAACAAATTTACGCAGAAATCGTTGCAGGCGGTGCAGAACGCGCAGAATACCGCCGTTGAGTACGGCAACCCCGAACTCACCGTTCTGCACATCGCTTACGCGCTCATGGAGCGCGACGGGCTGATTTTCCGCATTCTCAAACGGACGGGCGCAGATGCGGACGGCTTTGCCTCCGCCGTGCAGGACGCCGTGGAACGGCTTCCGAGGACTTCGGGCGGAAGTCAGCCTTACGCAACGCCCGCGGTGAGCCGCCTGTTCAGCGAGGCGGAGAAACTTGCCGAGGGCATGAAGGATTCGTATATTTCCGTCGAACACCTCTTCCTGTGCCTGTTCGATAACGACGAGAGGGGGTTGAAGGAACTGTTTGCGCGCTTCGGGATCACCAAAAATTCCTTTCTGGCGGGTTTGAAAGAGGTGCGCGGCAATCAGAACGTGACGAGCGACAACCCCGAAGAGACGTACGAGGCGTTGGAAAAATACGGCACGGATCTCACCAAGCGCGCCCGCGAGCACAAGCTCGAACCCGTGATCGGGCGCGACGAGGAGATCCGCAACGTCGTGCGCATTCTGTCCCGTAAAACGAAAAACAACCCCGTGCTCATCGGCGAGCCGGGCGTCGGCAAAACGGCGATCGCGGAGGGGCTTGCGCAGCGTATCGTCAAGGGCGACGTTCCCGAAACGCTGAAAAACAAGACGCTGTTCGCCTTGGATATGGGCGCGCTCATTGCGGGCGCGAAGTACCGCGGCGAGTTTGAAGAGCGTCTGAAAGCGGTGCTTGCGGAAGTCACCAAATCCAACGGCAATATTTTGCTGTTCATCGACGAGCTGCATACCGTCGTCGGCGCGGGCAAGACGGACGGTGCAATGGACGCAGGCAACCTTTTAAAACCGCTTCTGGCGCGCGGCGAGCTGCACTGCATCGGCGCGACGACGCTGGACGAATATCGCAAATATATTGAAAAGGACGCGGCGCTTGAACGCCGTTTCCAGCCCGTCCTCGTCGGCGAGCCGACGGTGGAGGATACCATCTCCATTCTGCGCGGACTGAAAGAGCGTTTTGAAATTTTCCACGGCGTGCGCATTCACGACGACGCGCTCGTCGCGGCGGCGGTGCTCTCCAACCGCTATATCACCGACCGTTTTCTGCCCGATAAGGCGATCGACCTCGTGGACGAGGCGGCGGCGATGATCCGTACGGAGATCGACTCCATGCCCGCCGATATGGACGCGATGAACCGCAAGATCGCGCAGCTCGAAGTGGAGGAAAAGGCGCTCTCCAAGGAGCAGGATAACCTCTCCAAGGCGCGGCTGGAAGCGCTCAGAAAGGAGCTTGCCTCCCTCAAAGAGACGTTCACGGCAATGAAAACGAAGTGGGAGGACGAAAAGAACTCCATCCGCGCCGAGAAAGACCTCAAAGAGAAGATCGACCGCATGAACGGAGAGATCGATTCTTTGATGAATGCCGGCAGGTACGAGGAGGCGTCCCGTCTGAAATACGGCGAACTTGTGGAGCTGGAAAAGAAGCTGGAACAGGCGAAGTCGAGCGTCAATGACCGCGAGGACGCGCTCTTGCAGGACGAAGTCACCGAAGAGGAGATCAACCGCATCGTCGCGCGCTGGACGGGGATCCCCGTCGCAAAGCTCAAAGAGGGCGAGCGGGAAAAAATTTTACGCCTTCCCGACGACCTGCATAAGCGCGTCGTGGGGCAGGACGAGGCTGTCACCAAAGTTTCGGAGGCTATTTTGCGGTCCCGCGCGGGGATTTCCGACCCGAACCGCCCGATCGGCTCCTTCCTTTTCCTCGGGCCTACGGGCGTCGGCAAGACGGAACTTGCAAAGTCTCTCGCCGAAAATCTCTTCGACGACGAAAAGAATATCGTGCGTATCGATATGTCGGAGTATATGGAGAAGTTCTCCGTCTCCCGTCTGATCGGCGCGCCTCCCGGGTACGTCGGCTACGAGGAGGGCGGCACGCTCACCGAGGCGGTGCGCAGAAAACCGTACTCCATCGTGCTATTCGACGAAATCGAGAAAGCGCACCCAGACGTGTTCAATATCCTCTTGCAGATCCTTGACGACGGCCGCGTGACCGACTCGCAGGGCAGGACCGTGGACTTCAAAAACACGATCATTATTCTTACTTCCAACCTCGGTTCCGAGCATATTATGGATGGGATCGAAAACGGCGAGATCAGCGCGCAGGCGCGCGAAAAGGTTTCGAACCTGCTGAAACGCTCCTTCCGTCCCGAGTTCTTGAACAGACTGGATGAAATCATCATCTTCAAGCCGCTCACGCGCGAGAATATCGATAAGATCGTCGAGATCCTGCTCGGCAGGCTGAAAAGACGCCTGAAAGAGGAAAATCTCGACCTCGAAGTGACGCCTCGTGCCGTCGGTTATATTTCCGATAACGGTTACGACGCAGCGTTCGGCGCGCGTCCGTTGAAGCGGTACATTCAGTCGCACGCCGAAACGATGCTCGCGAAATTTATCGTCGGACAGAATCCGCCGGCGGGTACGAAAATCACTCTCGACTGCGACGAAAACGGGCTTACGCTCCGCACCGAACAGCCGCAGTAAACGCGCAGTCGCAGTTAAATCAAAGCAACCCCCCCGCCGCACGCAAATGCGTGCGGCGGGGGCATTTTTAAAACTTGTGCGGCGTGTATTGCGGCGGAAGGGGGCGTTTTCAAATCGTCCGATCCGCATAGATGGATTTTCTTCGCAGGTTGTTGCAAGCGGTAGGGGAAGGACATAAAGTAAGGCGGCGAACCATTCCGGTTCGCCGCCCGTTATTTCGTGGCATTTATCATCTTATCATTCCGCTGATTCCGGAAAGTTCTTTTCGCAGATCGTACTTACACTTTTTCAACCTGTTTCTTTTCGTTCTTGTTGGTTGAAACTCCCTGATCTTTGAAAGGAATTTTTCTTTCCCTTTTACGGACTGCCAAACCTGTTTCTCTTCTCCTGTCACTGAAAGGGGATTTCGTTCTTTTCCTTATCATCACCAGAATTCTAAGTGAAAGGGCGATTTCCTGTTTCGGTTTTCAAGATTGCTTTCTTCCGCTCTTCATCGCCAGAATTTCAAGCGTTCGAATGTTCTCTTGTCAGGATAGGATACTTTTTCGTTTGCGATGAGAAACCCACGCAACGAGAGGAGTCTGCTTTCGGTGTTCGCTTTCCCGATTGTTTCCGTACGCGAAACGGTTGACTGT
This sequence comes from Candidatus Gallimonas merdigallinarum, assembly GCA_944346365.1. Taxonomy (GTDB): domain Bacteria; phylum Bacillota; class Clostridia; order Christensenellales; family Borkfalkiaceae; genus Gallimonas; species Gallimonas merdigallinarum_A. Next base: position 30,525 of record CALVMN010000005.1, read on the forward strand.
GGGTGGAATGCGGTTTCGTTTTCTTCAAAAGGCTTTCCGAAGAATTTTCCGTTTGAATTTTTCTTTTTCCTCTTCTTCTTTGCTTCCTCGTTTCGTATCGATTTCTTTTTGAGGAACCGACCCACAGATCATACGACTTTCAGAAGGTCATCGGATTTGGAATTGGAAATCTTCTTGCGGAAGGATTCTTTTTCCTTCCTTTTTCGGAGAACTTCCTTGTTGCTTTCTCCCTTGTTGTGCCTTCATTATAGCACATAATTTTCACTTGTCAATAGTTTTGGTGAAAAAAATTTTAATTTTTTGTAAGATTTTTTCGTATCGCAAAAAATGAGGCAAAAAACGTGAAAACACGCTTAAAACGGCTTTGCGTTGTAGCTTTCGAGGAAGCGGTTGATGCGGGGGAAGTCGGAAGGCGTTACGATCGAGAGTGCCTTTTCGCCGAATACGCCGTGTTCGGTGACGATGACGGCGAGAAGGTTCTTCCGCTCCTCGAAGGCGACAAATACCTCAAAGACGGTCGCGTCCTGACTCATGATGCAGTATTTCTCCATTTCAGATTCGTGCATGACGTCGCGGCAGAGTGTTTTGGTGAAGAATGCACTCAGATCTTCGCCCGCTTTCACGCGGATCTCGATCTCGGAATACAGTCCGTAGGAGTTGATCACGCCCACCATCGTGCCGTGGTCGTAAACGACGAGCGTTTTCTGCCAATTTTCGCGGAATGCCTCCACCGCGCTGAGCACCGGCTTGTCGGCGAACACCGAAGCGATTTTTTTGATCTTGATCGCGTCGATGAGGCGCGGCGGGCGGCAGAGCATGGCTTCGATGAACTCGATCGTCGTAACGACTTCGTCGCAGGGAACGGCGATCACTGTTTCGTCCGTCGATCCCGCGGTGCGGTGGACGATGGCGTTCCGCAGTTTTCCGTAGTCGATCAGTTCGCTTGCGTACCGCCGTACGGTGATGTCGAGGTCGGAACACCGTTTGACGAGGTCGGTAAAGTTTGCGGTCGCTTTTGCGTTGTACAGCAGTTTCAGCTGCGCTTCAATGCGGTTGTAGCTTTGCAGAAAACGCGATGCGTTGGATATATCCATAGTAGCCCTCCTGCGTACAGTATACCATATCTTGTGCCGCTTGGCAAGAGGGCAATTTTTCCGCGGATCTTATCAGAATTTGCGGGGCGGGAAAGCGCCGTTCTTCGACGCGATTCGGCGCACTTCCGCATCCTTCGCGTGCGGCGAGCAATTATAATGGCAGATACGAGGCGGGAAGATGATCGTCTATTGGGAATACGCATTTCTGGAAAACGCGCTGCTCGACGGACTGCTCTTATATCTTGCGGTGAAGTGCGCGCGGCGGCGCGTCTGCATATGGCGGCTCTGCCTTGCCGCGGCGCTCGGGGGCGCGTTCGCCGTCGTATTTCCGCTCATCGCGCTCCCCGTCTGGGCGGCGTACTTTGTGAAGGTTGTTTCCGGCGTCCTGATCTGCCTTGTCGCCTGCTCGGGCGGCGCAAAATCATGCCTGATCGCGGTATCCGCATTCTTCGCGTTTACCTTCGCACTCGGCGGGATCCTGACGGCGGCATATTCCTTCTTCGGGATAGAAACCGCCGACGGGACAGGGTTTTATGTGGAGCGTGCGCCCGTTGCGCTCGTATTTGCGGGTGCCGGGATCTTCGTCTGCGCCGCGCTTGCGTGGATGCGTGCGCTGTACCGCCATCGGAAAATCAGGCAGAATCTTTTGGAGTGTACGCTGACCGCGGGGGCGCGGACGGTTCATTGGACGGGCTTTGCGGACAGCGGGAATTGCCTCATCTTCCGCGGCGAGCCGGTGTGCGTGCTCTCCGTTGCGGCGGTATTTGCGCTGTTCGGCGCGTCTCCGCCGTCGGTCGGGCGCATGGAAGTCGGAACGGTGAACGGCAGTGCGGAGCGGCCCGTGTTCCGCATCGACGAGATCTGCGTCTGCGGCGTAAAGCGGAGCGTCTATGCCACGGTGGGCGACGTCGGCAAGGGGTATCAGCTCATTTTACATACCACGCTATTGGAGGAGTGTCATGAACGTATTTTCAGCGCTGAAAGAATGGCTGCAAAGGATAAAGGGCGGAGAGAACGTCGTACATTATCTCTGCGGAAACGAGGCGCTTCCGTTGCCGCTCCCGCCCGAGGAGGAGGCGGAGATGCTCGCCAAGCTCGAGGCGGGCGAGGACGCGGAGACGGTCAAGGCGAAGCTCGTTGAGCACAATCTGCGGCTCGTCGTGTACATCTCGCGCAAATTTGAAAATACGGGCGTGGACGGCGACGACCTCATTTCCATCGGTACGATCGGGCTGATCAAAGCCATCAACTCCTTCCGTGCGGACAAAAACATCAAACTTGCGACGTACGCCTCGCGCTGTATCGAAAACGAGATCTTAATGTATCTGCGGCGCACCGTGAAGTTGAAGAGCGAAGTCTCCTTCGACGAACCGCTGAATACCGATTTCGAGGGAAACGAGCTGCTGCTCTCCGACGTGCTCGGCACGGACAGCGAGACCGTGTACGGCGGCGTGGAGGCGAGCGTGGAAAGAGAACTTCTGAAAGAGGCGCTCAAAAAACTGCCCGACCGCGAACGAAAGATCATGTATATGCGATTCGGGCTGGGCGGACAGGAGGAGATGACGCAGAAGGACGTTGCCGACTGCCTCGGGATCTCCCAAAGCTACATATCGCGGCTGGAAAAGAAGATCATCGAGCGGCTGAAAAAGGAAATTTCCAAGCTCGTCTGATCCTCCGCGCCGCTCCCGCATGAAAAAGCGAAAATTCCGCATACTCATTCCGCGTACATAGGCTTTTGCCGAAGGAGGTGGGGTATGCTGCAAAAAGTAAGTATCTGCGGAGTGGACACGACGGGGCTTCCCAAGCTCTCGCACAAGGAAAACGACGAGCTGATGCGCCGTCTGAAGGCGGGCGACAGGGCGGCGCGGGATAAGTTCATCATCGGGAATATGCGCCTCGTGCTTTCGCTCGTCAAGCGGTTCTGGGCGAAGAACGCCAATGCGGACGACGTCTTTCAGGCGGGCTGCGTGGGGCTGATCAAGGCGATCGACGGGTTTGATCTCTCGTTCAACGTCAAATTCTCCACATACGCCGTGCCGATGATTCTGGGGGAGATCAAGCGGTATCTGCGCGACGGAAATTCGCTCCGCGTTTCGCGCTCCATCCGCGACAGAGCGTACCGCATCTTAAAGGTGCGCGAGAGCATTGAGGAGCGGGACGAGGAGGCGACCATCGAAAAGATCGCCGAGGCACTCAAAGTGCAGGAGCGGGAAGTCGTCTACGCGCTCGACGCGATCTCCGACCCCGTCTCGCTGTACGAGCCGGTCTATAACAAGTCGGGCGATACGCTGCAGCTGTTGGATCAGCTCTTCGATGAAACGCAGAGCGAGGAAATCTGGACGGAGCGCGTCGCCTTAAAAGACGCCATCGCCCGCCTGACGGAGCGCGAACGGAAGATTTTGCAGCTTCGGTATTTCGAGGGAAAAACGCAGACGGAAATTTCCGCGGAAGTGGGGATTTCGCAGGCGCAGGTCTCGCGCCTTGAAAAAAATGCGATCGGCGCGATCCGCAAGGAAATCTTTTAAAGGACAGTTGTTTCGCCGCCCGAAATTCGGGCGGCGTTTTCAATGCGTTGTAACGTGTATCCCGCAGCGCGCCTATCGTGTGCGCCGCAATGTGCATTTTTGAAAATTTTACAAGAAACACATTTTTTCGACGCGGCGCATATAATAAAACGTGGAAACAAGTTTTTCGGAATTGCATAGCAAGGAGGTCGTGAACCTCACCGACGGCAAGCGTCTCGGGCGCGTATGCGACGTGGTATTCACCTTTCCCGAAGGGCGCGTGCAGGGGATCGTCGTGCCCGGGGGAAGGGGATTCCGCTGGGGCAAAGCGGAGCTTTTCATTGAGCTGAAATGCGTGAAAAAAATCGGGATCGACGTGGTGCTGGTGGAAGTCCGTTCCGCGCCCAAACCCGAAAAGAAAGGCAAGTGGGGGAGCGGACAGAGAGAGTGTGCTCCGTCGCCTCCGCACGGCGCGCCGCCCGACCGCCGCGACTACGGAGAGTACGAATAGCGCGAGATTTTTTGGCTGTTTCATAGTAGTATGTCAGACATAATACTGTGTGTTTCTCCGAAAACGCCTATAAAAGCGCCCCGATTTGATAAAATCGGGGCGCTTTTGTGTTGTGCTTGATTTTATTCCTGATAACAATCGCACATTCTGCCGTCGGGCAAAAATCCCGTATCGGAGCACTTCCGGCAGGCGTATCTTGGCATGAGATCGGCCTCCTGAATGCCGAGCTTTTTCAACGCTTCCGCGCGGCTGCGCCGCGCCGCCTGAATGCGTTCCCGAATGGCGGGAAGATCGGCGGGGGAGAACACTTCCGCTTTGGCAAGTTCGATCTCGTCCTTTTTGATCGCCTTCTCCGCGGCGGCGAACGCGGGGTCTTTTTCCGCCGCGGCGCGGGTGCGGTCCGCGCGTTCCACGGCGGCGTTGCGGCGGAGCGCATACCAGCGTTCGCGCTCGCTGCGCGCGTCCGCGTTGATGTCCGCCTTCGTGCGGTAATCGCGTGCAGCGGGCGTCTGCGCGGTCTGCCGTTCGGGGATCGCCGCGGGGTCGGTCACGCCCTCCCGCTTCCATTCGGAAAGGAGTTTGTTCATGTACGGCAGGGGGGACGATGCGCCCGCGCTGCGTTTTGCCGCTTCCGCGATGAGCGCGTCGGAGAGATTCCAACTCTTCCATGCGGCGACGGTATCGAGCGCGGCGGTCGTCTTTTTGATCACGCCGCAGAGCGGCTGCAATTTTTGCAGGAGTTTGAGCTGCCCTTCCCGTTCGGCGCAGTACGATTTCACGCTCTCCGCGTCCGTGATGCCCGCTCCGTACATCTGGTCGAGAAGGGCGTCCGTTTCGGGGAACCCGAAGGAAAGTTTCATGCCGAGCGCGGCAACGAGGGTAAGACTCTCCTCGTCATATCCGCGTTCCAGCCATTTTTCGGCGTACTCCTCTATGTAGGGGCGGGGATTCTGCACCTTCACGCCGAGTTTCCGCGCCACCTTAAATACGATGGAGGTAAGTTCCTCGCGCCGTTTCAGGTAGGCGCGCGCCGCGGCTTCCGTCTTGCAGTCCTTTTCGATGAGTTCCTCTACGAGGAGGTCGAGGGAGGCGAGCGAACCTTTTTTCAGCGTCTCGGCGCAGGCGGTCACCGCGCCCGTCTCCATGCCGCGCGCGGACCACTTTTCCAGAAAGTCGTAGTCGCTCTCCTGCGGCTTGCGGTATATGCCGAGCAGAGTGAACAGCCTGGAAAGCTCTCGCTCGCGGGCGTTGAAGTCGGCGAGATCGGCTTCGATCTGTTCGTAGGTGTACTTGCGTTCGCGGCAGAGCTTCTGCGCCTTGTTGAGCACGTGAGCCGCAGAGAGCTTTTCGCCGTCCTTTTTCACGCAATATTCCACCACCAGCAGGAACGCCTGCTGCTCCATCGGCTCATTTTCCAGAAATTCGAGAATGCGCTGCATTTCGTAGGGTTTGAAGTCCTTTTTCGCGCGCTGCAAGAGCTTGTACAGCTCGCGGTTGAACGCGGCGTATTTTTCGGGGCGAACCGATTTCGGCTTTCCGACGGCGGCGTTCACGGGCAGGTATTCGAGCATGAGGGGGGAGCGGGAGAGAATGCGCACCAGATCGCACTCCTCCCAAAAATCGAAGATCTCCAAAAAACGCGGCAGGGGGATGCGGAGCAGTTTTGCCGCCGTCTCCGCGTCGAACTCGCCCGCGCATTGGCAGAGGTAAAGCCCGTAGAGATAGGCGCGCACCGCGTCGCCGTCCGCCTGCGGCAGATACTTCGTGATGAACTGATTTTCCACACTCGTGAACATATTGGCGGTGAAATCTTTTGAAAACGCGGCGAAAGACATGAATCGCTCACCCCTCCCTGAAATTTGTCCGTTGTTTTACTGCCGTAATTTGGCGGAAAGCAAATCGAACGCTTGCTTTTTTTTTCGTTCCGTTATATAATAGTATAGCATAATCGGCGGCGAATTGCAATTTCTTTTGACTGTGCCGCTTTCTTTTTTCCGAATATGAAAATCCTTCACACCTCCGACTGGCACATCGGCAAACGGCTGATGGACAGAGAGCGCCTTCCCGAACAGAGAGAAGCGCTCGAAGAGCTCGTCCGCATCTGCGAGGACGAGCAGGCGGACGTCGTCCTCGTTGCGGGAGACGTCTTCGATACCTTCATGCCCTCCGCCGAAGCAGAGGAGGTGTTTTTTCATGCCGTCAAGCGGCTTGCGGGGGCGCGGCGCGCGGTCGTGCTCATCAGCGGCAATCACGACGACGGCATTCGCCTTGCCGCGTCCGCGCCCATCTCCGCAGAGGAAGGGGTGTATTTGTTCGGCGGGACGAAACGCGCCCTTCCCGTCGGCGGTTCGCGCGGCGTGCGCGCCGTCGGGTCGGGGGAGAACCATCTTCTGCTTGAAAACGAGGCGGGCGAGCGGCTGTACGTGAACGCGCTCCCGTACCCCAACGAGGCGCGCCTGAAAGAGGAGAAAACGGAGGAAACGTACGCCGAAAAGGTCGCGCGCTGGATCTCCTGCGGCGCAGAGGCGCGCGGGAAGGGCGTTCCGTACGTCTTGCTGACGCACCTTTTTGCCGCGGGCGGCGCGGCGAGCGAGAGCGAACGCGATATTCAGCTCGGCGGCGCGCGCGTTGTCCCCATTGACTGTTTCCCTGCGGACGCGTTTACGGCGCTCGGACATCTGCATAAGCGCCAGCGCCTGCGCGACAACGTGTATTACAGCGGTTCGCTTCTGCAATATTCCTTTGACGAGGTGAATATCCCCAAGAGCGTTGCCATTCTGAAAACGGAGGGGGACAGAGTCGTCTTTGAAAAGGAAATCCCCTTAACGTCGGGCAGAAAACTCGTCCGGCTGGAAGCGGCGGGCGTGGAACAGGCGCTCGCGCTTCTGCGCAGATACGAAAACGCGTTCGTCGAACTCACGCTGCACCTGAACGCGCCGCTCACCGCGCAGGAAACGCTTGCGCTCCGCGAGGCGAACGAGGGGCTTGTTTCGCTCATCGTGCGTACGCAGACTGCCGTCGACGCGCCCGAGATCGTGCGCAGCGCGCTCTCTTCGGAAGAGCTTTTTGTGGAATACTATAAGTCGGTTTACGGCGATCCGCCGTCCGACGAGCTCAAAGAGGCGTTTCTCGAACTCCTCGGGGAGGGCGCATGAAACCGACCTATCTCAGTTTTTGCGGGATCAATTCCTTCTCCGAACGCGCGGAGATCGATTTTGAACAGCTCCTCCAATTCGGGATCTTCGGCATTTTCGGCGATACCGGATCGGGCAAAAGCACCATTCTCGACTGCATCGGGTTCGCCCTGTACGGCAACGTGGCGCGTTCGCGCTCGGGCAGTATTGCGGATGTCATCAATTACAATACGGACAGAGCGGACGTACAGTTCGAGTTTGAGATCTTTTACGACGGGAGCAGAAAAAAGTTCCGCGTCGAGCGCGAACTCAAACGCAAGAACGCCGCGCAGTCAGCCAAAGTATTTGAACGGGACAAAGACCGCTGGGTCGCCGTCGCGGACGGCGTGCGCGACAGCAACGCCCTGTTGGAACGCATTATCGGGCTGGAACAGAAGGACTTTGAAAAGTGTATCGCGCTCCCGCAGGGCGAATTTGCGCAGTTCGTGAAATCCGCGCGGAGCGACCGTCTGAAACTCGTTTCCCGCCTGTTCGATCTCGAATCGTACGGCGACGCGCTCATCAAGCGCGCGGGCGGAAAACTTGCGGAGGCGCGGAACGCGCTCGACGTCACGAACGCCCGCCTCGAACAGTACGCGCAGATCACCAAGGAGACGGTGGAGACGCTTGTCGAAGAGGTGAAAACGCTTGCCGCGCGGGAGACGGCTCTGCAAACGTCGCTGACTTCTATACGGAAGGAGAAGGAACTGCTTGCGGAAAAGGTGCGCCGCCGTGCGGAACGGGAGCGCGCCGCCGCAGAGATGGCGAAGCTGGAAGCGCGCCGCGAGGAAATGAAAACGCTGAGCGGCGAGCTGGACCGCCTCGACAGAGCCGCCGCCGCGGTGAAAGCGGCAAAGGAGGCGAAGGACTGCCGTCTCCGCGCCGCCGAACGGGAAAAGAACCTGCAAGCGGCGCAGGCGCGCGTACAGCGCGCCGAAGAGGCGGAGCGCGCGCTCGCCGCGTGGAATGCGGCGGGAGCCGAGGAACGGGAGCGCGTTCTTGCCGAGCGCATTGCCGCGGCAAAGGCGCGGCAGGTGACGGCGGACGAGCTTGCGCGGGCGAAAGAGCATTTTTCCAAAGTCGAGCGTTCGCTTGCCGAAGAGCGGACGGCGTTCCGCGATTTCTCGTACGATGAAGAGCGCGCCAAGCTTGAACGTACGGCAGCTGCGCTCGGTACGGAAGATTTCGTCGGCTATCTCGAAACGCACGCAAAATCGCTCTTTAAGGGCGAATACGCGCAGTTTGCTTCCGAACTTCGCGATTTAACGGAAAAATACAGGGAGATCGGCGACGACAGCCGACCGCTCATTGAAAAATACGACGCGCTCGCGGCGGGCGAACGCCCCGATCTCGACGCACTCCGCGCGCAGTTCGAGGCGCGGCAGAAGGATCGCGCGGACGTCGAGCGGCAGAAACTCATGCTCGAAAAGGCGAAAGGGCGGTACGATCTGCATCTGGAAAATCTCCGCCGCCTGAGCGCCGACCTCGACGAGACGAAAGCGCGCATCGCGCGGCTGAGCGAGGGGGCGGTTCCCGAAGAAGAACCTGTTTCCGCCATGGAAGAGCGGCTTGCCGCACTGCGTGCGGAACGCAGCCGTCACGCAAAAGAGACGGAGACGGCGCGGAACGCCCTTGCGGAGGCGCGCACGGCGCACGCGCGGGCGGCATCGGACGAGGCGGCGGCGCGCGAGGCGATGGAGAACGCCGCAAAACGCCTTTCGGAGGCGCTTGCTTCGGGGAATTTCCAAAGCGCGGAGGAGGCGATCGCGCTCTCTTCCAAATACGGCGATCCCGCGGCGGCAAGGGCGCGCGTGGAAAAGTTCCGCGACGATTGGGCGGCGACCCGCTCCAAACTGCGCGAGCTGAGCGCGGAAGACCTCGATTCAGCCACGGACGAAGCGTACAGGGCAGTCGCGGAAAAACTCTCCGCCGCGGAAGCGGAGGCAAAGGCCTGCTCGCAGACGCTCGCTGTCAGAAGGGAAGCCCTGACCCGCGCCGAAGCGGGATTAAAAGAGAAACACGCTTTGGAGAAGGAGCGGGCGGAAAAAGAAAAGCGCGCCGCGCTCTACGAGCGGTTGAGAAAGCTTCTCGAAGGCAATAAATTTATGGAATTTGCGGCGGAGGAGTATCTGCAAACGGTGGCGGCGAACGCCACGCGCCAGCTCCTCACGCTGACGGACGGAAGATACTGTCTGCGCTACGACAGGGGATTTTTCGTCGGCGATAACTTCAACGGCGGGCAGACCCGCGGCGTATACACGCTCTCGGGCGGGGAGACCTTCCTTGTTTCGCTCTCGCTCGCGCTTGCGCTGAGCGCGGAGATCTGCCGCAAATCGCTGCGTCCCATCGAGTTCTTCTTTTTGGACGAAGGATTCGGCACGCTGGACGAACACCTCGTGGACGTGGTGATGGACAGCCTTGAAAAACTCAAAGGAGAGCATTTCTCCATCGGCATCATCTCCCATGTGGAGGAACTCAAACATCGGATCGACCGCAAGCTCTCGGTAAAAAAAGCCACCGAGCGGCACGGATCGCAAATTTTTACGGAGTGAGGTAATCTGTTTGGCAAGTACGTTTCTGACCCCCGTGACGTTATGGAAGGACTTTGACGACACGCTCCCCCTCGAAGAGAAAATCCTCGGCGAGGAGGTGCGCGGCGGCGTCGCCTTTCAGGAGATCTGTTTTTTCGGGCGCAGCGTCGGCGCGTCGCGGGTAAAAATTTATGCGCAGTACGCCTTTCCAGAGGGGGAGGCGAGTTTCCCCGTCGTGCTCGTTCTGTACGAGGCGGGGCATCCGTTTGACGAATCGTTCGTAAAGCATTTCGTCTCGCGCGGGTTCGGCGTGCTGAGCGTGGATTACTGCGGCGACAACGGTACTGACCTCTGTACGCAGTATCCGCCCGATATCGATTACGCCAACTTTGTGCGCGCGGGGCGGCATCTTGACTATGCGGAACCAACTGCCCGAGAGACCAGCTGGTACGAGTGGGCGGGCGTCGCGCGCTATGCCGCCAAATTCCTTGCCTCGCGCGAAGAGGTCACGCGGTTCGGCGCGATCGGTCTGCGCTCGGGCGGGGAAGTGCTCTTTAAAATCGCGCCCTACGCGCAGCTTTCCTGCATGATCACCGTGTGCGCGGCGGGCTGGTGGGCGTACCGCGGCATGGAAAAATTCGCGGGCGAACAGCGCGTGTTCGACGAGGAGCGCCACCGCTTTATTGCGGGCATCGATTCACAGAGCTATGCGCCCTACGTTAAGTGCCCCGTACTCCTTCTCTCCGCCGTCAACGATACCAAACACGACTATGACCGCGTGTACGATACCTTCCAGCAGATCAATCCCGACGTGGAAAAAGCATTTTTGTATTCCGCGCACGGGAACGGACTGATCGGACTGCACTCGCTTGCCGACATCGATCTCTTTCTCGATAAATATCTGAAAAACCGTTCCGTATTTGTGAGCGCGCCCGTCGGCATTTCCGTAGAGGAAGAGGACGGCAGCCTCGTCGTCAGGGCGACGTTCGACGAGGACGGGGAGATCCGCAGCAGCGGCATCTTCTATACGGAAAAGATCACCGACGCCCGCGCCCGTGACTGGACGCGCGTCCTCGGCACGGCGGCGAACCTTAACGGCAACGTCGGCACCTATCCGCTGAACATCTATGAAGGCAGCCGCCGTGCGCTCGTGTACGCGTTCGCAAATTATTCCAATAATTTTTCCGTGACGTCCAAAATTCAGGAAGTCGTCATCGAACATCCCTATAAAAACGCCTGCTTAAAAAGCCGCGTGATTTACGAATCCGAGCGGGACGGGACGAACGGCGTGGCGGGATTCCGCCGCCGCGCGCGTTCCATGGCGAACTGCTTTGCCGACAGCGCGGGAACTGACGCGAAACTGCTCCCGGGCTACGGCGGCATCCTTGGCGCGACGGCGGAGGCGGGGCTTGTCTCGTACCGCGTGAGCGAGCCGCGCTATGCCGCGCCCGATGGAGCGGCGCTCCGTCTCGACGCATATTGTAAAGAGGACGCGCTCCTCAAAGTCACGTTCTACCCCGACGCAAACGAAGAGCGCGGATACAGCGCAGAGGCGCACATTCAGGGCGGCGGCAAATGGAAAAGTCTCTTTTTTGAGCCGTCGGACTTCAAAACGGAGACGGGGCAGCACCTCGAAAATTTCAAAAACGTCATCTCCGTCGTGTTTGTCGGGAGCGCAGAGGTGCTCGTGAATAATATTTTATGGATCTGACGCAATTTACGCTCGGCGCAGTCGTCGAGACAAAAAAACAACATCCGTGCGGCGGAAAACGCTGGGAGATCGTGCGTACGGGCGCGGATTTCAAGATCCGCTGCCTGACGTGCGGACGGGTCGTCATGCTCACGCCCGACGAGCTGAAAAAACGCGTAAAGCGCGTTGCGGAGAATAAGTCATGACGCGCCGCCCGCGTATGCTCAACAAGCCGAAGGAGTCGGCTGCGCCGTACGTCGTATTCGCGATCGTCGTTGCGGCGCTTCTCCTCGTGCTCATCGTCAATCTCCTGCGCGTGACCTATACGTTCGCCGTGGACGTCACCGGTTCTTCCATGGAAGATACCATTCATGGCGGAGACATCGTTTATGCGCTGCGCAGATTCGACGCCGAGCGCGGCGACATCGTCATCATCGACGTACACGGCGATCCGGATTTTGAACCGGATACGAACAATATTATCAAACGTCTCATCGCAAAAGAGGGCGACTGCGTCAAATGCGAGGAGGGGGTAGTCTACGTGAAGCCTGCGGGCGGAGAATACGCGCCGCTCGACGAGCCTTACACAAAGGGCGTCACGCCCGATTTTCCGGAAGTTGCGGTCGGCGAAGGGGAGATCTTTTTCCTCGGTGACCACCGCGACGTCAGCCGGGACTCGACGGAAGTCGGCACGCGGCTGTATTCCGATATTGTCGGCGTCGTCCCCGATTGGGCAGTTTCCATAAAGGGGTTCACAACGTTTGTGGAGAATATCCGTTACGCCCTGCAAGATTTGTTTTCATAAATCATGAAATAAAGAGGAATGAACAATGGAGGAAAGTATGATCAGACTTACGGCAGACAGTACCTGCGATCTCGGCGAGAATATCGCAAAGCGCGGCGTCGGTATCAAGCCGCTCACGGTGATTCTCGGCGGAACGCCCTATTCGGACGGCGTGGATATCGTCCCGCAGGACATCTTCAACTATGTCGAAAAGACGGGGCAGCTCCCCAAGACGGCTGCGCCGAGCATCGCCGATTACGAGGACTTCTTCCGTCCGTATGTGGAGGCGGGGGAGACGGTTATTCATTTCAGCATTTCGTCCAAGGCGTCGTCCTCGTACTCCTATGCGGCGGAGGCGGCGAAGTCGTTCGGCGGAAAAGTACACGTCATCGATACCAAGGCGCTCTCTACAGGGCAGGGACTTGTCATCATGATGGCGGCGGATCTGCGCGACGCGGGCGCGTCGGCGGAGGAGATCGTTGAAAAGGCGAACGCCGTCCGTCCCAAGGTGAACACTTCGTTTGTGCCTGACCGCCTCGATTATCTCTATAAGGGCGGCAGATGCTCCCGCATGGCGCTTTACGGGGCAAATCTGCTCAAAATCCACCCGCTGATCGAGATGGACGACGGGCAGCTCGTCGCAGGCAAAAAATACCGCGGGAGCATGGAGAAGTGTATTGCGCAGTATGTGACCGACCTCGCCGCGAAATATCCCGAATACGACAGGACGCGCTGCTTTATTACGCACAGCAGTGCGGACGAGAGCGTGATCGAAGTTGCGCGGCAGAAAGTGAAGGAGCTTTTTTCCTTCGAGGAAGTGCTCGAAACGGTCGCGGGGTCAGTCATCACGGGACATTGCGGCAGAAACACGCTGGGCGTGCTCTTCATTGCAAAATAAACGTTTATCCGGGTTATAAGCACAAAAAAAGCTGTCTGTGCGCGCGGACTTGATTTCCGCGCGCGGATCGTGTATAATATGAGGAAAAGCGCGCGTCCGCGCGATTGAGGATTACATGACGAGATTGTATCAGGACGTTGACCTTTGGAACGCCTATAAACAGCGCAAACGCATTCTTTCTGGCTTCTTTATCGCTACGGGGCTGTTTGTCGCGGGATTTCTTGCAGTATTTATCTACTATATCATGCTGCCGTATGAAGATCCGAACGGCACCTGGGCGACGGCGGTTGCCTGTATTCTGGCGGCGCTGTATATCATCTTTCTGTTTCCCTATATGGGCATCTGTTTCAAGCGTGCGAACGCCTATTTCAGGATGCTCCGCTATATTTCCGTCGGGCTGAAAGAATATACGGTCGCGCCGTTTTCGGGCATCGAGGACTGGACGACCGTGGACGGTGTAGACGTCAACGTGGCGACATTCCGCGTCCACAACTATAAACGCGACGAAGACATGATCCGTCAGATCTACGTTGACGGGGAAAAGGATTTCCCGCCCTTTGAAGTAGGGCAGTCGGTGCGCGTGATCTCGCAGGGGAATCTGCTCATCGAGTATGAAATCGTCGATTGATCGCGGCGTTTTCTGCGGGCGTAAACCGCGCCGCAAGCTGTATTTACTGAAAAAATCTGAAAATTCATAGGAGACAATAGTTATTATGCGAGCAGTCGTAACGGTAACGGGTTCGGACAGAAAGGGGATCATCGCCAAGGTGAGCGGATTTCTGTTCGAGCGCGACGTCAACATTGAAGACATTTCTCAGACCATTCTCGGCGATCAGTTCGCCATGATCATGATGGTGGATACCTCCGAAAGCAAGAAGGATTTTGCCGCGCTCTCTTCCGAGCTGGAAGAGATGGGTGCGAAGATCGGCATGACCGTCCGCCTGCAGCACGCGGACATCTTTGACGCCATGCACAACGTCTGAGTTCTGCCGAGGGGAGCATCATGTTCAATAAATTTGACGTACTTGAAACGATAGATATGATCGAGAAGGAGCACCTCGACATCCGCACGGTGACGATGGGCGTCTCCCTTCTTCCCTGCATCCGTTCGACGGCGGAAGAGACCGCACAGGCGGTGTACGACCGTGTGATGAAGAGCGCGAAAGACCTCGTGAAAACGGCAAACGAGCTTTCGCGCGAATACGGCATTCCCATCGTCAATAAACGCGTGTCCGTCACGCCCGTTTCGCTCATTACGGCGGCGTTTCCCGAAAAGAGCCCGCTCGTCGGGCGCGCGCTCGACCGCGCGGCGGCGGAGCTCGGCATCGACTTTCTGGGCGGCTATTCCGCGCTCGTTCACAAGGGAACGGCGGATTACGAGGAAGCCTTTTTAAAGACCATTCCCGAAGTGCTCGCCGCGACGGGGCGGCTGTGTTCTTCCGTCAACGTCGGGTCGAGTAAATCGGGCATCAATATGGACGCCGTCCGCATGATGGGCGAGATCGTTTTGGAGACGGCGGCGCGCACCGCCGACCGCGACGGGCTCGGCTGCGCCAAACTTGTGGTGTTCTGCAACGCGGTGGAGGACAACCCCTTCATGGCGGGCGCGTTCCACGGCGTGGGCGAGAGCGATACCGTCATCAACGTGGGCGTCTCCGGTCCGGGCGTCGTGCAGCACGCGCTGAAATTTATTCCCGATGCCGACCTCACCGACGCAGCCGAACTCATCAAGCGCACCGCGTTCAAGATCACGCGCGCGGGTCAGCTCGTTGCAAAAGAGGCGGCAAAGCGGCTGGGCGCGCGCTTCGGCATCGTCGATCTTTCTCTCGCACCCACGCCTGCGCGCGGCGATTCCGTTGCGCATATCCTCGAAGAGCTGGGGCTGGAAGTCGTCGGCTGCCACGGCACGACGGCTGCGCTCGCCATGCTCAACGACGCGGTCAAGAAGGGCGGCGTCATGGCTTCCTCCCGCGTGGGCGGGCTTTCGGGCGCGTTCATTCCCGTCTCCGAGGATATCGGTATGATCGAATCGGCAACGGCGGGCAAGATCACGCTGGAAAAGCTGGAAGCAATGACGTGCGTCTGCTCCGTCGGGCTGGATATGATCGCGATCCCGGGCGACACGCCCGCAGCGACCATCTCCGCCATCATTGCGGACGAAGCCGCGATCGGCATGGTCAACAACAAGACGACGGCGGTGCGCGTCATTCCCGCGCCCGATAAAAAGGTGGGGGACGAAGTGAGCTTCGGCGGACTGCTGGGGCGCGCGCCCGTCATGCCCGTTCACGGCGGCGACGCAGGCAGGTTTATCCGCCGCGGCGGCCTCATTCCCGCACCCATTCACAGTTTCAAAAATTAAGGAGAGAGTCATATGGAACGCAAAGAAGTTGAAACGCAATACAGGTGGAAAACAGAGGATATTTTCGGGAGCGACGAGGCATGGGAGGCGGCGTTCGCCGCGCTTGAAACTTTGCCCGACGTTTCTTCCTTCCGCGGCAATCTGAACACCGCGGAGAACGCGGCGGCATATTTTGCGCTGACCGACGCGTACGAGATCAAGCTCATGCGCGTGTACCTGTACGCCTTCCTGAAACACGACGAGGACGTGCGCGTGACCAAATATAACGCGTACGTTGCAAAGGTGATGAGCCTGTTCACCCGCTACGGCGCGGAGACCTCCTTTGCCGTTCCCGAACTCACGGCGCTGCCCGAAGAGACGCTTGCAGCCATTGCGGCGGACGAGCGGCTGAAAGATTACGACTATTCCCTCAAACGCCTGATCGCGCGCAAAAAGTACGTGCTCTCCGAGAAGGAAGAGCTGATTCTGGCGCAGACCTCGGAGCCGCTGAGCGTTGCGGGCGACGTTTTCGATATGCTCGACGACGCGGAACTCAATCTCCCGTATATGGTCTATCAGGGCAAGCGGGTCAAACTCTCGCACGGGCTGTACTCCGTCATCATGAGCGGGAGCGACCGCGAGGCGCGCGCGAAGGCGTTCAAAAAGTATTATTCGGCATACGAGAAGATCATCAACACGCTTGCCACCACCTACTACGGCAACGTGAAAAAGGATATTTTCTACAAAAACGTGCGCGGGTACGAGAGCTGCTTGCAGGCGGCGATCTTTGAAGAGGACGTCTCGCGCGACGTGTACGACAACCTCGTTTCCGCAGTCGATACCTACGCGCCCGTCATGCACCGCTACATGGAAGTGCGCAAAAAGACGCTCGGGCTGGACGAGATGCATATGTACGACCTGCCTATCCCGCTCGTGGAGGACGCGGAACTGCGCCTCTCCTTCGAGGATGCGTTCGAGCTTGTGTTGAAGGGACTTTCGCCGCTCGGCGAGGAGTACAACGCGCTGCTCAGAAAGGGACGGGACGAGCGTTGGATCGACGTCTGCGAGACGGAGGGCAAGCGCGGCGGCGCGTATTCCATCGGCATTTACGGCAATCACCCGTACGTCCTGCTGAACTATCAGCAGACGACGCACGACGTGTTCACCATCGCGCACGAGATGGGGCACGCCCTGCATTCCTACTTCTCCAACGCCAATCAGCCCTATGCCAAGGCGGATTATAAGATCTTCGTTGCGGAAGTCGCAAGCACGGTCAACGAGGTGCTGCTCTTGAAATATCTCCTGCACACGACGGAGGATAAGAAGCTCAAAAAGTACCTTCTGAACTACTTCATGGATATGATCCGCACCACGCTCTTCCGCCAGACGCAGTTTGCCTGCTTCGAGCAGGAGGCGCACGCCATGGCGGAGCGCGGCGAACCGCTGAATAAGGACAATCTTTCCGCGCTCTACTATTCGCTCAACAAGAAGTATTACGGCGACGCGCTCACGCACGATAAGCAGATCGCCATCGAATGGGCGCGCATTCCGCACTTCTACCGTTCCTTCTACGTGTACAAGTACGCGACGGGCATCACGGCGGCAATCGCCATCGCGGGCAAGATCCTGTCCGAAGGAAAACCCGCCGTGGAACGCTACTTCGAGTTCCTCAAAGGCGGCTGCTCCACCGATCCCGTTTCGCTCCTGAAAGGCGCGGGCGCAGACCTGACGGACAAGGAGACGTTCGCAAGCGCAATGCGCGAGTTTGAAGCCGCGCTCGAAGAGTTCGAGGCGCTCGAATAATCCATTGCGGCGATATACGCTTTCAGCCGCGCTCGTTTGATAAATTCGTTATGCAGAGGAAGTACGCATGGCAAACAATCAGATGCCGCACAATTTAGAGGCGGAGTCCGCGATCTTGGGCTGTATCCTCATCGACGGGGATATTCAGTCCGAGCTTCTGGAAACGCTCCGCGAGGACGATTTCTATCAGGAATCCAACCGCCTCGTTCTGGACGCGATGAAGAAGGTTTACGCCGCGCGCAAACCCGTCGATATCGTCACGCTCACCGATATGTTGGAGCAGGACGGAACGCTGGAACGCGCGGGCGGGCTGGTGCGCATTACCGAGCTTGCCGAAGTCACGCCCTCCGCGGCAAATTACAAGCAGTATTTTGAAATTATCCGCCGCGACGCGATCCGCCGCGCGCTCATCCGCGCCGCAAAGGGCATCATTGAAGTGAGCACGGAGGGGACGGAGGCGCGCGAAGCGGTCTCCTACGCCGAAAAACAGATCTACGATATTTCCAAGCAGGAGGACGGCAGTCAGCTCGCGGGGCTTGCGGACGGCGTCGTTATCCGTGAAGTGCTCGGGAAGTTCGAGGAGATCCAATCCGACCCCAACGCGTTCCGCGGTCTTGAAACGGGGTTCAAACATCTCGACCGCATTACGAACGGTCTGCAGCGCTCCGACCTCATCGTCATTGCGGCGCGCCCCGGTATGGGAAAGACCTCGCTCGCCATGAACATCGTCGAGAATATCTGCCTCGTCAAAAACAGGACGGCGGCGGTGTTCTCGCTCGAAATGCCGCGTTCGCAGATCGTACAGCGTCTTTTGTGCGCGCACGCGAACGTGAGCATGGAAAAGGCGCTCTCGGGCAAACTCGTGCAGAAGGAATGGAAGAACCTGATGATCGCCAGCGACAAGCTGCAAAAGAGCAAGCTGTTCATCGACGATTCCTCCCGCGTAACGCCCGCCGAAGTGCTTTCCAAGTGCCGCCGTCTCTCCGCCTCCGCGGGCGGGCTTGACCTCGTCATGATCGACTATATCCAGCTCATGGGCGGCTCGTCCGGCGGCGGCGACAAGAGCGGAAACTCGTTCGAGAACCGCCAGCAGGAGATCGCGTCCATCACGCGCGATCTGAAAATCATGGCGAAGGAACTCAACGTTCCCGTCATCGCGCTTTCGCAGCTGCGCCGTATCCAGACCAAAGAGCCGCAGCTTTCCGACCTGCGCGAATCGGGCGCGATCGAGCAGGACGCGGATATCGTCATGTTCATCAACCGCCCCGACGTCACCGCCACGGCGGAGGAACTTGCCAAGGGGCAGGCGGTCAAGGGGGCGGCGGAACTCATTCTCGCCAAGCACAGAAACGGCGCGCTGGGCAGGGTCCAGCTCCGCTTCCTCGGCGAATGCACCAAGTTTATCGACGTGGACGAACAGGACCTTCCCGACGAAGAGCCGCAGCATTTCGTTCCGCCTCCCGAGGGCTACGAGAGCGCGGAGGACGTATTCCCGGGCTACGGGGACGATACGGGGATACCCGAATGAAGACGCTCGTTCTGCCGCCCGACGAACGGGCGCTCGCCTATGCGAAAGAGCTGATCGAGGCGGGGGAGGTCGTCGCCTTCCATACGGAGACGGTGTACGGTCTCGGCGCGGACGCCCGCAACGACGAAGCCGTCAGAAAGATCTTCGCGCTCAAAGGCCGTCCGACGGATAACCCGCTCATTTCGCACGTACATTCCGATTACGATATTTCCGATCTTGCGGAAGTTCCGTCCTATACCGAGGCGCTCCGCAAGGCGTTTTTGCCCGGTCCGCTGACGATGGTCTACCCGTCCAAAGGGAAGGTGAGCCAGTTCGTCTCATGCGGGCTGCCCACGATTTCGGTGCGCGTGCCGTCCTCGCCCGCTGCGCAGGCGTTTCTGAGGGCGGTAAACGTACCCGTTGCCGCGCCGAGCGCAAACCGCTCCAAACACGTTTCGCCCGTCACGGCGCAGCACGTTCTCGACGATTTCAACGGTGATATTCCGCTGATCATCGACGGCGGTCCTTCCCGCGGCGGTATTGAAAGCACTGTGCTCGACTGCACGGGCGCAGTCCCGCAGATTTTGCGGGCGGGGCTTGTCACGCAGGAGATGATCGCCTCCGTCGTCGGCGATTGCGGCGTATATCATATGCGCGCGGGGGAAAAGCCGAAAAGCCCGGGTATGGCGTATAAACACTATGCCCCCGGCTGTCGGACGGCGTATTTCTCCGCGGACGCGCTTTCCGACGCAAAACGCTGTTACGAGCGGGAACGCGGCGCGGGCGGAACGCCTTGTTTTCTGGCGGAACACGCCGTCTGCGAATCGCTTGCGGGGTATGCGGCGCTCGATCTGGGCGCGTCTCCGGAGGAGATGGCTTCCAATCTGTATGCGCTCTTGCGCGAGGGGGAGCGGAAAGCCAGCCTGCTCATCGCAGTCGAACCGCGTGCGCGCGGCGGCGTGATGGACGGTGTGCGCAACCGTTTTCTGCGCGCGTTCGGGCAGCCCGAAGAGGAGAGCGGGTCATGAAACATAAGAAGATCGTATTCGTCTGTACGGGAAACACCTGCCGTTCTCCCATGGCGGAAGCGGCGCTGAAAGAAGAACTCAGAAAGCGGAAGATCCGCTGGTACTCCGTTTCCTCGGCGGGACTGCGCGCAAAGGACGGCGCGCCGATGTCGGAAAACAGCAGGCGCGCGCTGCAAGAGGCGGGCATTCCCGTTTCGGAGACGTTCGCCTCCCGCCGTCTTACGCCAAAAATCCTTTCGGAGGCGTACGCCGTCGTCTGTATGACGGAGGAGCAGGCAAGGCTGCTCGCGCCCGCGCCGAACGTGACGTGTATGTATGCCTTGGCGGGCAGAGATATTCCAGATCCGTACGGGCAGGGAACAGACGTCTACCGCGCCACGCTCCGCGCGATCGCGGAATGTATGCCGTCGGTCATCCGCGGACTTAATATCAAAAACGAAAAATAAATAGAGGGGGATATCATGATGAAAATTGCAATCGCTTGCGATCACGGCGGACTTGCGCTGAAAAATGCGGTCGTCGGCTGGCTGGACGGGAACGGGTATGAAACGGTCGATTTCGGTACGGATTCGACGGCTTCGTGCGATTATCCCGATTTCGGCGTGAAGGCTGCGGAGGCGGTCGCGCGCGGTGAATGCGCGTTCGGCATCGTCGTCTGCACGACGGGGATCGGCATTTCCATTGTCGCGAACAAGGTGAAGGGGGTGCGCTGCGCGCTCTGTTCCGAGCCGCTTTCTGCAAAAATGACGCGCCTTCACAACAACGCGAATATGCTCGCGCTCGGCGGCGGCATGATCGGTGTCAATCTCGGGTTGGAAATCGTAAAAACGTTTCTGGAAACGCCCTTCTCTGAAGAGGGCAAGCACGTGCGCCGCATCGATAAAATCGCGGAAATCGAAAAGAAGTATATGAAGTAAAATGACAAAGGCGCTGAAAGACAAGATCATAGAATCGCTCACCTCCATTCTGCCCATCGCGCTCATCGTGCTCGTGCTGAGCGTGGCGTTCGTGCCGTTGGAGGCGGGTACTTTCGTGCTCTTCCTCGTGGGCGTGTTTCTGCTCATCGTTGGATTGGGCTGCTTCATGCTGGGCGCGGATATGTCGATGCTCGTCATCGGCGAAAAGATCGGCGCGACCATGACGCATTCGCGCAAGATCTGGCTGATTGCGCTGTTGTCGTTTATTATCGGCATTATCGTCACGATCGCCGAGCCTGATTTGCAGATCCTTGCCGAGCAGGTGCCCGCGATCGCGGAAAAAACGCCGCTCGGGAATTATCTGCTCATTCTCACCGTTGCGGTGGGCGTCGGTATTTTCCTGACGATCGGAATGCTCCGCATCGTGTTCCGTATCCCGCTGCACTATCTGCTCATTCTGTTTTATGCGATCGCGTTTGTCCTGAGCATCTTCGTTTCGCCCGATTTCTGGGCGGTCTCTTTCGATTCGGGCGGCGTGACTACGGGTCCCATGACGGTGCCGTTCATCATGTCGCTCGGCGTCGGCGTCGCGTCTATCAGAAGCGGAAAGGGGAGCAAAAACGACTCCTTCGGTCTCGTCGCGCTTTCCAGCGTCGGACCGATCATCGCCGTTCTCACGCTCGGGATCATCTTCGATATTCAGGACATCGAGTATACGCTGGAACCGCTTACCGAGGTCGGGGATACGCGCGGCGTGTTCTTTGAGTACCTGCACGGATTCGGCGATTACGCGCAGGAAGTCGCCGTCGCGCTCTCGCCGATCATCGCGTTCTTTATCCTGTTCCAGCTCGCTTCGCGGGTATTCCGCAAGCGGCAGATCGTCCGCATCGTCGTCGGATTTGTCTATACCTTCGTCGGGCTTACGCTCTTTCTGTCGGGCGCAAACGTCGGGTTCATGCCCGTCGGCCGCGCCGTCGGGCAGGGGCTTGCGTCGCTCTGGGGCGGCTGGCTGCTCATTCCCGTCGGCATGATCATCGGCTATTTCGTCGTTGCGGCAGAGCCTGCGGTGCACGTCCTGAATAAGCAGGTCGAGCGCATGAGCGCGGGCGCGATCAGTTCGTCCGCCATGATGAAAGGGCTGTGCGCGGGCGTGTGCATCTCGCTCGGGCTTGCCATGACGCGTATTCTGACGGGGATCAATATCATGTGGATTCTTATCCCGGGGTATGCGATCGCGCTCATTCTCACGTTCTTTACGCCGCCGCTCTTTACGGGCATCGCGTTCGATTCGGGCGGCGTCGCGAGCGGCGCAATGGTATCGTCCTTCGTTCTGCCGATGGCGATCGGCGCGTGCAGCGTGCTCGATCCCGCGGGCATCATGACGCAGGCGTTCGGCTGCGTCGCGTTCGTCGCGCTTACGCCGCTCATCTCCATTCAGATTCTCGGCATCGTGTACAAACACAGAACGAGCAGGATCAAGCGCAAGTTCCTTACCGTGGAAGACAGGGTGCTCGAATACGAGGTGAACTGACATGGAGAAGCAAGTCAACAAAATGCGGATACAGAAAGACGTCCGCACCGCGCTCCGTACGGCGGGGAGCGCGATCGGAAACAAACTCGGCGTGCGTCCTGCGGGAAGACTGCCGAACCGCGTGAAACTGCTTGTCAGCATCGTCAACAGAAACGACGAGGTGCGCCTGAAAGAGACGATCGACGAAACGTCCGTCTCGCTTACGGTCAGATTCGAGGGCGTCGGCACGGCGCATTCGCAGGTTTTAGATTATCTCGGGATCGGCGAAACGGAAAAGAGCGTGGCATTTTCGCTTATTCCCGAGAGCGATGAAGAAAGGATCATGCGGGAGATCCGCACGAAGATGTCGCTCTATCTCGTCGGACGCGGAATTTCGTTCACCGTGCCGCTGACGGGGATTTCGGAGATCGTGGCAAACGGCATTACAAGCGCGGCTGTGGATAAAGGCGTAGAGGAGGGAAAAAGAATGACGGAGGAAACGAGAAAATACGATCTGATCGTCGCGGCTGTCGCTGCGGGGTTCGCGGAAGAGGCGATGGAAGCGGCGCGCGCGGTCGGCGCGGCGGGCGGCACGATCATTCACGCCCATTCGCTCAGCAACGCCAAGGCGGAGCAGTTCATCGGCGTTTCGCTCTTGCAGGAACAGGATCTGCTCCTCATCCTCACCAAGCGCGAAGCAAAGCTTTCTATCATGCAGGCGCTGTTTGATAAAGTCGGCTTGAAAACGCAGGCGGGCGGCATTATCTTTTCCGTGCCTGTCGATAAGACGGCGGGAATTTCCGCCGCCGATGAAACGCCTGCGGAGGAAAAAACGCACGCATGAAGCATATCCTTGCGATCGGCGGCGGCGAGCTGAAAAACCGCGAAACGCTTTCCATCGACGAATATATTGCGACGCAAGCGAAGAAGACGGCGGGGGAGAGGCGCCCGAGCGGGCTGTTCATTCCCACCGCAAGTCACGACTGTATGCCCTATTACAATACCTTTCATAAGGTGTACACGGGGCTGTTCAACATTAAGACGGACGTCGCGCTCACCGTCGGGCGGGAGTTCGATCCTGAAAAGATGCGGACGAAATTTGAACGGGCGGATTTTCTGTATGTGGGCGGCGGCGATACCGTCTTTATGCTCGATCATTGGAAAAAGAGCGGGCTGTTGCGGTTCATTCGTGACGCCTATGACCGCGGTGTGTTCGTCGCGGGGCTTTCCGCGGGCGCGATCTGCTGGTTTGAGGAGATGTACTCCGATTCCGTCGTTGAAGGGGAATACGCCATGTATCCGGGACTTGGCTGGATAAAAGGAAAAATTTCTCCGCATTATAATGAAAGAATGCTTGACTTTGACGAAACGGTGTTGTATAATAGATTTCGCGCTTGGGGCATTGAGAACGATGCTGCAATCGAGTTTGTTGACGGCGAACCCGTCAGAACGCTCGGCGGCGGCAAAGTATATCTTTTGGATGCAACGGGCGGCGCGCTCGAAAAGCAAGAGTTTCGCGCGTGAAAGAATATAAGCGGACGTGGCGAAATTGGCAGACGCGCAGGTTTCAGGTTCCTGTGGGAGACCATGGGGGTTCAAGTCCCTTCGTCCGCACCAAAACTGGCTGAAAATAGGCAATTTTTGCCTATTTTCAGCCTTTTTTCATGCTTTTTGCTAAGTGGATTTAATCAAATTTACGCTCAAAATGCCATTTTTGGGGGCAAATTGGGGGCAAATTTTTTGGGGGCAAACTCATTTTTTCGGTTTTTCATCCTCAGGAGGCGGCAGCTCATAATCGAGCTTTGCAGCCTCCTTTTTCAGGTATTCGTCCGAAACGTCGGTGTAGGTATTGCCGAGCACGCCGAGCGAATGTCCCATCATGAGTTTACGGGCGTTGTCGTCCACATTGCTCTCTACGCAACGGGTATTGAAGGTCGTCCGCAGATCGTACAATTGATGCCCGTTAAACTTCCGCAGATTCTTGTACAATGTCTGCATCGTCGGGAATTGAAATTCTTTCATTCCCTCGATGTACGGTGCAAGCATAGGATTGATAGGGATCCGCTTATATGCAAGCCGCCCGTTTTTGCGCTTTTTGTTTTGGGCAATAAGCATATCGCCTTCGCGGCGCAGGGTGGCGTATTCGCACGGACGCAGACCGGTATAGAGCGCAATAATGTAATACAGCCGATAGGGAGAGGCACAGTTGACGAGCTGCGCCTCTTCTTTTTTTGTGAGCGAAACACCGTTTTCACGCTCATGCTGCGTATGTACAACGATCGCGATGGGATTGCGGACGATGAGATCGTGCGCAATCGCACCTTTGAATACCTGATTCATGAGGCTGAATACTTCGTCTGCCGTCTTTCCCATCCCGCGCTTTGAGAGGGAGTCGAGAATGTTCTGACAGTCAGACGGCGTGACCCTTCGGAGTTCTTTGCTGCCGATCGCAGGAAAAATATGTAACCGCGATCTGCTCAGATCGTGGCGATACGTTTCCTCCGAGACTTTCCGCTTGCGGAACTTCTCGAAGTAGTACAAGCAAAAGTCTTGATAGGAGACTGCCTTCTCTTTTTCCTTCCTGTCCCGTTCGGCGAAGAGCTTTTCGATGAAGCGGTCTTTGGCTTCTTCGACAGACGTTCCTCCGGCGCTTACGTCGATACCATGCATACGGCATCTGACCTCATAGTTCACGGACTTCCCGCGCACACGCTTGCGTATATGAGCGCGCAGTCCATTGATGGTAAAAAGTTTCCTGAATTCCTGTGGCATTCTTGAAATCTCCTTTTTTGTGAATTTCAAGAACTTTTCCCACACATCGTCGCGGGCATGACCACCCGCAAGCTCCTTTACGAGCCTTTCCCGTTCACCTGCATCGGCGGTTGTCGCAAGCTGAATGAGCTTAGCGACGAGTTCATTATCCAACATATACAATCCTCCTTCGCAAACATTTTTGTTTGCGCAAGAGGAGCGTTTATTCAAATTCCAATATGAGTCGACCCATTTGCATAAACAGGCGCTGTCTGTCAGCGCCTTTTTTTCTTCCGATCTCGCGATAGAGCACAAGAAGATTGTCCTCTTCGGCGGTGATCGAAACACGCATGGTATCAACGACGCCGGATGAGCGTTCGTCTTGCGTCGGGTTAGGAAGGCGTAAGCCCAATGCCTGTTCGATTGCCTCAATCGAAGATACTCGAGGGTCTGATACAATGCCAAATAAAATGTTTTCCACCGTTCTCTTTGGCAAGTTCGCGCGTTGAGCTAATTCGGCGATTGATATTTTTTGTTGTTTCCTAATTTTGTTTAATTCTTTTGAATCCATATGCACCTCCCTTTGTAGAGTAGAAAAAAACTCCAAATTTAACAATGAAAATGCTTGAAAAAACTTGACTTACACCGAAATTATGGTATAATACAAATAAAAACACCTAATATAGTGCTTATGGAGGTAAGTTAAATCATGGAACGAGAGCGGGAGCCAATGATGAATCTGAAGCTAATGAGAATCAAAAGAAATCTTTCTCAGGTAGAGCTTGCAAAGCAGGTGCATATTACACAGAATGCACTTTCCGCATACGAATGTGGAAAAAGTAGCCCAAAGATTGAAGTATTGTATAAGCTTGCCGAAGCACTCGAGTGTGACGTCAAGGATATTATCTGAAAACTTGTTTTCCCTTGGAAAAACAAGGAAAAACAAGGGAAGGAAAAGCAAGTAAAACCTTGTTTTATGAGATAAGGGAGGAAAAGGTATGCAGCTTATTATTCCTGATCGTTATTTTCTGAGATGGGAGAGCTATGCAAAATTCGGTTACGGACACAGCGTTGACTTTAACGCAGTCAGATATGTGTTTGCTGTTCCTGATGCGGCTGGATTGGAATCGGGCTATACGATCTATATCCATACTTACGATGTGTCGAGATCGGACAGTACAGCGCCTTCGGGTCGGAAGATCGTTACGGTTGGTGCAAAAAAAGAACATTATTCGGGCGCATACCATATCGAAGTAGAAAACGACGCAGTTTTTACGGCAATCAAAACTGAAAGCAGAGAGCCTGGGAAAAAGTATACGCGACACAAATTCAATGCGTTGGAACTTCAAGCAATGTACAACGGGCACGATCTGAACGACGCAGTAGACGTGGTCGCAAAAGTGCTGATCTATCAGAACGACGATACCCGACTTGCCGGAAAAGTCATGGAAGAAAAGATTGTCATAGGAAAGAAGGTTGGCTGCTGGCTGTATTCCGAGGAGTTGGACAGTAAACGGCGGATCAGCACAAAGGGCGTTCAGATCCTCGGAGAAATAGACGGTGCGTCTGTATATTCGGCGAGAAAACTGATCTCTGATCATAAGAAAGAGATTTTGTCTATTCAACAATCGGAAAATGTTCTTGCACACAGACTCTATCAGGTCGATTCGCTTATGCGGGATATACAGCACATGAAAGCGCTCGTAGGCGGTGCCGACGAACCCCCTTATGTCGAAAGGCTGCATGACAACGCGGAAAAGCTGAAAGAGTTTTTGCAGAGTTCTGCGCAAAATACGGATGAAGTTGTCAGGCAGCTCGAGGCAGGGTTTTATGAGCAGCTATACCGCCTGTGCAGAAATTCCGATAGCAAGGAAAACCAAGGGAAAACAAGGGAAAACAAGGGAAGGGAACGCAAGGAAAAACAAGAGGGATGAGATGTTCGGACGGAAACGGAAAAAAGAGCCGATGACGGCGCGGCGGTTTGTTTGTGTATTCTGCCCGAAGCTGCTGATGATCATATCGGGACTCGGGTATCTTATCGGCGGGACGATATTATTTATGTTGGACGAATCCGGCTGGCAGGCGGCGATCACGCCGTGGGGGATCATCGAGGTGGTACTGCTGTTGGTGTTTGCTGCCTGGCTGGGGATTGGGAAAATTTACTACAGGAAAAACGGGAAAGATGAATATACGGAATTGTAAGTTGTGTGGCAGGCAATATGATAAAGATGAAACTCACAGTTTTTTCTGTATGGAATGCAAGGCGATCAAACAGACAGAATATTTGCGGAATACGGCATACCATTGTATTAAAGGGAAGTTGCGTTCGCCGGGGCGAGCGGCGATATGCGAGACGTGTGGACAAGCATTTATTGCACGGATCAATCAGATCCACTGCGACGATTGTCGTGCCAAAGGGATCAAAGGAAAAACATTCAATTTGAGATATCCCAAAGAAAGATACATCAGAGATGAACACGGCGCTTTGATCCTGATCGGGATTGTCTGTAAAAATTGCGGAAAAAAGTTTAGCGGCAGGTCAAACAAAAGATTTTGTTCGAAGGAATGTCGGACCGCATACCACATGAAAAAACGAAAAAGACAGAGGAAAAAAGATGAATGCAAAGCGATTTCGGGAGTATATTCCCGAGGAACTGAAGGAAATACCGCAGTGGGCGGTGTACAAGACGTATTGGCAGCCCGAAAAACAGAAGATGGGGAAGGCGATCTTAAAACCGTATGAAGTGATAAATCCCGATGAGGGTAAGTGGGCGAAGTCGAACGATCCATCTACATGGCGAGATTTCGAGAGCGCGCTGGGTTATGCGCAAAAGAACGGGTGCGCGGGGGTGTCGTTCGCACTAACCAAAGAGAGTAATATTACTTGTATCGACCTGGACAAGTGTGCAGACAAAAACGGGAGATCGACAGCGCTTGCGCGGAAGATTTTGGATCTGTTCCCGGGTACATACACGGAAACAAGCGCGAGCGGGAACGGGCTGCACATTTTCGTACGGGGTGACCTTACGGAGAACGGCTCTTACAGAAACAGGGCGGTGACTTCGGACGGCGAGGTCGAAGTATACAGCGCGGGTCGGTTCATCTCCATGACGGGGAACAGTGTTGACGGCGTAAAAAAGATTTCAGCTCCATCGGATTTTGCCGTGGACGAGCTGCAAAGGATGCTCGGCCGGCGCAAAGCGCCGACGCAGTGTATACGTCCATCGGCGGAATATGCGGCGAGCGACGCCGAGGTGTTGGAGCGGATCCGAAAATCGAAACGCGCGGCGGAGTACGACGCACTTGCGCGGGGCGACAATATCACAGGCGACCGTTCGCGGAATGATTGGCAGATTGCAAAGATCCTTGCATTTTTCACATCAGGCGACGCAAAACAAGTAGCGCGGATGATGCGTCAAAGCGGGATCAACCGTCCCGAGAAGCCCGACGTATATTACGACCGTACGGCGGAAAAGGCGGTAGGCAGCCTGACGTCGCGGTATGGGGAGGAATCGGGCAGACCATGGCTGAACAAGGGAAATCAAGGAAAAACAAGTAAAACCTTGTTTCAACCGAATTTATTAGACAGGTGAGGGAGGCGCGGAAAATGAAAGTTATAGCTATTTTCAATCAGAAGGGCGGTGTCGGTAAGAGTACGAGCGCGGGGAATCTGATGTCAGAGTTCACCAAACGCGGCAAGACTGTGCTCGGCGTTGATATAGACCCGCAGGCGCACCTCACAAAATTCCTTGTGAAAGATGCAGACGACGGGGCGACGATCTGCGAGCTATTAAGCGGCGAGGCAAAATTTATTGATGTGGCGCAGGGAACGGCGTACGGAGACATTATCCCGTCAGACAGATCGCTAGCGACGCGCCTGAAAGCAATTGCAGACGATCCCGCGTTCATATTTCGTCTGCGGCAGATCCTGAGCGATGAATGCGATACATACGACTATGTGATTATCGACTGTCCGCCCGCGGTCAATCAACTCACCGTGGCAGCGTTGGTGGCGAGCGACTATGTTCTAATCCCGACGGAGGCGGAGTATTTCTCGATGGACGGTGTGTGCGAGATCTCACGGACGATCGGGCAGGTGCGGGGGAGCAAGTTTTTAAATCCGGCGTTAAAGGTGCTGGGGATATTTTTTACGCGCTACCGCTCGAACCTTACGATTGCGCGGGACATGGGCACAGTCATGGAACAGGCGGCAAAAGAGTTGTTCGATTCTCAGGTACTGCAAACGCGAATTCCGAATACCTGTGACGTTCCTGAATCCCAGGCTGCGCGCAAGGCGGTAGCGGATTATAAATCGAACTCGAAAGCTGCGACAGCGTATAGTGCTTTGGCGGAAGAAGTTTTGGAGGCGATCGAATGAGCAAGGGATACGATTTAGGCGATTTATTTCGCGAAGCAAAGCCGTCATCTGCAGAAAGGAGCAAGCCCGAAGTCATAAGGGAAACTGTCTTTGAACCGTTGCCCACTCCAACGGTCGCGGGACAGGCGGTACAGGTCTGCGGGAAAATCACAAAGAAAGCGACATACGAGTTGGACGCAGAATTGCTGGATCGTGTCAATCGGTTTGCAAAATCCCGTAACATGAAGAAGATCGGCGTGATTGAGCGGGCATTGCAAGAATATCTCGAACGAAACGAGGGCTGAAATGGTCGAATTTGAAAAGGTACAGGGGCTTGTGCAAAATATTGCATCAGACGAAGAACGTTTTGCGGGGTTCATCCGTCTCCGTGCCCGTTCAGACGAAGGGTTGGATTATACTCAGCTTCTCACCGTTTTTGATCAATGGGACGGTGTTGCCGAGATACATACCTATGACGGCTGGAAAAAGCGCAAGAGATTTGTACGGCGCGGTGAACACGGCATTCCGTACGCGGACGAGAATAGTCCGTTCCGATCCAAGGTATCGTATGCGTTCGATATTTCTCAGACGGACGGGGTTCCGCTGCCTAAACGAATAATCACGCAGGAACAGGTGTCGGAGCTTTATGATGATCTATGCGACCTCTGCGAAGCATATACGGGCGAACAGATCACATTTTCAAAAGAAGACATAGCCCACAGGCTCGGCGTAGCGAAAAAAATCGAGAAGGAGAAAGGAAATGAGCGAACAGTTGCAGTTCATGAAAGCAATGTCACACGGAAGCGGGACGCG
>CALVMN010000006.1:0-59795 GCA_944346365.1 Candidatus Gallimonas merdigallinarum
GAAAACAAAGAACTGCAAGACACAATCGCCAACGAAAAAGCAATGCAGATAAATTACAGTTACGCCGATATTCGCAAATGGCTGTCGCATTTCCGAACGCTTGACTATTCCAAGACCAAGAACCGCAAAGACCTGATAGACACGTTCATTTATAAAGTGATACTGTACGACGATAAAATGAAAGTGCTGTTCCACCTTAAAGGCGGGCAACAGGGTGAACTGCTCTTAAATCTGATATTCCCCGATTATCCCGACGGACACGGCGACGGCGGCGAGAACGCCAAAAAAATGCCCGAAAATGAAAAAGAAACCGACAAAGCGGTTTCTAATTCTGACATAAACGCAGAGTGTGCGTATACGTCGCGTTTGGTGGACCTGCGCAGAGTTGAACTGCGGTCTTACAAGGTTCATCTGCGGACACTACACGCTTAGTCTGTGATCAGATCTCGCCCGCGGGCAGTTCACAGACAGCCTGCGCCTTGGGCATACTTCCCTGAGATCCTCTCTGAAAGCGGAAGTTTTCCTTCAAAGGAGGTTCCCCACTGCATTGACGCCCTATTCCCGACCGTGGGCAATCGGGGTGGGACGGAGCTTAAACTAAGTTAAGCCGCAAGCGCTACGCGACGAGCGGAAGCTCTGCGCGCAACAGCCGACCTTCTTTCTTTCTTGTCAGCATTTAAATTTAATTTCCGTTTTTACGGAGCCGAGCCTCCGGCGTGCGTCCGACAAACTCCGCTTGCAATCGAATCCGTAACAGGCCCGTATGCGGCGTCGGTCTATTTATATTATACCCAACGCGGAATTTTGTCAACCAAAACGAGCAGTTATCCCGCTCTGAGAAAAATTCCCTCCCGCCCTTTTCCCGCGGGCGCGTGGAAATCAGTTGAGAATGACGTCTTTCAGGCTCTCGTACTTCTGCATTGCCGCAGAGCGGATCGTCTCGAAGTTCAGCCGCCGTTCAAACGCTTCGTCGGTCAGCTTTTTCGCCGTGAAGATGACGTCCGTCGAATATCTGAGATTTTTGATGTCGCTCAGAAATTTCCCGCTCTGGCGCGTTCCGAGGAAATCGCCGCTGCCGCGCAGCTCCAAATCCTTTTCCGCGAGCGCAAAGCCGTCGGACGTGTTCTTGAATACGGTGAGCCGCTCCCGCGCCGTTTCGCTGTCCGACCCGACGAAGAGAAAACACCAGCTCTTTTCGCTCCCGCGCCCCACTCTGCCGCGAAGCTGATGCAGCTGCGAGAGCCCGAATCGCTCGGCGTTCATGATGACCATGATCGTCGCGTCGGGTACGTCGACGCCGACTTCGATGACGGTCGTGGAGACGAGGCAGTCGTACTCCTTATTCTTGAACGCCGCCATGACGGCACTCTTTTCCTTCTCCTTCATGCGCCCGTGCAGGAGTGCAAACCGCACATCGGGAAGCCTGTTTTTCAGCTCTTCCCAAAGCTCGGTGACGGAGGTCACCTCGCCCTCGTCGTCATCGATCTTCGCGCACACGAAATATGCCTGACGCCCCTTTTTCGCCTCGCCGCGCACATATGCGAGCATATCGTCGTATTTGTACGACGGGACGATCGCCGTGGTGATGGGCTTGCGGTCGAGCGGCTTATCGGAAATGGTCGTCACGTCCAGATCGCCGTACACGACGAGCGAGAGCGTGCGCGGAATGGGCGTTGCGGACATGACGAGCACGTCGGGGGCGTCCCCCTTTTCACTCAATATATTGCGCTGCGCTACGCCGAAACGGTGCTGTTCGTCGCACACGCAGAAGGCGAGGTTTTTAAAGTGTACGTCGCCCTGCAACACGGCGTGCGTACCGCACAGTACATCGATCTCCCCCGCCGCGAGCGCGGCTTTGAGTTCGCGCTTTTCCTTCGCCGTGCTGCCCCCCGCGAGATAGCCCACGCGGTAGTCGGGAAACATTTTTTCGAGGAGCGCGAAATTCTGCGCGGAAAGCACTTCCGTGGGCGAGAGATAGACCGCCTGAAATCCGCTTTTCAGCGCCATAAAAATCCCCGTGAGCGCGACCGCCGTTTTGCCGCTCCCGACGTCGCCCTGCAGCAGACGGTTCATGCGGACGGGACCCGTCACGTTATCGTAGATCGCGCGGACGGCCGCCTGCTGCCCCGCCGTAAACGGGAAGGGAAAGCGCGCTTCGAACTGCGCCACTTCGCGCTCGGTGACGGTATAGCGGTTGCGGCGCGCCTCCTGCCGATCGCCCTTGATGAGCTTGAACGCCGAGAGCAGGATAAAGTATTCCTCCAACGCGATGCGTTCCGCGCCCGCGCGCGCTTCTTCCTGCGTTTTTGGCGCGTGAACGGCGTAATACGCCGATTTTAAGGGGGAAAGATCGTACTTTTTGACAATTTCCCACGGGATGACCGTCTCCAACGGCTCCGCCGAAAGCGCGGCGGAAACGGCGTCGCGCACGGCGCGCTGCGTGAGCGACCCGCGCAGCGGATACACGGGCACCAGTCCTTTGAGCCGCGCCACGCGCCCGAGCGGCTCGAAGCTCGGATTGACGATGGAAACCTGCCCGTAGCGGTTCTGCACCCTGCCGTAAAAGAGGTAATCGCCCGCTTTGAGCCGCTCGGCGAGATAGGGCATATTGAACCATACCGCGGGGAAGGCGACGCCGTCCTGTTCCAACCACGCGCGTACCGTTTTCAGGCGGGAGTAGTGCCGCACGGGCTCGACGGACACGAGACGGCACGCCAGAAGCGCCATATCGTTGTGGAACACCTCCCGCACCGACGTGCGGTTGGTCATATCGAGATAGGCGCGCGGAAAATGGCGGACGAGCGCGGCGCTGTCCGTAATGCCCAATTTATAAAAATCTTTGGCGCGTTTTTCCGTTACGCCTTTGAGCCGAAGAAGTTCCATTCTTTCAAAATATACTCAATATTTTTAATTAAAATGCAATATTTTCGTTATGAAAAAAGAGCGGCACGCGCTCTTTTCATGCTTATTCGAGGGACAGCAGATAGTAGTACACGGGCTGCCCGCCGTAGTGGAAATCCACATCGCAGTCGGGGAAGGCTTCCTGCACCTTTTCGACAAGCGCGGCGGCGTCCGATTCGTCGATCCCCTCTCCGTAATAGAGGGTGATGACCTCGTGCGAGTCGTCTTTCAGCTTATCGAGAAGTTTCAGAACTGTCTCGTCCACGTTATGCCCTTTGGCGAGGATCTTCTTATCGTCAAGCCCGATGATGTCTCCTTCCTTGATGGAGAATCCGTTGACGGAAGTCGTGCGCACGGCGTGCGTGACCTGTCCGGACTTGACGTTGTCGATCGCGTGGATCATGTTCGTCTTGTTTTCCTCGACGGGCGCTTCGGGGCTGAACGCCAGCGCGGCGGCAAAGCCCTGCGGCACGTTTTTGGTGGGAATGACGTGAATGGTGCGGTTTTCCACAAGCGCTTTTGCCTGCTCCGCCGCAAGCACGATATTTTTGTTGTTGGGGAACACGAACACGTTTTCCGCGTTGATCTTCTGCACGGCAGTCGCAATATCCGAAGCGGAGGGGTTCATCGTCTGCCCGCCCTCGATGACGCGGTCGACGAACAGATCTTTGAATATCTCCGAGATCCCCTCGCCCGCACAGATGGCGAGCATCCCCTGCTCCTTCTTTTCCGCCTCGCGCTTTGCTTTGAGCGCGCGGTTCTGTTCGAGCATATTCTCGATCTTGGGGCGGTCGAGTTCGCCGAGTTCCAGCGCGTAAGTGAGCGCGACGCCGGGACTGTTGGTATGCACATGCACTTTGACCATTTCGAGATCGCCGATGCAGATGACGCTGTCACCGATGTTCATCAGATTTTCGCGGAGCTTATCGATGTCGGCAAGCGTAGTGCTCTTTTTCAGGTTGATCACAAAAAATTCCGTGCAATAGGCAAACTGGATCTCGCCGAGATCCATATTGATGATGTCGGAATTGTCGCCGAAGTCGGCGTCCATCGAAGCCGCCTGATTGGCTGCCTCCGTCTGGACCTCGGAGACGATCTCGTCGCCCATGAGCGCAGACAAAAATCCGCGCATGATGGTCATGAGACCGACGCCGCCCGAGTCCACGACGCCCGCCTTTTTCAGCACAGGCAGAAGTTCGGGCGTCTGCGCGAGCGCCCTGTCGCCCTCCTCGATGACGGCGGGAAGGAAGGTCTCGAAATCGCGGAGTTTGCCCGCGTTCTTCACCGCAAATTCGCTCATCATGCGCACGACGGTGAGAATGGTGCCTTCCTTGGGAATGGAGACTGCGCTGTAAGCGACTTTGGTGCCTGCCTCCATCGCCTTTGCAAACGTCTTGGTATCGACTTCGGGCTTGCCGTCGCGGAGAACGGAGCAGATGCCGCGGAAAATCTGAGAAAGAATAACGCCCGAGTTGCCGCGCGCGCCGCGCAGCGCCCCTTTGGAGACGCGGTCGCACACCTCGGGGAAACTGTTGGAAGCGACGGAAGTAAGTTCCTTGACCGCCGATTGCAGCGTAAGCGACATATTCGTACCCGTATCGCCGTCCGGCACGGGGAATACGTTGAGCGCGTCTACCTTAGCCCGATTGTTTTCGAGCATTTTCGCGCCGACGAGAACCATCTTGCGGAAGGTGGCGCAGTTGATCGTTTTTTGCATGAATAGTATCTCTCCCGAATATTATCCCGCAGAGGCAGAGGTTACAATTTCAACCCGACGACGTTCACGTTCACGGTGTCCACTATCATTCCCGTGAAGTACTCCACCTTGTACTTGATGCCCTCTTTCAAAGATTCCGCAACAGCCTCGATGGAAACGCCGTACTTGATGAGTACGGAAACGTCGATAAAAATACGGTTGCCGGACGTGACGACTTTCACGCCCTTGCCTCCTGCGTCTCTCTTGAACATTTCGGAAAACGAGTCGGTAAAGCGGCGCGAAACGGTATCCACGATGCCGTAACTTTCCAAGGCAGCCCAAGAGGCGACCTTTGCGATGGCAAGGTCGGAGATAGAGATTTTTCCGTATGCGTTGCTGGTGCTGACTGACATAAGCGTTCTCCTCAGCGTTCTCTTATCTATTCTAACCTATTGCGAGGCAATTTGCAAGCGTTATTGAAAAAAAATTCACACGATCCGCAAAAATTTTCATAGAAACGCCCCGTTTTTCATTGCTTTTTTTTGGGAAAACTGCTATCATAGACACGTTCGTTGCGAGCGCGTTTTTTCGTGCGCGCATAAAATTGCGAAAAATACGCCCGTCGGGAGGAAGAAATATGTCGAGAGTTTGCACTGTCTGCGGAAAGGGTCAGACGTCCGGTAACAACGTGAGCCACTCCAATCGCAAGACCAAGCGCGCGTTCAAGGCGAACGTGCAGAAGGTCTCCTATGTGAAGGACGGCAAGGTGGAAACCGGTTATGTGTGCACGCGCTGCCTGAAAAGCGACAAGATCGAGCGCGTATAACCTTATTATTATGAATCGGAAAAGGACTGCCCAGTGATATGCACCCCAAAAGTTGGACAGACTTTTGGAGGTGCATATTTTTATGGCAAAAAAAGGAAATAAGCAGAAAAAGTATAGCGCAGAGTTCAAGGAATCTGTTATAATGGATATGCGCGAAAACCATTTGGGCTACAGGGAAACGGCTCGCAAATATGGGCTTGTAACAAGTTCCATGGGCGGGGCAATATCCACCTTGCACAGATGGGAGCGCATATACTTGGAAGAAGGAACAGCAGGATTCATGGAAGAACGACGCGGAAGGAAAAGCACGGGCAGACCGAGAAAACGACCCTTGGATCAGCCTGTAGAAGAAGATCTGATTGCTGAAAACCAGCGTTTGCGGGAACGTAACGAATACTTGGAAATGGAGCTTGAATACTTAAAAAAACTCGACGCCTTAATTCGAGCGGAGGAGGAACGGAACGGCAGAAAGCCGAAATAGTATCTGAGTTAAGGCAAAGATATCCGCTGAAAGGGTTGCTGTCGTTGTCTCAATTGCCGCGAAGCACCTACTACTACCATGTAAAGAGACGGGCAGAGGATAAGTATTCTTTGATCAAACAAGAGATAGAAAGGATCTTTACCGAGAACAAACAAAGATACGGTTATCGACGAATCTTGCTTGTATTGCGGGGAAAGGGCATAAAACTCAACCATAAAACGGTACATAAGCTCATGCGAAGCATGGGATTGCATGGGAAACGGCGCAAAAGCAAGTATAAATCGTATAGAGGTGAAGTCGGGAAGATTGCTCCGAATATACTAAACCGTGACTTTGCAACAAGTAAGCCGTATGAGAAGTTGGCGACGGACGTGACCGAGTTTGCCGTATGTGATTGCAAGATATATCTGTCTCCGATCATAGATTTACACAACAAAGAGGTGATCAGCTACTCTATTTCAAAAAGCCCTGATTTTTGGCAAACGAAAGAAATGCTGCAAGGACTGTTTGATAAACTGCCGCAAGGCGTAACGCCGATCTTGCATTCCGACCAAGGCTGGCAATACCAAATGAGGGAGTTCCAAAGCCGACTGAAAGAACATAATATTCTGCAAAGCATGTCACGAAAAGGCAACTGCCTGGACAACAGCGTGATGGAGAACTTTTTCGGACGGTTAAAGGTGGAGATGTTTTACGGCGAAAAATTTCAGACAGTGGACGAATTCGTCCACTGTCTGAAAGAGTACATTCACTACTGGAACAACGAGAGAATCTCTCTCAAACTAAAAGGAATGAGCCCGGTTGGATACCGAACTCATTCCAAAACAATCTAATTCTTTTTTGTCCAAACTTTGGGGTTCACTTCACAGCGGCAGTCCTTTTATCTTTTCCGAAAAAACTCTTTCAAAGGATAAATTCCAGCGGACAGTCGAACGGCTCCCGCGCGGCGTGAGCGGCATCGATCTCCTCCGCGTCGCGGCAGCCGATCCCGCGGTAAAACGCCTGCGTTTCGACCGCCGAATGGGAGGAGATGTACAGTTTTTCCCCGCCCATGCGCCGCGCCGCATCGGCGGCGAGCGCAAACAGCTTTTTGCCCATGCCCTGCCCGCGCAGTTCCCTTGAAACGTGCAGGGAGCTGAGGTCGCGGTACTGCCCGCGCGAACCGAGCGGCGGCGCTTCTACCGAACAGAACCCTTTCAGCGCGCCGCCTGCAAACGCGCCGAACACCGCGCCGCCCCTTTCCAGC
Source organism: Candidatus Gallimonas merdigallinarum (assembly GCA_944346365.1). Classification (GTDB taxonomy): domain Bacteria; phylum Bacillota; class Clostridia; order Christensenellales; family Borkfalkiaceae; genus Gallimonas; species Gallimonas merdigallinarum_A. The sequence continues at coordinate 7,151 of CALVMN010000006.1, forward strand.
GTGCAAATAAGGCATTCGGTCAGAAAGCGATAGTCCTCCGCGCTCCAATCGTCGAGAAAGGGATCGGGGCGGACGCGCCACGTTCCGTCCGCGCCGCGCCGATAACAGTTTACCACCTCCTGACGGCGGTCGAACGCCGCAAACAGCCGCGGCGTAAGCTCCGCCCGTCCGACCGCACGGTATCGTATGTTCATAAGATCTCCTTGAATACGCGCAAAACGTTGTCCCGCGCGGCTTTTTCGGCGGCGCGCGTACCGATCGCGCCCGCAAGTTCTTCCAGAAAACGCGGCATCGCCGCAGGCGACGGAAGGTATTCGTTGGGCGGAATGCCGTCGAAATCGCTCCCGATGGCGAGAACTTCCTCTCCGCCCGCCGCGACGATCGCCTTCGCGTGCGCAAGCAGTCCGCGCCGCTGTCCTTCCGAAGAATGGTCTGATCCGACGAAATCGGCGCAGAAATTCAGCCCGACCACGCCGCCGCAGTCGGCAACGCGCCTGATCTGCCCGTCCGTCAGATTGCGCGCCCACCCGCACACGCTTGCCGCGTTGGAGTGCGTCGCCAGAAACGGGCGTTTGAATGACGCCACGTCGGAAAAGAGCCGATCGCTCCCGTGCGAAACGTCAGGCAGCATTTTCAGCTCCGCCATGCGTGCGACTGTCTCGAACCCGAACGCCGTAAGTCCGCGTTCCCCCTCCCGCAGCGTGGGCGGAACGCGCCCCGCGCACAGTCCCGCGTAATCGGGAAAATTGGGAAAGCCGAGCGTCGTGGGCGTATTCCAGACAAGCCCCATGATCCGCACGCCGCGCGCATAAAGCGTATCCAGCCGCGAAAGCTCGCCTTGGAGCGCGTCGCCCTCCACCGTGAGCATGGCGTTGACGCCGTCCTCCGCGATCCCCTCCGCGTCCGTCGCGCGGCGGTATTCCTCGCGGACGCACATCTCGTCGAACTGATCGGCAAGCCGCAGGAAGGCGTCAAAGCCGCCGTCTCCTACGAACGCCGCAAAACATTGCAGCAGACAGCCGCCCTGCGCAAGCCGCTCCTTCGTGACTTGCAAAACGCCCTCTTGGGTGAGGGCGTCGCAATGCAGATCGCAGTACTTCATTTCTTTCGTCGGAACAGCCGCAGAATGAGCCGTACGGGGTACGGAGGTCTCACGCAGACGATCACGTTCAAAGTTCCCCTCCTTCATCGATGAAAACGAGCACCGTTCCCTCCACCGTAAAGCGCGCCGTATCCGCCGTGACCACGTTGGAAATGCCGCGCGTAGAGCCGTAGACGAACGCCTCGGGCAGAGGATAATAGAACCCGCTGTTCTCCATTATATGCACGTTCCCGCCGAAAGGGACAATGGAGAGCGTGCTCCCCTTTCTGCCCGTAACGACGACCTCGCCCTCCGCGGCAAAAATACGGGCGTAGTTGGTGACCATCGCGGCGCGGACGCCCTTTTTCAGCGCGGCGTACAGAAGGTGCAGATTGCCCAGAAAGTGATCTTCCCTGCCGCCTCCGCCGCCGTAAAACTCGATCTCGTCCGCGCCCGCCGCGATCGCGCGCATCAGCGCAAGCTCGCCGTCGGTATAGTTTTTTTCGGAAGGATACACCTCCGCGGGCGGCGGATCGGGCATATAGGAAAGAGAGTCGTAGTCGCCGAGATTTTCGTCGATGCGCACTCTGCCCTTCGCCCATTCGTATGCGCCGTCGCAGCACCACACGCGCGCGGCGGACGCGTCGATTTCGCCGCGATAAGGCTCTCCGTTGAGTAAGATGACCGCCTTCATTTTGCCAAGCCGTGCAGGCGGCTGATCGTCCACTTCATATCCTGCGAACGGAACACCGTGCTTCCCGCGACGATGACGTTCGCGCCCGCCTCGATGACGGCGTCCACGTTCTCCTCCGTAATACCGCCGTCCACCTCGATGTCCATATCGGGCTTGCCGCTCTTGATGCAAAACGCGCGCAGTTTTTCGATTTTTTGCAGCGTTTCGGGCAGAAAACGCTGTCCGCCCCACCCGGGGTGTACGCTCATGAGAAGGAGCATATCCGCGTCCTCCACGCAGTCGTAAAGGCTCTCGACGGGCGTGTTCGGATTGATGACCGCGCTCGCCTTCATGCCGTAATTTTTGATGATGCGCAGCGTCTGCACCGTAAGGCTGCGGCACTCCTCCACGTGTACGGTGACGATGTTCGCCCCCGCGCGCGCGAACCCTTCGAGGCGCGTATCCGGACGCATGACCATGAGATGGCAGTCAAGCGGCAGAGAGGTGTACGGACGGATATGTTCGATCATCTGATTGCCGAACGTGATCGTCGGAACAAAGTTGCCGTCCATCACGTCGCAATGGATATAATCCGCGCCGCACTGTTCGAGTTTCCGCACCGTTTCGCCCATACGCGCAAAATCGCCCGCTAAGATGGACGGCGCAACCTTTACTTTCAGCATAATGCCCCCTTATTTATCTCCACGGTTTTTCGCTTTTCCGCGATAATATTCCGTGAAATTCTGTCTTTCCCGATTTGCGGAAAAACGCAAACCGACGTACGGCGATTTGCCGCGTTTATTCCGTAACGTTTCCCTCGGCGTTTCCGAGGTATTTTGCCCGTAACTGTCCGCAGGCTCCCCCTCGTCGCCGCAAAGCGGCTTTTTTGCGCCGCTCGCGCTGCTCGCGGCGCATTTCCTACGCTTGCGGCTCCTCTTTCCCAAAATCTGCTCCGCAGCTTTTCGGGGGCTCTGCATCGGCGGCGCCCAGATACTTTGCTCTAAGTTGTCCGCAGGCGCCGCCGATGTCGGAACCCATGCTGCGGCGGAGCGTTGCGGAGATCCCGCGCGAGAGAAGTTCCTGCAAAAACGCCTGCGCCATACGTTCGTCGGCAGCGCGGAGATGACGCTCCTTGACCGCGTTCAGGCGGATGAGGTTGACGTGACAGGGTTTCCCCTTCAACAGCTCCGCAAGCGCAGCGGCGTGCGCGGGATCGCTGTTTTCGCCCGAGATGAGGCTGTATTCAAAGATATACCGCCGCCCCGTCTTTTGAAAATAGTGGGCGCAGGCGTCGAGAATCTCCGCGATCGAATAGGCGTTCGCCACGGGCATGGTGCGGACGCGTTCCTCGTCCGTGACCGCGTGCAGCGACACGGTGAGGTTGAGCGGGATCCCCTCGTCCGCAAAGGCGCGCATCGCGGGGACAAGCCCGCACGTGGAAAGGCTGATATTGCGCGCGCTCATGCCGAGTCCCTCTTCCGCCGTGAGATTTCTTAAAAACCGTACGACGTTCTCGTAGTTATCGAACGGTTCTCCGCTGCCCATGAGCACGACGTTGGTGACGGCGCGCTTTTTGAGCGACCCGCCCTCCGTACGGTTGACGGCGAGGATCTGCGCAAGAATTTCGCCCGCCGTCAGGTTGCGCACAAGTCCGCCCAGCGTGGAGGCGCAGAACCTGCACCCCATGCGGCAGCCCACCTGCGTGGAAACGCACTGCGTATTGCCGTACTTGTACTTCATGAGCACACCTTCGACGATATTGCCGTCCGCAAGCGCGAAGAGAAACTTTTTCGTACCGTCTCTGGCGGTGAGCGTCTCCAAAATGCGCACGGGCTCTTCCTCGAACCGCTCCGCAAGGCGGGCGCGGAGCGCGGCGGAGACGGGGATCTCCGAAAGTTTTTTGCCCTGCGTAAGCCCCTCCATGAGCTGCTTGGCGCGGAAGGGTTTTTCGCCCTCCGCCGAAACGAGCGCTTTCAGCTCCGCAAAGGACTTGTCCTGTAAGATCTCTTTCATACCCGCCTCATTTTCGCGACGTAGAAGCCCGCGCCGAACGCCTCGTCGGGCAGAAACTGAATGCCGTAACGCTTTTTTTCATGCGCAAGCGGACTTTCGGGGAGTTCCGCGCGGAATTCGGGGTGTTTTTCCAGAAACGCGCCCACAACGCCGTCGTTCTCCTCCGAGAACACGGAACAGGTGGAATAGTATAGCGCGCCGTCCTCCGCCACGTAGCGCGAGCAGTTCTCCAAAATCGCAAGCTGCGTCCGGAAAAGCCCCGCAAGATCCTCTTCCTTTTTCAGGAGCGGAAGATCGGGATTTTCGCACACCGTGCCGAAGCCCGAACAGGGCACGTCGCACAGCACGCCGTCGAAGGCGTTTTCAAACGCGGGATCGAACGCGGAACTGTCCTTCTGCAACGCCGTCACGTTGTGCTTACCCATGCGCGAAAGGTAGCTTTCGATGAGCGCGACGCGGTGCGCGTGCAGTTCGCACGCCGTGACGCGTTTACATTTATCGGCAATCAGAACGGACTTTCCGCCCGGCGCGGCGCACGCGTCGAGCATCCGCCCGCACGGCTCGACCACACCGCAGATCGCAACGCTCCCGACCGATTGGAAGGTATAATCGCCTGCGAAAAAGGCGGCGTCACGCGCGAAATTTTCAAAGATATACACGCCGCGGAAGGGCGTAGCGATATGCGGGCGGTTGAGGTAGCCCTCCTCTCCGCGCGCAAAGCGCACCGTAACGCCCTTGCTCTTCGCGCGTACGATGCTCTCCGTGCGGTCGCCGTACTCGGCGCGCAGTTTTTTGATCGCAAACAGCGGATAGGGCGTGGTGGCGGCAAGCCCCTCGTCCCCCGCGGGAATGGCGACTTTCGCGGCGTCGAACGCGCGGAGTGCGGCGTTGGCAAACCCCGCCGCCCCGCCCTTACCGAGCTTTTTCAGCAGTTCGACGGCGGTATCCGTGACCATGTATTTGGGTTTTTGCAGGAAGATGAGCCAATAGAGCGCGATCTTCATGACGATGCGCACCGTCTGTTTGGGGCTTTTGGGCGCGACCGATTTCAGACACAGCGAGAGATAGCTGTCGTTTTCGAGAACGCCGTACACCGTTTTGACCGTGCGCGTGCGGTGCAGTTCCTCGACGGGCGTTTCGGCAAGCGCGATTTTCAGATGCGCGCCCGCGCCGTACACCTTCACGAGGATCTGATAGGGATCATAGAACGGGTTTGTCAAAACGCGCCCCCTTTCTGAGTTTTCCGCCGTTCGCGAAGGCGGTATCCGCCATGCGCTTTCCGCCCGCGGGCTGCACCTCGGTAAGGCGCACCGCGCCCGCGCCGCATCTGATAATAAGCCCCTCCTTAGGAGAGCAGGCGAGCACCGTACCCGCCTCCTCCGCGCCGTCGTACAGGAGGGCGGCGGCGTTGTAACAATTGAGCAAGATCCCCTCCCCCGCGGCGTAGGCGAGCGGCGCGGGAGAAAGTCCGCGGACGAGCGCGCTCACTTCGGCGGAGGGACGGGTGAAGTCGATCTGCGTGCGCGTTACCTTGCGGCACACGCTCCCCTCGCCCTGTTTTTGCAGAGCGACCTCTCCGCGCGCAATGCGCGAGATCGCCTCAACGATGAGTTTTGCGCCGAGCGCGGCGAGTTTCTGCGTGAGCGTGCCGCAGGTATCCGTGAGGGCGACGGGAATGCGCTCTTGCAGGAACATATCCCCCGTATCCAGCCCCGCGTCCGTTTTCATGATGGTGACGCCCGTCTCCGCCGCGCCGTCCATAATGGCGCGCGCAATGGGCGCCGCGCCGCGGTACGCGGGGAGCAGGCTCGCGTGGACGTTCCACACGCCCAGCGGGAACAGATCGAGCACTTCCTGCGTTAATATCTGCCCGTATGCGCACGTGACCATGAGATCCGCCCCCACAGCTGCGAGCGCGGAACAGTCGGCTTTGAGCTTTTCGGGCTGCAACACGGGAATACCGCGCGCAGCTGCCGCGATTTTGACGGGCGACGGCGTTAAAACGCCCTTCCGCCCCTGCGGCTTATCGGGTTGCGTGAGCGCGGCGGCAATTTGGAATTTTTCCGCCAACGCCTCCAACGAGGGAACGGCAAATTCGGGCGTGCCGGCAAAGATGATTTTCATGCGGAGTTCTCCTTTTCAGGGCGCAGTACGGCGTATCTTTTTATCAGTCGTCCACGTCGTGAACGTCGGTCGCCTTGTCGGTATACAGCACGCCTTCGAGGTGGTCGAGCTCATGGCAGACGGCGCGCGCGAAGAACCCGCGCGCCACGAGGGAATATTTATCCCCCTGCCTGTCCTGAAAGACGATTTTCACTTTTTCGGGGCGGACGACCACGCCCGCCTTGCCGCGCACCGAAAGGCAGCCCTCTGGTCCGCTCTGTTCTCCCTTCTGAGAGACGATGACGGGATTGATGAATTCAAAAAATCCCTCTTCGACGTCCACCTGAACGGCGCGGACGGGAACGCCGACCTGCGGCGCGGCAAGTCCCGCGCCCTCGGCGTCTTTGAGCGTCTCCTTCATGTCGTCGAGGAGTCTGAACAGCTCGTCGTCGAAACGGGTGACGGGTTTGCATTTTTCTCTGAGGACGGGATCGCCGACCTGAACGATTTCACGAATCATAATACTCCTTTTTATTCACAAAATTTTCCGAGCAAAGGCTCGTCGCGGCGGAGCGCCATTTGCGACCGTTCGGCTTTACCGAACAGTACGCCTGAAACGCTCGCCGCTCCTCTTCGCAAAAAATCTTTCTGCAAAATCTTTTTTGCGAGTGCTGCGGTTCGGTTTTTGTGATTTGCGGGTACGCCTGCGACTGACCGCGTGTTTTCTTTCTTGGCGCGATTGTAAGGGCAAAGCTGTTTTCAGCTCAGATTGGACGGATTTTCTTCCACGGAGACGAGCGCGTTTTTCGGCTTGACTGCGCTGACCGCGTCGTAGATCGCCTCCAACAGCGCGTCGGACATGAGCCGCATGAGGACCTGATAGCGAAACTTCCCCTGAATGCGCTTGATGGGCGCGTGCATTCTGTTGAAAAAGAGGAAGTCCTCCGTATGCGCGTCGTACAGTTTTTGGAGATTCGCATACACCTCGCGCAGCGCCTCGATCGCGTCCGCATCCTTTTCGGAAGAGACCATCACGCGGACGATCCGCGAAAAGGGCGGGAACATCGCCGCCGCCCGAAGTCCGATCTCGTGGCGGTAGAACCCCTCGTAATCGTATGCGGCGGCAAACCGAAGAATGTAGTTATCGGGGTCGTACGTCTGCAAGACGACGTCCCCCTTCTCCGCGCCGCGCCCGCTCCTGCCCGCCACCTGCGTGACGAGCTGAAACGTGCGCTCGCCGCTGCGGTAATCGGGAAAGTGCAGGCTCATATCCGCGTCGAGAATGCCCACGAGCGTCACGAGCGGGAAGTCATGCCCCTTGGCGACCATCTGCGTGCCGACGAGGATATCCGCCTCGCGGTCGGCAAACTGTTTCAGAATGCGGTAATGCCCTTCCTTGCCGCTCGTCGTATCGTTGTCCATGCGCAGAATACGCGCCGCGGGATAGAGTTTTTTGAGTTCCCCGACCACGCGCTGCGTTCCCGTACCCGCATAATAGACGTGCGTGCCGCCGCATTCGGGGCAGGCGGTGAGCATATGATACCGCGTGCCGCAGTAGTGGCATTTGAGGCAGTTTTCCTCGCTGTGATAGGTGAGCGCGACATCGCAGTGCTCGCATTTGGCGACGTATCCGCAGTCGCGGCACAACACCGTCTGCGCAAAGCCGCGCCGATTGAGAAAGAGGATCGCCTGCTGTCCCTCGCGCAGGCACGCTTCCAGCCGCTCGCGGAGCGCCAACGAAAAGGGAGACGCATTCCCGCGCTTGACCTCGCGCCGCATATCCACGATGCGCACGTCGGGCAGCGGGCGGGCGTTGATGCGGTCGGGCAGAGAGATCAGTTCGAACTCGCCCTCCTTGGCGCGGCGGTACGTCTCCACTGACGGCGTCGCGCTGCCGAGCACTAGCTTACAGCCGTTATATGTTGCGCGGAGATACGCCACGTCGAACGTGTTGTAGCGCGGCGCGCTCTCCGAGGAATAGCTTCCGTCATGCTCTTCATCGATGACGATGACGCCCACATTCTCGACGGGCGCAAACACCGCCGAACGCGCGCCGATGGCGATGCGCGCGCTCCCCTCGCGCAGGCGGTGCCATTCGTCGAAACGTTCGCCCGCCGAAAGCCCGCTGTGCAGGATCGCCGCCGCGCTCCCGAACCGCGCCCGCAGCTGAGAGAGCATCTGCGGCGTGAGGGAGATTTCTGGAACGAGGAAGATCGCGGTCTGCCCGCGCTCCAACGCCTGCGCGATGAGCGTGAGGTATATCTCCGTTTTGCCGCTCCCCGTCACGCCGTGAAGGAGGGCGACCGTTTTCTCCGTTTCGCCGATGCGCGCCGCGGCGGCGCGCTGCGCGGGCGTGAGCGTGCGCGCCGTGCGTTCCCCCTCCACGCCGCGGTAGGGATCGCGGAAGTTCCGCCGCCGTTCGAGTGCGATAACGCCCTTTTTTGCGAGCGCGTTCACGGCCTGCCCGAACATTTTGCGCAGGATCGCCGCGTCCGTTTCGCCGTTTTCTTGCAAGAACGTAAAGCACGCCTCCTGCATGGGCGCGTTTTTTACGGGGGGAAGCCCGCCTGCAAGGCGGGCGAAGGTGCGGTACGTCTCCCCTACCTTCCCCGTCCGCATTTCGGCGGGCAGGAAAAGGCGGAGTACCAGCGCCATGGGCACGCGGTAGCGCGCCGCAATTTTGTGCGCGAGCGCAAGGCACTCCGCATTCAGCGCGGGGAAATCCTCCTCCGCGCGGTAAATCTTTCTGAGCTTTTCCGCGGGGTAATCGCTCGTTTCTTTGACGCGCATGACAAAGCCCGTCGCCGCACTTCTCCCGAACGGAACGGCAACGCGCGTACCCGCCGAAACGGGAAAATCGCAGGCGTAATCGAAGATCTTATCGACGTCGCTGTGCGCAATATCTACGATGACCTCGCAAATCATGTCCGAATGCAAAAGAAGCCCCTTGTCGGGGCGATCCGGTGGGCGGAAAGCACGCTCAGTCGTGCGCGATGGTGACCTTTCCGTTCATGATCTCCTGGCAGGCAAGAACGATCTCTTTCTGCTTGCCGGGAAGTTCCGTCACACCCGTGGACTGCATCTGTTCGATGATCTGGCGCGTGCGCTTTGCAACGACCACGCACAGCTCGTATCGGCTGGCGGGATTTTCATTGGTGCCGAGTTTGCGGATGAGTGCATCCACCGAAGGCTCGTTGATCATATTATTTCTCCTTTTCTCTGCGGATAATTTCCTGAATTTTTGTTTTGGTCTGCCGCGAATCGTCGTTGACGAGAACGTAGTCATACAGGTGCGCCTGTCCGAGTTCGTAGCGCACGCGCTGCAATCTGTCCCGCTTCTGCTCCTCCGATTCCGACCCGCGCCCCGCAAGGCGGTTTTCCAGCTCCTCCATCGAGGGCGGCGTCACCATGACGAGCACCGTTCTGTCGGGCATCAGACGTTTTGCGTTAAGCGCGCCGACCACGTCGATCTCCAAAATGACGGAGCTGTCTTTGAGCTGACGCTCCACGAAGGAGCGCGGCGTGCCGTAATAGTTGCCGAAATGCTCGTCGTATTCCAGAAAATCGTTCTCCTGAATGCGGGAGCGGAATTCGCGCTCGCTGATAAAGAAGTATTCCCGTCCGTTTTCCTCTCCCTCGCGCGGAGCGCGCGTCGTACAGGAGACGGACTTGACGAGGTTTTTATCCTCTTCCAGAAGGTAGTTGACGATCGTTCCTTTTCCCACGCCCGAAGGTCCCGAAAGAACGAGAAGGATATTTCTCATAACTGTTCCTTATGTTTGAATAATTCGATTCAAAATGGTTGCAAAAGGCGTCACTTCGTCGGCACAAACTCCGCTTACGGCTGTTCCGGCAAAGCCAAAACAGCCTGTACGCTTTGTTATGCCTCCTCTTTCTGAAATTTTGCAATGCAAAATTTCAGAAGTTTATCGATCGTTTTGCCTTTTGTTATAAATCACTCGCGCAAGGAGGCTGCGCCTCCGCCCGCGCACCACATTTGCGCATACCTGCGCTCGTCGCGACAAGGCGCATTTTGTGGGCATTCGGCTGCGCCGAACCACCCGCAGGGTGCGCTCCGCCGCAACGATGACGGTTCGAAAAGAATTTCGTGAACCTATTCCAGATTCTGAATCTGCTCCCGCACTTTTTCGATCTCGTTTTTCATATCGAGTGCGAGCGAAGTGACGGTTTTATCGTTGGATTTGCTGCAAATCGTGTTGCATTCGCGGTTGAATTCCTGCACGAGGAAATCGAGCTTTCTGCCCACCTGATCGAGCGTACAGATCTCGCGGAACGCCTTGGCGTGCGCGCGGAGACGGGTAAGCTCCTCGTCGATGTTGCACTTATCGGCAAACACCGCCGCTTCCGTTAAGATGCGCGTCTCGTCCGTTTTGCCCGCAAGGTACTCCTGAATGCGTTCGGTGAGCTTTTTGCGGTACTCTTCGGCAACGACGGGCGCGCGGACGGCGATCTTTTCCGTCAGCTCTTCAATGACGCTCATGCGCGAAAGCAGGTCTGCTTTCAGTCGCTCGCCCTCGTTATAGCGCATATCGGCGTGCGCGCGGAGCGCAGCTTCCAGCGCTTCCGAAAGCGCGTTTTCCAGCGTTTCGTCTGCGCCCGCGTTCTCGTCCGTGCGCACCACGTCGGGCAGGCGCAGATAGAAGGAGAGCGAAACGTCGTCTTTTAAATCGGGAAACGCCGCCCGCAGTTCCTCCGCCGCCGCGTAATAGCCGCGCGCGACGTTGAGATCGACGCTCATCGTCTTTTCCTTCACGCGCTTGTCGGTATAGCTCACGTACACGTCGACGTGTCCGCGGGAGATATGTCTGCGCACCTGCGCGCGGATCCGCTCTTCCGAGCCGAGAAATACGCGCGGGCTTTTGATCGCAAGGTCCAGAAAACGGTTATTCACCGATTTGACTTCCGCCGTCAGTTCAATGCCGTCCGCCTTCGCGACGCCCTTGCCGTATCCCGTCATGCTGAACATATCTTTCTCCTTCACGAACATTCACAGATTTTTCCGCGCAAAGGCGCGGCAAAATCCCGTAAACCGATCACGCTGCACGCATCCGGCAAACGCCGGAAATCTCCATATCGCATTATATTACGATTATACCACGCGCGGGCGTAGATTTCAAGCACTTTCGCCGATTTTTTCGTGCAAAGCGCACAAATGCGCCGCGGAAAATTCCGCGGCGCGCAAATCGTTATCCGTTCAGCATTGCGAGGAATTCCGCCTCGTTTATGATGCGTATCCCCTTCTCCTGCGCTTTTTTGAGCTTGCTGCCCGCGCTCTCCCCCGCGACGACGAGCGTCGTCTTTCCCGTGACGGAGCTTTGCGCGGTGCCGCCCTCCGCCTCGATGCGTTTCTGCGCCTCGGGACGGGACATGGCGGAAAGGCTGCCCGTGAGCACGACGAACTCGCCCGCAAACTTCCCTTCCCGCACCCGCTCGCGGGCGACGGGCGAAACGCCCGCCTCTTTCAGCCGCGCAAGCTCGGCGGCGTTTTCCGCGTCCGCAAAATAGTTCACGACGGCGTTCGCCGTGACTTCACCGATATTTTCCATGGAGACCAGCTCGTCGTAGGAGAGCTTTGCGACCGCCTCCACGCTTCCGTATGCGGCAAGATCGCGCGCGGCGACCCGACCGATTCCGTCGATGCCGATCGCATACAAAAAGCGTTCAAGCGGCATATGCTTGCTCTCCTGAATGGCGGCAAGAAGATTGCCCGTCTTTTTTTCCTTAAATCCTTCCAGTCCCTCGAAGCTCTCCGCCGTGAGGGCGTACAGGTCGGAAAACCGTTTCACGCCGCGCTTTTCAAAGAGCAGCGCGAGCGTCGCCTCGGACATGCCCTCAACGTCCGCCGCGTTCTTGGAACAGTAATGCGTGAGTTTCTGCACGATGCGGGGCGGGCAGGCGGCGTTGGTGCAGAAGAGGTTTGCCCCCACTTCCGCCACGGGCGCGCCGCACGCGGGGCAGACTGCGGGTTTCTGCACGGGCAGGCTGCCATCGGTATGCGCCACCGCGCCCAGAATTTCGGGAATGACTTCGTTGGAACGGCGCACAAGCACGCGCGAACCGACTTTTACGTCCTTGCGCGTCAGGTCGCCGAAGTTGTTGAGCGTGGCGCGGCGAACGGTCGCGCCCGCAAGCTCGACGGGCGTGATGATCGCAAGGGGAGTGAGTTTGCCCGTCCGCCCCACCTGCCAGCGCACCTCCTCCACCGTCGCTTCCGCCTCTTCCGCCTCGAATTTATAGGCGATCGCCCAGCGCGGGAATTTATCGGTATAGCCCATCTCGGCGCGCACCGCCTCGGAGTTGACCTTGACGACCGCGCCGTCCGTCAGAACGTCGATCTGTTTGCGCCTGACCTCGATCTCGTCGATCGCGCCCTGAATTTCTTCGAGCGAGGCGCATTTCACGAAATAGGGATAGGTCTTGAACCCCTCCCGCTGCAAAAAGGCGATCGCTTCCTCCTGCGAAGAGACGGGGTTTTCGCTCATATAATTGACGTCGTAAAAGAGGATCTCGGGGCGGCGCAGCGCGGTGACTTTGGGGTCGAGGTTGCGGATCGCACCCGCGGCGGCGTTGCGCGCGTTTTTCAGCGGCTCGTCGGGATGTTCGCGATTGTACTGCGCGAGCACGGAGAGGCGGATGATCGCCTCGCCGCGCACTTCCAGCGTTCCGCGATAGCCGATCGAGAGCGGGAAGCTCCTGACGGTGAGCGCCTGCGCCGTAACGTCCTCCCCCTCCGTGCCGTTGCCGCGCGTCGTGGCGCGCACGAACGCGCCGTTTTCATACGTCAGGCACACGGTCAGCCCGTCGAACTTGTATTCCACCGTAAATTCGGCGGCGGGATCGACTTTCCGCACCCGCGTGACGAATGCGGAGAGCTCGTCCTCGGTGACGGCTTTGTCGAGACTGTACAACCGCGCGATATGCGCGTGCCGCGCAAACGCCTTGATCGGCTCGCCCCCCACGCGGCGGGTAGGAGAATCGGGCAGACGCACGCCCGTCTCCCGTTCCAACACCTGCAATTCGTCGTACAGCTTATCGTATTCCCTGTCGGGTACGCTGGGATTATCGAGCACGTAGTACTCATACGCCCATTGATTTAAAATTTTTACGAGTTCGTGCATTCTGTCCATAAAAAAACCTCTGTGTTCACGAAATTCTTTTCGAACTGACGAAGCATTTCCGTGAGTTTAAGAGACAACCCATTGCACGGCATAAATGCCTGACAATGTGTTTATCTCAACCGCGCCAATGAAAAGCGCGGTTTACTTGCGTGAGATCCCTGCTTGTGCGAGCAATTATAATTCGCCTCCCTCTGTGAGGGTGAGCCATGCGTAATGCGCAGCAGCGCGGTGCGCTGTGCGCGCATGGCGAACTAAGGAATTGCCTTTATCAGCGGCAATTTGTGTCCGACACGAGGAGAAAGTCTTGCTTGCAAAAGAATTTCGACGAAGTGGCGCACGAGCGCTACGCGCGAAGTACCGCAGGCGGCACACTACATTGGTGCCGCCAAGAGGCGCCCCGCAGGGGCGGTGGAAGTAACTCCCTCAGTCTCGCATACGCTCGACAGCTCCCTCATAGAGGGCGCCAAGGACGTGCTGAAAAAGCAATCAAATACAGATACGGAGAAGATTTCAGTGCTGTAAATTGTTGCAAAAGGCGTCACTTGTTATGCCTTTTGCGCCTCTGATTGTTGCGCAAGCAACTTTCGCGGAAAAGTGAAGGCGGCGTTGTTAAACTGTTGCGAATAACGCCGCCGAGGAAAACCAGCGGTTAGCCGCAGGCATACCCGCGGGTTTTCCTGAAATTCACGAAGATTTTCCGCGTCAGTTCGCGGAAAATCTGTGAAGGAAAATTCGTGAATTTAAAGTATCGTCAACGGCGCAAGCGCGGCGGCGAGGTCTTTGTTGCCCGCCTGATCGAAACTGACCGTTACGATGACGTTGCTTCCCGCGCCGCGCATGGCGGTAACCGTCCCCTCACCGAAACGGGTGTGCCGCACGCGCATTCCGACTTGGAATCTGGAAGCGTCCTGCTTGGGTGCGGCGGGCTTGGGCGCGCTCGTCGCGCCCGCGTTTCCGTAGCGCACGTGCGCGGGCACAGTCCTTCCCGCCCCGACGGGTTTTCCCGATCCGAACGTGCGGTAGCCCTCGTCGTCGTTTTTCGCGCCGTATCCGAACGACGACGCCTTCCCGACGTAGGTATTGCGCGCACGCGCGCCGTAATTGGAATATCCGCCCGCGCCGAACCCGCTGTTCCCGTAGCCGCCCGTATAGTCGCCCGAGAACCGCTGATAGGTCGCCGCGCGGGGAATGCCCAGCTCGCTTTCCAGCTCGTTGACGAACTGCGAACGCACGGTCGGCTCTCGCCTTCCGTAGAGATAGCGGCTGCGCGAACGGGTGAGCCAGAGCCGCTCCTTTGCCCGCGTAATCGCAACATACATGAGCCGCCGCTCCTCTTCGAGCGCGACGGGATCGTCCGCCGCCCGCGACGTGGGCATGATATTTTCTTCCAGCCCGACGAGGAACACGCACTTGAATTCCAGCCCCTTGACCGCGTGAATGGTGGCGATCGTCACATAGTCGCTCTCGTCCATCTCGTCCGTGTCCGAATAGAGCGTGATCTGCTGTAAGTAGTCGGAGAGCGATGCGTCCTCGTTCATGCGCACGAATTCGTCGACGGAGTTCGCAAACTCGTCGATATTGGCGCGCTTGGTGACGCTCTCGTCGGAATTGTCGGCATACTGCTCGACCATGCCCGACGTCGCGATGAGTTTATGCGTCAGCTCGCTCACGGTGAGCATCTGCGAATCGATGACCAGCCCGCGGATATAATCGCCGAACGCCGCAAGTTTCGCCTTCGCTCCCGCGTTGAGCGCAAGGCGGTCGCTGTCCAGCACTGCGTCGTAGAGGGAGACCTCCTCACGCTCGGCATAATCGAGCAGGGTCTGCACCGTCTTGTCGCCAATGCCGCGGCGGGGAACGTTGATGATCCGCATGACGGCTTCGTTATCGAACGGGTTGGCGGCAACGCGCAGATAGGCGAGAATGTCCTTGACCTCTTTTCGCTCGAAGAATTTAAAGCCGCCGAACACCTTATAGGAAATGCCGTATTTGGTGAACTCCTGCTCGTACGAACGGGTGAGCGCGTTGATGCGCATGAGAACGGCGAAATCGGAGAGCTTATACCCCTGCCGTTTCAGCTCGAAGATGGTGCGCGCACAATAAAGCGCCTCGCCCGCCTCCTCTTCTGCTTCGTAGTACACGGGTTTTTCACCCTCCGCGGCGTCCGTCCAGAGTTCCTTCCCCTTTCGGCGCAGATTGTGCGAAATGGACGCGTTCGCAAGCGACAGAATCGCCTTCGTGGAACGGTAGTTCCGCTGTAATTTATAGACTTTCGCTTTGGGATAAATGCGCTCAAAATGCAGAATATTCTCGATTTTCGCGCCGCGCCAGCCGTAAATGGACTGATCGTCGTCGCCCACGACGAACAGATTGCCGTGCACGGACGCGAGGAGCTGCACGATCTCGAACTGTACGGCGTTGGTATCCTGAAACTCGTCCACGTGGATATAGCGGAACTTGCCCGCAAGGTATTCGCGCGCCTCCGCGTCCGTGCGCAGAAGTTGAAGCGCCTCGGTGAGGAGATCGTCGAAATCGAGCGCGTTATACGCTTTCAGGTGCGCCGCATATTTTTCGTAGACTTTGACGGCGGTCTCCATATTGCGCTCGTGCGCGGCATGGCGGGCGTATTCCGAGGGCGAAAGTCCGAGCATCTTCGCGTTGGAAATGTGCCATTTGACCGATTTCAGCAGTCCGTCGTCGTCCTGATAGCCGCATTCCTTGAACGCCTGCTTGACGACGGCGGAACGCTCCTGTTCGGAATAGATGGAAAAGTTCTGGCTAAGCCCCCGCCGGTCGGCGTACATTCTTAAAATTTTCACGCACATGGAGTGAATGGTACACACCCACATACGGGAGACGTCCGTCATCACGTCCAGCCGCGAACGCATCTCCGCGGCGGCTTTGTTGGTAAAGGTGATGGCGAGGATATTCTCGGGCGAAACGCCGAGATCGGCGATCAGGTGCGAAATGCGCGCAGTCAGCACGCGCGTTTTTCCGCTCCCCGCGCCCGCAAGCACCAAAACCGCCCCCTCGGTATCGAGGACGGGCAGCCGCTGTTCTTCATTGAGAGTTTCAAGTTCTTCCATACCTGTTCATTATATCA
Source organism: Candidatus Gallimonas merdigallinarum (assembly GCA_944346365.1). Classification (GTDB taxonomy): domain Bacteria; phylum Bacillota; class Clostridia; order Christensenellales; family Borkfalkiaceae; genus Gallimonas; species Gallimonas merdigallinarum_A. The sequence goes on from CALVMN010000006.1 coordinate 23,263, forward strand.
TAAACGGCGGAAAATAACAATCGTTTGCCCGCGCGCCATGCGCCTTCCCCGTAAAATTCGGAACAAAAAAGACGCGGGTTGCGCGCCTCAATCGTCGATCCCTTACTGGTCGTTGGGCACCTTGACGGAAAACTGCCTTGGCGGGTCAGGACTGACCCGCCTTCGCTTTTTCAAACACGTATTCCTTTTTAAAGCGTTCGAGCGCGGCAAGATACTTTTCGGAAAGTTCCAGCGTGTACCGCTGTTTTTCCTCGTAGGTGAGCGTCTCGTAATACGCCCTGTCAGTGAGCCGACCGATCGCGTCCGATACCTCCCCCTCTTCCAGAAGCATCTTTTTGACTTTGAGATAGAACTCGTCGGGCGTTTCGCCGCGAATGGAACCGGAGACCTTGTCCACAAAATAGCGCTCCATGCGGCTCTCGCTGATGCCCTGTTCGCGCGCCTGTTCACGGCGGGCGTCCAGCTCCTCTTCGCAGCGTTCCCAAAATCCTTTCTTCATGCGCATTTTAGCCTCTTTTGCAAGCATTTTGAGCGTCCGTTCCATAAAAAATCCCCTTTTGGTTATACGAAATTATTGTCTGCTTCTACGCGCTCCGTCCCTATGCAAATCGCAGCAGTTGCAAACAGAGCAAAAAGCGTGCGCAAAAATACAATCTTATCGCAAAAGGCGTCACTGCGTTATGCCTTTTGCGCCTCAATTTGCTGCTCACGCAGCTTATGCGGAAACGTGAGGCGATGCGAAGCTGACTGTTGCGAATTTCGCATCGCCGAGAGAAACCGAATGCAGAGCCGCAGGCGAACATTGGGGTTCTCTCCCCTCACGACTTTTTCTCCCGTCAGTTCGGGAGAAAAAGTGTGAACACTTTTCGACATTTTTCGCAAAAAAAAGACCGCAACAAAAGTTACGGTTTTTCTTTGGTTAGTTTCTGCTTCTCTTTCTCGCGGCTTCCGCCTTCTTTCTCTTCTTCACGGAAGGCTTTTCGTAAAATTCCTTCTTGCGAAGGTCACCGATGATGCCGTCGCGCGAGCACTTTCTTTTAAAACGACGAAGCGCGCTTTCCAGATTTTCGTTTTCACCGACTTTGATCGTGGACATATTCTCTACCCTCCTTCGCCGCAGCACTTACTTGCAACCTGATTGCCCGATTATTATAGCAAAGGCGGAAAAAGATGTCAAATTTTTTCGCGCGATTTTTCGCATTTTTCAGGCGCAAAACTTTTCGGCGAGCGCGGCAAGGTATTCGTACGCCGCGCGCAGCTGCGAAACCTCCTGAAAATCCCCCGCGTAATTCTCGATGAGGACCGCGCCGTTAAACCCCACATCACGCAGACGGGAAAAGAGTTCGGGAAAGGAAAACGCTCCCTCCCCGGGCAGGCACATTTTCCCTTCCGCCGTGACGTCGCTCGCATGAACGGTCACGAGGTTCTCCCCCATCTCGGAGAGATACTCCCGCCAGTCGTACCCCGAAATGCGCGCCTGCTTGATATCGAGCACGCCGCCGAGCGCGGGACAGCCGCGTTTCAGCTCCGTGAAAATGCCGGGGCGGTTGTAGAGCGCCCATTCGACGTTCTCAAAGCAGAGCCGCACGCCGTACCGCGCGCAGAACGCGTAGATCTTCGCCGTTTCGGCGGCAAAGCGCGGAAAGTTTTCGCGGAAGGTGCGTTTGAGGCGCGCAATGCCGTGGAAGGTATAGTTTTTCGCGCCCACAATAACGGCGGACTGCATGACCTGTCCGAGCCAGCCGTACGCATCCGAGATAACGCGCGGATGCTCGGCGTAGAGCTGCGGCTCGAACTGCGTATTCAGCACATGGACGGAATGCACCGCCGTATTTCCCCTGCGCGCGGCGAGCGTCTGCGCGAACGAGGGCGCATACTCGCAGAAAGAGGTCAGAAAGATCTCCGCGCAGGGGACGCCCCACTCCGACAGGAGCTGAAGCGCGTCCTCGTTGCTGCGCTTCAAAAAGAGCGACGCCGTGGAAATGCCGATCTGCATCAGAAATACTTCTCCATGACCTCGTCGGCGGCGGAGCTCATCCAGCCCTTTGTGCAGTACAGCGTAAGGACGGTGAATCTGTCGCGGATCTTGTACGCCTCGAAGAGCATATTCCGCATGGTATCTTTCGAGATACCGAGTTCGGAGAAGCGCGTCGGGCAGGAGAGCGATTGCAGAACATTCTCCGCATAGTCGGGCGAGGGCAGTTTTTCCGCCTCGGCGTACACCTTTTCGCACCCGTCGAACGCGGGGCGGGAGGAGAGCGTCTTATACAGATAGAGCGACACCATCGTACCCAACCCGACTTTGACGCCGTGGAGCGGAATGCGCTTTCCGCGGCGCAGGAAATCCATTTCGAGGAAGTGGCTCATATGGTGTTCCGCGCCCGACGCGGGACGGGAATTGCCCGCGATCACCATGGCGTACCCCGAAATGAGGAGCGCGTCCATCAGCTTCTCCACGCCGACCGCCTCGCCGCACTGTAAGGACGGAATGCTGCCGTCGCAGGCGCGGACGGCGTCGTGCATGAGTGCAAACGCCGCTTCGTTGACCTGCTCCCCCGTCAGATAGGAAGAAATGCGCCAATCGGTAAGGCAGCAGTATTTTGCCAGAATGTCGCCGACGCCCGCGCCGATCATGACGGACGGCGCGTTGACGAGCACGTCGAAATCCATGAGCACGTCCGACGCCGTCTGGGCGGGGCGCGTGATCTTGAATCCATTTTCGATGAGCGGCGTCACAGAAGAGGTAAATCCGTCCATTGAGGGCGCGGTCGCGTAAACGCCGCTATGCTTGTGCGTTAAAAATCCCGCGTATTTACACAGATCGTTGAGCGTTCCCGCGCCGACGGCGAGAAGATAGTCGTACCCCTCTCCCCCTTCGGCGACCGCCTGCACCGTCGCTTCGTCCGCAACGGGTTCAGGCGAGGGCAGCGTGAGCAGACCGCACTTGGCGGCGTTCTCGCCAACCATGTCCGCGACGGGCTGCGCGAAAACGCGCGTCGTCTCGTCGCAGACGATTAAAACGCGCCTGCCGACAATGTTTTTTTCAAAGACGGGAAATCCCCCGTCCGTCTTGCGCTCGGCATTGATGCCGAACTTTTCCGAAAGCGCATGAATATCCATATCGATCCTCTTCCTTCCCGTTTTTCCGCGTCGGTTCTCAATCACTCGCGCAAGCAGGGTCTTAACCGCGCCAAGGGCAAGCGCGGTTGCGGGCACGAAATTGCCGCTGAAATGGCAATTTCGTGACCGAGGCGGCACATTACCTTGGTGTCGCCGAGACAGTGAGCCGCCGCGATGCTATACTGTTGCCATCTATCGCCGCCGAGTAGAAAACCGGCGGTTAGGCGATAGCCGTACCCGCGGGTTGTCTCTCAAACTCACGACTTTTTCCCGCGTCAGTTCGCGAAAAAAAGTGTGAACTCATTTGCAAATAAAACTGCAAACGATCCCCTCGTCGTAATCGCCGAAGCCCTTGCCGAAAATCGTAACGCCGCCGCAATGCTCTGCGTTCTCCGGAACAGCGATGCGGAAACGGATCTGATCGCCCGCTTTCAGCCCGAGGTCGCCGATGCGCGTTTCGGAGACCTTCACGCCGCCGAGGAACGTGCCGTCCTCATTGACGGAGAGCACGACCTTCTTGCCGTACTGCCCTAAATTTCCGTACCACCACGACGGCCCGACCGTTCCGGCACGGTCGTTGTATTCGCCCTTGCTGCGGTAGACGCCGAGCTGCTTTCCATTGACGGCAAAGGTGATGTCGCTCGGATAATACGCCGCATACCCGGGCGCTTCGGAAGCAAGCTCCATGGAAAAATGCAACTCACGCAAGCGCTCGTCCGCTTCGAGATAGTTGGGAACGAGATACTCCACATAACCGTTTGCAAACCACAGAATGCCCGCGCGGAAGCGTTCGGGGTAGGAAAAACAGGCGGGATCGTCAAACCTGCCGACAATATGCTCATCCGTCGCCAGTCCGCAGGTGGGATGTACGCAGTAGTCGACATAATGCCCCACATCGATATGTACGGACTCCACGCGCCCCTCTTCGTTCGGGCGCGGTAGAAAATCGATAACGATCTTATCCGTCGCGAGCGAACAGATCTTCTGCGTGCCGCGGATCCCCGACGAGGTGGAGATCTCGATCAGCCCCGCCGCGTGCAGTTTTTTGATGTGCGCCGTGATCGCGCCGTTTGAAACGTTGAAACACTTTGCAAAATAGGCGAGGTTCAGCTCCCCCTTCTGCAAAAGCTCATCCAAAATCCCGAGACGGACTTCCGAATCGAGCGCCTCGAATAAAATATGGCCCTGCTTAAAATCTTTCAGATAAATCATGACATTATTTCCTTCTCGGCTTTTATTATACGCGAAAAGACATGGTTTTGTCAAATAAAATGTTTTAAAATGCGGCTACTGCTTCAAAAAAAAGTGAAGATAACCGCCCGTTCCCCGCGTTCCGGAGCATAAAAAATCCGCTGCATTGCTGCAACGGATTTTGCAGGCGGCAACGCCGCGCGCTTCCATTCTCTGAAAAACTTAGCCGCGATCGGCGCGCGGGTCACTTGACGGAAGCGAGAAGCTCCTTCACGGATGCCTTGCACGCGGCGAGCGCCTCCTCTGCCGCAGCCTCGGAAGCCGCCTTCACGGAATAGTAAATTTTCAGCTTCGGCTCCGTGCCGGAGGGGCGCACGCAGACAAATGAACCGCCTTCGAGTTCATAGTACACGCAGTTGCATTTTGGAATGTTCAGCGGCTCGGTTTTTCCGTCCGCCGTGCGGCGGATATCTGCGGAATAGTCGCGCACCGCCTCAACCTTGAACGGACCGAACGCGGTCACGCTCACCGTTTTGAGCGCGTCGACGACGGCGTTCATCTCCTTCATCGCGTTCAGACCGGAGTACTGAATGGATTCGTTCTTGTCGAGCACGTACCCGTATTTTGCGTAAATTTCGTTGAGTCTCCCCCATACCGTCTTGCCGATATAGGTGTAATAGCAGACCATCTCGGCACACAGCATGGAAGCGACGACGGCGTCCTTATCGCGGGCATGGGTGCCGCGGAGATATCCGCACGACTCCTCGAAGCCGAACACATAGGTATGCGAACCGTCCTTCTCCCATTCCTTGATCTTTTCGCCGATGAACTTGAAGCCGACGGGCGTTTCAAAGAGCGCTACGCCGAAATCCGCGCAGATCGCCTTCGCCATGCCCGTTGTAACGAACGACTTGACGACCGCCGCGTTCTTCGGGAGCGCGTTCTCCTCTCTGAGACGGGTCAGGATATAGTCCAAAAGCAGAATGCCGACCTGGTTGCCCGAGAGCGCGACGAACTCGCCCTTCTCGTTCTTGACAGCGACGCCCAGACGGTCGGAGTCGGGGTCGGTGCCGAACACGACGTCCGCATGGATCTTATTTGCAAGCGCAATACCCATGGAGAGCGTCTCTTTGAATTCGGGATTGGGAACGGCGACGGTGGAGAACTCCGTATCCTTGGTCGTCTGCTCTTCCACGACGGTCACGTTGATGCCCAGCTCTTTCAGAATGCGCGTAACGGGAACATAGCCCGAGCCATGCACAGGAGTGTAGACGAGTTTGAGGTCCTTCCCGCACTTTTTTACCGCCTCTGCGGACAGCGTGAGTTTTTTGAGCGACTCGATATAAGTATCGTCCACTTCCTTGGGAACGGGAAGAATGAGCGGGCTTTCTTCCACACCCGTCACCGAGAGATAGTCCGTGATCTTTTCGATGAATCCGACGACGATCTTCGTCGCTTCGGGCGACATTTGCGCGCCGTCCTCGCCGTACACCTTATAGCCGTTGTATTCCTTGGGGTTGTGCGACGCGGTGATCATGATGCCCGCGATCGTTCCGAGGTAACGCACCGCATAAGAGAGCATGGGCACGGGGTGCACGTCGCCGAAGAGATACGCCTTGATGCCGTTCTTTGCAAGCACGCCCGCCGCCTTCTCGGCAAACAGGCGGGAATTTCTTCTCGTATCGTAGGAGATGACGACGCCCTTCGCCCGATCTGCTGCGGGCAGCGTCTTGATGTACTCGGAAAGCCCCTGCGTGGCGCGCATGACGGTATAAACGTTCATCATGTTCATGCCGCAGCCGATAATACCGCGCATACCCGCCGTACCAAATTCCAGCTCGCCGCCGAAGCGGTATTCCTTCTCCTTCTCGTCCGACGCGATGGCTTTCAGCTCCGCTCTGTCTGCCTCTGCGAGACGGGGGTCGGCAAGCCAAGATTCGTAGATGCTCTGGTAACTCATATCATTCCACTCCTTATTTGTTCGGGTGCGCTCTCCGCACGCCCGTATTTCCCGAATGTTACGCGTCCTTTCCGTCATCGTCCTGCCTGACGGAAGGCTCGTTGATCTTGCGGTTCAGTTCCTCCAGGCCGTCCTCCGCGGCAATGAGATCGTCCGCGCATTTCATCGTCTCGGCAGAGCCTGCAATATCATGCACGGAAATGAAGTATTTCTTCTCGTTGTCCTCAAAGTAATGCACGAACTGCAGCCCGAGGAGGAAGAGGAAACTCAGCGGCACGGTGACAAAGAGCGCGCTGCCGATGGTGAACAGACCGAACCCCACGTTCGCGGCGATGATGATATAGATCGCCGCAAGGAAAGTCGCAAACCGCCGCCAGAACCCCTTTTTGGAGCAGAGCGCGCTCCGAAGCCCCTGCGTCACTCCCTTTTCGCCCGATACGACGGACGGGATCCACGAAGAGACCAGCGTCATTTTCAGCGACTGCAAAAATACGATGAGCGTGATCGTCAGGCACAGCGACAGAACGATGGAAAGAAATCCCCACGAAGGCAGGAAAGACGGCACATAGAAGAAGAAAAACCAGCAGATTAGTATGGTGACCGCATCGTACAAAAAGACGATCGGCACATAGATGACCTCATAGAGCGCGGCGTGCCCGAGGTGTTTGAAATAGGAAGCAGAAAAACTCGTGCGCGCAAAGACGTTCATCCTGTCGTACATCGTTCCCGCAATCGCAAACAGGCAAAGCCCGTTTAAAAAGCGCGAAAGCAGATAGATGAGGCAGACGCCCACGACCGCGCCCGCGACCGCGCCGCCGTTGCTTGCCAGCAGGGAGAGAAAATCCGTCAACGCCGTGTGAAAATTTCCCTGAAAGGTCTGCAAGACGGCGGAATCGCCGCTGACCAACGCGCGGAAAAATTCACCCGGCATTTCGCGCAGCGTAACCCATTCCGCGCTCTGCATAACGGGATCGAGCGCAAGACGGAGAATAACGTACACAAGGCTGAACGTGATCGCCGCAACGACGAGACGATACAGCAACATCTTGAACGTCGAAGAGAAATTATCCATCATAATATGGAATGCGTTGCGGAATCTCATATCAATATCTCCTGTAGCTGTGGAGTTCGTCCTCCCTTTCCAGCTTATCTCCCTCGAAGTAGACGACATCCATACGGACGCAGAAATTGGGGAAAATCAACAGGAAGAGCGCCGCGCCGATGATGCGGAACACAGGATCGGGCAGAGATACGCAGCCGCCGATCACAGCGAGCATGACCGCCGCGGAGATCGCAAACGAGAGCACGAGCTTCCAGCGACGCTCGACCATCAGACGGTAGGAATAGAGAAACGCCTCGAAGAAACGGAATCCCGTCATAAGTTTGCACGGGAGCCACAGATAGAGCACCGTCGCAAGATAAACGAGTACGAACAGGAAAATCAGGACTGCGGCGATATACATTACATAGACGACCGCCACAATATCCGCCTGAGAAATGACATACAGAACGGCGGACAGAACCACCGCCCAAATCTCGTAAAAAATGAGATAGGCAATCGTGACGAACGCGGCGGACGGAAGCGCATTGAGAAACTGCGTGCCAACACCGCTCAGCGTACGCTTTCCGAGACGCATATGTTTTTCGACAAATGCCATCAGCGCTGACATAAAAAAGATAATGCTGACCACGGCGACCGCACTGTATATTACGCCGAGGACGCTGTCAAAGCGAAAAAAACTCCACGCATGGAAAAAGTCGAGGAACCCTGCCTGCGGCGTCCCCGTGAAGAATCCGCGCACAACCACCGCGATCCGGTCGTAATCGAGCGACAGCGCCATAAACACTGCGGGAACGACCGAAAACGGCAGCACAAACCACAGATTTTTGAAGATATATTTCCAACTTCCGAATACCGTACGCATATTCTTACCTATTCTTACTTTTCTATTATATAACAAAACCCGCGCGGTGTAAAGAGGTTTTTCGGAAAAAACCGCTCGCTTCCGCGCGGGAAATATTTTCACTGCCCTCTTTGTCGGGCTTTCATCGGGCTTTCGGCGCGCCTTTTTCCGCCATGGCGGCGGATCATTCGCCGCTGCGGTCGAAAATCACCATGAACGCGCCCTTGAAAATGATTTTCAGATCCAGCCAGACGCTCTGCTTCTGAATATATTCCAGGTCAAGCCGCACCCATTCGTCGAACCCGATTGCGTTGCGGTTCTTCCGGATCTGCCACAGACACAGCAATCCGCCCTTTACGTCAAGGCGGTGCCGCTGATATTCAGTGTACTGCTCCACTTCGGACGGAATGGGCGGGCGCGGACCGACAACGCTCATTGAGCCGTTCAGAATATTAAACAGCTGCGGAAGCTCGTCCAGCGACAGCTTGCGGAACACCTTTCCGACCTTCGTGATCCGAGGGTCGTTCTTCATTTTGAACGCAGGTCCGTCCGCCTCGTTCAGCCCCTCGTCGATGAGTTTCTGTTTCATCTCCTCCGCGTTCGGACACATGGTGCGGATCTTATAAAATTTAAAGATTTTCCCATTCTTTCCGACGCGCTTGGAAACGTAGATCGGATTATGAAAATCCTCCAACCACTTGACGAGGATACAGATCAGGATCAGCCACGAAAAGAGTACGATCGCAAGAAAGGACGCGAAAATATCAAACGACCGCTTGACGAAGAGGTAACAGCCGTAGCGGAACCCCGATTTGGGTTTAAATTCCTCGGCGGGCTGTTCCTGCGCGCGCTCTTCCGTGCCGACGGAGGGCGCGTCCTCCCCGACCGGCTCTGCGGCTGCCGCCGCGGTCTCCGCGGTCTCCGCCGCAAGTTCCATCCTCTCTTCTGCGGGAGGCCCTTCGGGCGCTGTGATCTTCTTTTCCTCTGCCGCGCTTGGCGTTTTTTCCATTGTAAAAATTCTCCCCAATTTTGTTGCGCCGAACGTACGGGCGCAACGCTTTTATCCCTTGACAGCGGGATAATTATAGCATACGCAAATATGCTTGTCAATTCTTTCACAGAAAAAACGGCAGCCTTTCACCCGTCCACTTTCTGCCATTCCTGCGCCGAAAGCCCGTCCCGTCGGGATTTTCGCGCCGCTATTCCGCAAATACGAGGGTCGAGACGGAATGCGGCGCGAGCGCGCAGGCGACGCCGCCGAAAGACACCGTCTTTTCATACGGGAAGGGATTCTGCACCGCGATCACGCGCGTGCCGTCGGGATTGGCAAATCCGAACGCGTTGCCGCTCATATGCCCGCCGAGGCGGAGAACATGCGCGCCCTTTCGCACGAACGCCGCCGCATGGCGGAAAATATAGTATTCGTACTCATGCTTCGCCGCGCCGTTCTCTGTGGTGATCATGCTGTTCTGCTTCCAGCCCCATGTGCTCACGCCGCCGCGCGGCAGAACGGTGTTCCAATACACATACGCGCAGACGCCGCCCGTTATGTAATGGCGCATCAGCTCGAACACGTAGTTCGCATACGCCCAGCTGTTCGTGCCGTCGCCGCACTCGTTTTCGCTCTGAATATAGTTCAGCTCGGGATAGCTTTCCACGCTGGGGCGCAGCGCGTTCTTTCCCTCCCACTGATAGGCGACTCCCCTGATATAGCGATACGCCGCGGGGTCGTCAAGTACCGTCTGCGTGAATTCGTTGTACCGCGAACCGAACCCGCCCAGCGTTCCCGTGCCGTTGATCGTGCCGAGCCAGATCTCCGTATCCAGCCCGCTCTCTTCAAACGCGGGACCGAGGTAGCGGGCGATAAAATCGCGCACCGCTTCGCCCGACCACAAGCAGGTCGGATAATTGTTTTCCGAAGCGAACTCGTTCTGCGGATTGATCTGCGCGATATGCACGCCCTCCGCCGCGTAAGCCTGCACGTATCGGACGAGATAGCGCGCATATGCGGAGAGGATCTCCTCTTCCTGACGGATACGCCCGCCGTGATAGTGCGCAGGCTCTTTCATCCACGAAGGCGGGCTCCACGGGGAGGCGAAAAATGTGATTTCGGGATTGCGCGCAAGTGCCTCTTTGGCAAAGCGGAGCACAAATTTTTTATCCCGCGCGATGGAAAAATGCTCCATCGCAAAGTCGTCCGCGTTCTCGTTGAAGGAATACCATTCGAGCGCGTAATCGTTCGCGCCGATGGGCAGGCGGCAGAAATTCAGCCCCATTCTGTCGGGAAGGAACAGATCGTCCAGAATCTCCTCTCTCTGTTCGGGCGGGAGCGTATCGAGCGCGGCGATGCCCGCCTCGTTCAGGCAGCCGCCGAATCCGCGCCATACGACTTCGCGCTCGGGCGCAAGTTCCGAGAGCACGCTCGGCGCGCCGCTCCCCGCGCGAACGCCCTCCCGAAAGCATTCGCTTTCCGTCGTTGTGACCTGCCGTACAAGTTTCATACCTTCTTCCTCCGTCGTTTGCTTACAGTGATACCATAGTATAGCATATCGAGTATATCATATCGGGCGCGCCGCTTCAATCCCCGCGGCAAAAAAATTTCCGCGTTTGCGGAAGAAAAAACGACGGATCAAATTTCAGACCCGCCGCCCGCTTCTGCAATTTCAACAACGTCGTTCAACGCAATTTTCACGCCGTCCGCCATGACGATCTGACGGAGCGCGCCGTCAATTTTTATAATTTTCCCCGTATGGCTTTCGTATCTGCCGCCCGCCTTTTTCGCGTCCGCGACGAAATAGACGATCGTCACTTCCGCGTTCCCGTCCGCCGCAAGGGCGCGCAGTTGCCCGTCAAGCTCCGCGAGGCGGGATTCGTCCTGTTCCGCGCGCGCGTCGGTGAGACGCGCCGTTTCGCCGATGACGTCCTCGTACCCCGTCAGCGCGGCAAAGGGCGCGAACTGCGCCGCGCGGTCGGCGCGCGGCATATGCGGGTGCGTCATGGAAACGTGGTGCGGCAGATACAGCATATCGTCGTACTTACTCATGCCTTGTGCCCTCCCACCTGCTCGTTCCGCTCCTTTGCCGTCGCGCCCTCTTCAAAGTTCTTCCCCTTCAAAATGGCGTTCTTGCCGTATTTGTTCTTGATTTCCAGCACGGCGAGCTGCCGCCGTTTCTCCTTTTCCAACGCCGCCTCTTCCGCTTCGCGCTTCGCCGCCTCCGCGCCGTAATCGGAAAAGAGGTCGAGCTGCTGCGCCGCAGGCGCGCGTTTTTCGCGCTCGGGGACGACGTGCGTAGCGGTGATGTACATTCTCCGCACCGAGAGCGCGGGATCGACGACCCTGTCGAACAGCGCCGTGACCGCCTGCACGATGAGCTTGGCGGAGGAGGTCTGCCTGCCGAGATTCTCCGTTCCGTGCGCGTGTTTGGGGATCTTCCGCCCGTAGCGGTCGGTCGTGAATTCGCCCGTATAGGAGGGGTTGTCGATGTCGTACCCCACCGTCATGACGATCTGATCGCAGACGAGTTCCTTTTCCACGAGCGAGAGCGCAAGCCCCTCCGCCATTTCACTCGCGACGAGCCGCGCCTTATCGAACGGATAGGCGCACTGCAAGACCTGCCCCGCGCCGATGCTGTTGGACTGCGGCTTGTACGCCTTGATGTCCGCAATCGTACACGGCTCCCACCCCCACGCGTGGTCGATGAGCAGTTCGGCGTTCACACCGAAGAGCTGATACAATAGATCCTCATTATAGTATTCGCCCGTTTTCCCGAGCGAACAGCGGGCGACGTCCCCCATTGTGTACATTCCGTGCGCCGCGAGCTTTTTTGCATACCCCGCGCCCACGCGCCAGAAATCGGTTATGGGGCGGTGATCCCACAGCAGACGGCGGTAGGAAGTCTCGTTGAGTTCGGCAATGCGCGCGCCGTTTTCATCGGGCGCGGCATGCTTTGCGCCGATATCCATGGCGACCTTGCACAGATAGAGATTGGTGCCGACGCCCGCCGTCGCCGTGATGCCCGTCTCTTCGAGCACTTCCCGCATGAGGAGTTTTGCGAACTCCCGCGCGGTCAGCCCCATCGGCTGTAAATAGCTCGTCGCGTCGATGAACACCTCGTCAATGGAATAGACGTGGATATCTTCGGGCGCAACGTATTTCAGATAGATCTCGTAGATTTTTGCGCTGCACTGCATATAATACGCCATGCGCGGCGGCGCGACGATATAGTCGACGGCGAGGGACGGGTCCGCTTTGAGTTCCGCGTCGTAGACGGAACTGCCCGTAAAATCGTGTGCGGGCGCGCGTTTTTTGCGCGCGCGGTTGACGTCGCGCACCTTCTGAACGACCTCGAACAGCCGCGCCCGCCCGGGAATCCCGTACGCTTTCAGCGACGGCGATACGGCGAGACAGATGGTCTTTTCCGTGCGGCGCAGATCGGCGACGACGAGGTTGGTCGTAAGCGGGTCCAATCCGCGCGCCACGCACTCCACGGAGGCATAGAATGATTTTAAGTCGATCGCGATATATTTGCGTTCCATATGGTATCGCCTCCGCAGGGTGTTTTTCTTATGATGTGTCTTTCTTATTATACCATATTTTCGCGGGAAATAAAGATTTTTGCGGAAAGAAAAAACCCATAAATCGGATAACGCGTACCTGCCTGCCATTTTATTCTGTCTGCACTTTCATAAGGAAAACTGTTTATCAAAAAAACGCGCCGCGCCGATAGATTACAATCGGCGCGGCGCGACCGCGTAAACCCTCCGTCCCCTGCGGGAAAGGCGGTTCTGTCCGCATTTTTTATGAGTTTTTCCACTCGACCGTAATCATTACGCCTTGTTTGTAAGAATACGACCAGTCGCTGTGCCAGCCGCTCGGCTGCTCCGACGCCCCGCAATGAATGGTCAGGTTGACCGTATTCTGATTGAACACAAGCTCGCCCATGGAAACGACGCTTGCCGGAACGGTGATTTCCGAAATCGCCGCGTTCGAGAACGCCATCCCGCCGACGCTCTCCAACTTCGTACATTCGCCGAGATTGACCGTTTTCAGGGAGCCGCAGCTTGCAAATGCGCCCTCGCCCAGCGTACGCAGCTCAGACGGCAGTTTCAGGTCCGTAATATTGCGCAGACGGGCAAAGCTCCGCGCCCCGATATACTGCAACGAGGAAGGCAGCTTCAACTGCGTGACCGTCTGCGCTTGTTTCGGGAAGAGCGTCGTATCCTTCTTCCCGTCCGCCACGCCGACCGTGCCCTCGCGCACCGTGAAGGAAGTCATCGCATCGTTTTGCACCGCAACCAGCCAATTCCCGACGTATAATCCGCCGTCCGAGTAGTTCTGATCGGTATCATACCCCGTTCCGCTGAACGCCCCGTACCCGACGGACCGCACCGAATCCGGAATATTGATCTCCGTCAGCGAAGAGAGTTTGGAAAACGCCTCTTGACCAATGCGGTACAAGCTGTCCGGCAGGGTCATTTTTCTGAGTTTTGCCGAATAGCCCACGTTGGAGAACGCTTTGTCCGCAATGACGAGCGTGCCCGCCTTTACCGCATATTCCGTCTCCGAAGCAAACGTTTGGTCAGCCGCGATCAGATAACCGTCCGCGTACAATACGCCCTTTTCCCAATTCGACTTATTGTTGTAATACGCCGTACCGTTGAGAATAAAGGCAGAAATGGCGATCGGACGATCCGGCATATCGATTTCCGCAAGGGACGCGCATCCGTCGAAGAGATGATCGGGCAATTCGGTCAGTTCGTCGGAGAGACGGACAGACCGCAGCGCCGTGCAGCTCTGGAACGCGCTGCCCGAAACGCTGCTCACGTTTTTCAGGTCGACGTTTGTGAGCTTGGCACAATCCTTGAACGCGTTACCCCATATCGCCGTAAGCGAATCCGGCGCGATAAATTCCGTCAAACCAGTGCCGCAGAATGCGTCGGAGCGGATCTCCCTGAGGGTGTTCGGAAAGTGTACCGTGCTCAGCGAAGAACATCCGTCAAAGGTCTCATCGGGAATTACCGTCAGTCCGGAAGGCAGCCGCACTTCGCACAAAGCGGTACAGCCGGAACATATCCGATTTTGAAGCGTTGTGACGGAATCGGGGATCGTGAGACTGACGATATTCCGATTGTCCTTGAAAACGCCCATACCGATCTCTTTGACCGTGATGCCGTCGACCACCGACGGAATCACTACGTCGGTATTGTTTGCCGTCAGACCGCTTACGCCCGTCAGGACGCCGTTCCCGTCAACGGAAAACACGATTTCTTCGGGACCGTTCTGCTCCCATTTCGCGTACAAAGTCTGCGCCTTCGTTACTTCGTACGGGAACGTCACCTTCTTCGTGAAGGAGCTTTCGGTATACCAGCCGACGAACGTGTACCCTTCCCTGGTCGTTACGGGAGACTCGTCTATGGTCGATACGGTCATATCGTTCACGGCTGTTCCGCCGTTCGTCTCGAATTGCACCGTATATTTGTTTTTCTCCCATTTCGCGTACAATGTCTGCGCCTTCGTTACTTCGTACGGGAACGTCACCTGATTCGTGAAGGAGCTTTCGGTATACCAGCCGACGAACGTGTACCCTTTCTTGGTCGTTACGGGAGACTCGTCTATGGTCGATACGGTCATATCGTTCACGGCTGTCCCGCCGTCCGTATGGAATTGCACCGTATATCTCTGCGGAGGCTCCGGATCCGTCGCTTCGGTCTTTTTGTAATAAGCATACACACTCACATCCGTCGTCAGCGGCTTATCTGCATATGTCGTTTCCGTCAGCTCGTTCTTCCATGTGCCGTTATCGAAAAACCATCCTTCAAACGTATAGTTGTCTTTGTTCGGCGCAGAAGGCAGCGTCAGCGTTTCGTTCCCCGAAGTTTGTATGGCGTCGGACGCGCTTCCGTCGATATAAAATGTGATCGTATACTCCGAAGGGAGGGGGGTATCGATCGGAATATAATGGGCGTAGGCGTCAATGTTTTCCGTCAACGCCCGTTCGGAAAAGGTATCCTGCATCAGCTTTTCGGTCCATGTGCCTTTGTCCGAATACCAACCGTCGAACGTGAACCCCTCTTTCTGCGGCGCGTCGGGCAGCCCGATCTCTTCATTGCCCGCAGTTCTCAACGTAAAGACGAGCTCTTCGTCGGCATAAAACGAAATCGTATACTTTTGCGAAACGTCTTTCTTCGTGGCGCAGGCAGTAAAAATGCCGACGGACAAAACCATGCACATGATTATGCCTAAACCGGCAATAAAATGTCTCTTCATAAGTAAAACCTCCTGTTTAAGTAAAACCTCCTGTTTAGGAAACGTCCCGCACCGCAACAGAAACGCGCGTCACGCGCAGCGACACGGAGTAACCGTTTTATAATTCTCTTCTAAGTGAGGAGTATTATAGCATATATCTCTCTGTTTCTCAATCGTTTCACCGCAAAAAAACATACAGACGATCCGATTTTCGAAACAATGCTTATTTCATCCGTCCGGGCAGAAACCAAAACGAAGCCCCCGAACTTTCATTCGGGGGCTTATGATGGAGTTTCCGGCAGGACTTGTGAGGAGCGGTTTTGCCGCGACGGAATAGCGATCGTTCGCCGTCGGCGCGATCGCGTCACGTATTTCATCCGTCCGGGCAGAAACCAAAACGAAGCCCCCGAACTTTCATTCGGGGGCTTATGATGGAGCTTCTGGCCGGACTTGTGAGGAGCGGTTTTGCCGCGACGGAATAGCGATCGTTCGCCGTCGGCGCGATCGCGTCACGTATTTCATCCGTCCGGGCAGAAGCCAAAACGAAGCCCCCGAACTTTCTCGGGGGCTTATGATGGAGCTTCTGGCCGGACTTGAACCGGCGACCTATTGATTACGAATCAATCGCTCTACCGACTGAGCCACAGAAGCAGGTTTTGTACGTTTCACAAACACGCTCATTTATTATATGGAAATCCGAACGAAAAAGCAAGCGTTTTTACACGCCTTTTCAGATTTTTTTATTTTTCGGAACAAACAATCGCATCCGCTGCGGGAGCGTCTCTACCACAATGCTTCCGCGCATTCCCTCTTCGCCGTCCAGATCCCAGACAACCGTCTCGTCCGTCCTGATCGAGATATGCTCTCCGCGCAAAAACAGAATATCGCGTTTCTTCACCTTCACGCCGAAGAGGAAGAGCGAGGCGAGTGAAAAATACGCGCCGATGCGACGGAAGAACCCCGGGCGTTCCGCCTGACGGATCACGGCAATTTCGAGCTGCCCGTCCCGCATGCTCCCGCCCCGATTGATAGGGAAGCTGGCGACCGACCGTCCGTTGAGGATCAGCACGAGCACGGCGTGCGTCTCCTCCCTCCTGCCGTCGCAGTCGATGGAGAGCGGAAACACCTTGAAGTTCATCTCGTTTTTCAGGCACTCGAACGCATAGGCGAGAATGCCGAGTTTCTTTTTCTTGGTCTGCGGCGTGGCGTACGTCGCGCGGGTGAACGCGCCCGCCGCCGCCACGTACATGGCGTACCTGCCGTTGACGCGCATACAGTCCACCCGCTCGCTGTACCCCTTTTCAATGACGTTAAGCGCGCCGCGGATACTCCGCGGGATTCCGAGCGAACGCGCCACGTCGTTGGTGGTGCCGCCCGGGATATACCCGAGACGCACTTCGCGCGCGCCGACTCCCTGCAATACGTGGTTGAACGTGCCGTCTCCGCCCGAGAACAAAACCACGTCGTACCGCTCCGCCCCGTCGCGCGCACGCGATTCCAGATCTTCCGCGCTGACCGTGGCGGCGATCTCTACATGCCCGAACATCTCTTCGAGCCTGCGGCGGATATAGGCGATCTTTTTGGCGATCTTTCCCTTTCCGCTCGTCGGATTGTACAGAAACAGGCAATTCACATTTGCATTATACCGTATTTCGTACCGAAATACAAGCTATTTTACAAAATTTCTCCCATACCCGCCACGCTCATGCACAGCATCGTCTGGATTCTGCGGACGTTCTTGGCAAAGACGATGCCGTCCGCTGTCTCCCGCGCCGCCTTTTCGGCACGGTAGAGCGCGTTGTTCCAATCCCCGAGCGCGTCGCCATTGCCCGTGCGCAAGCCCTTCAAGGAAGCCGCCGCCCCTTTGAGCGCGGCGATCGCCTCGCTTTGCCCGAGTTCCGAACGCTCCAAGCCGTTTGCGGTATCATACAGCATACGAGCGACGCTGTCGGCAGTGGCGGCGTTCGCCGCGGCGCGGTCTGCATACGCCGCATTCCTGCCGTACAGGAAGAACTCCGATGCCGCGATGCGCACGACTTCCGCCTCCGTTCCCTCCGTGCACGTCTGCGCGCAGACGCGTTCGGCGTCCGACCGCGAAAAATAACACGCAAGCACGACCTTATCCCTGCCGTACATGACCGCCGCGCCGCCCGCCGAGTAGCTCTCCTCCACGACGGCGGCGGACGTGGATTCCTCGCACGGACGGACGAGCAGGAAATATTCAAAGTCGGGCGAA
The DNA here is from genome assembly GCA_944346365.1 of Candidatus Gallimonas merdigallinarum. GTDB lineage: Bacteria > Bacillota > Clostridia > Christensenellales > Borkfalkiaceae > Gallimonas > Gallimonas merdigallinarum_A. Next base: position 40,920 of record CALVMN010000006.1, read on the forward strand.
ACGCGCGCGCACGTGCGCGCGTTCCAGCCCAGAAAACAGACGAGGATCATCAGAAGCGCCGCAATCAGCGCCAGAACTGCAAGCAGCGGCGCGCGGCGAATACGTTTCATGCCCTATTCTATGAGCATCTCGCCGCCGAATATGCCGCCGCAACGCGGCGCGATGTCAGCTCCGCACCGTCCTGTTCAGAAGAAACGCGGAAACGGCGCAGAACAGCGCAAACTCGCCGAGCAGTGCGGGAATCTGCCACGCTGCAAACGCCGTCATCGCCTGAAAGCCGAGCGTTGCGGGGAAGATACAGGCGAAATACTGCATCCATTCGGGCAGCATGGCGGACGGGAACATGATCCCCGACAGCATGACGGACGGCAGAAAAACAACCATGGCGACCATCGTCTGTTTCGCCTGCATTCTGACCGACAATCCTATGATACACCCGATTGCTAGGGTCACGCAGAGCAACACGGCGAGCGAACAAAAATACAGCGGCAAATTGCCCGGCAGCTCCGCTCCGAACGCAAACGGCGCGACCGCAAAGACGATCAGGCAGACGATCAGCGTATGTATGAATGAGGAAATGAACTGCGTGATCATGCCCAGCGAAAGCGGAACGCCGTTCGCCCGATACATTTTTTTGACCTCGCCGCCGTAAACCTCGCTGAGAGAAGGCGGCAGACCGAGGAGCGCGCTCATGGTAACGACGAATACCGACATGGACGGGATCAGCGTTTCCTTTGCGGTCGGGGCGACCGAAGTGAAGATTCCGCTCATAAAGAAAAAGAAAACGAGCGGAACAAGGTAGCAGGTAACAAGCATCGTCTTGCTGCGGATATCCATTTTAAATTGCAGTCCAACGCCGTATAAAAACGCTTTCATTGTCCGCCCCTCGCAATGTCGATAAAATGCTGTTCGAGCGTGCCTCTGTCCGTCCGCACGTCCGAAATTTCGATCTTCTTATCGTGATATTCGGAAATCTTTTCAAACAGCGTTTGCGTGAGATGATCTGTCTCGAAACTTTGCCGCCCGTGCGGCGTGGTGATATGCACCGTATAATGCCTGCCGACTGCGGCGGTCAGTTCCCCGATCGTGCCGAGAAAGGCGATTTTTCCCTCTCTGAGGATTGCAATGCGGTCGCACAGGGTCTCGACTTCCGCCATATCGTGGCTGGCAAGCAGAATCGTCCTGCCCTGCGCTTTTAACGCCCTGATCTGTTCGTGCAGCGCGCGCCGCGCCTCGACGTCCAGCCCTGCGGTCGGCTCGTCGAGAACGACGATATCGGGATTGCCGATCAACGCCAGCGCAAGGTGCAGCCTGCGCTTCTGCCCCGTGGAGAGCTCCGCATATTTCTTTTTGGAAAGTTCGTATATGCCGAGCGCTTTCAGCATTGCCGCGTCGGGTTTCGTTTTGTTCCATCCGGAAAACAGGCTGACCGCTTCCAATGGTCTGATATACGCTTGCAAAGACGCCGATTGCAACTGAATCCCGATCTTGCCGTTTACCGCGATTTCCCCGCCGTCGCAGGAGCGCAGCCCTTCGATACATTCCAGAGCCGTCGTCTTGCCTGCGCCGTTTCCGCCGAGCAGCGCGAAGATTTCGCCCTGCCGCACCGTGCAATCGATCCCGTTCAGAACGGAGAGATTCCCGTAGCGTTTCTTTAATCCCGTCACCCGTATCGCGTCAGCCATGGTTCACCTCGAACGGATTGATTCCCAGATTCTGAAAATATACTTTGAGAGCGGGACCGAGGAACGCGTTCAGCTTCTCCTGTTTTTGCTGCCAATCGGAGCGATTGGTACTGATCGCGCCCATTTTCATGAGCTGCGGCAGCATACGCATATCGCCGCCCGTGAACTCCGTGATGAGCTGCCAGAACTCTTTTGCAAACGCCTGCCCCTGCGCGCTTTCGGGCGCAACGCCCGTATCGCCGTACTGTACGGCTTTCTCGCGCAGGGCTTTGAATTTGCGGATAAACGCAAGCCCGCTCTCCTGGTCAAACCGAACACGCAAATCGTCGAGGGTGTCGTCGTCAAAGTATTTAATGAGCCAATAGTCGTCGTTTTTCAGTTGCAGATTGACGATGATGTCGGCATACTTTTTGAAATCGACCGATTGCATTTGCAGGACTTCCGCTTTCAGCGTCTGAATGTCGTGCAGCGACTGCGTGAGCGCGTCGATCTGCGCCTGAATTGCCTCGCCCTGCTCCGTAAGGGCTGCGGCGACTTCTTCGGGCGTATCGATTGCAGTCAGTCTGTTTTTGATTTCTTCGATCGAAAATCCCAAGGATTTCAGCGACAGAATCTGGTGCAGCCTGATGACGTCTTTGTCCGTATACAGTCTGCGCCCGCCTTCGCTCACGGCGGAGGGACGGAACAGCCCTTCGCGGTCGTAGTACTGCAACGCCCGAACGGTAACGCCCATCTTTTTGGCGACTTCGCCGACCGTCATGTATCCCTGCGGAATTGCTCTGGAATCTGCCATCTTTTTCACCTCGCCCCTATTATAATTCATGACGCGGCGTCACGAGCAAGTATTTTGCGCAAATTTTATAAAAAACCTGCGGGGCTTGCTGCCGCGCAGGTGAAAACGGTATATTCGATTGATTTTTATCTTCTGCGGCGGAGAATATCGCCTTCGCCGAGCGGGTACGGACAGGGAAACGAATAGATCCCCTGCACGAAAGACGCGTCCGGACAGGGCTGTCCCGCTTCGTCCTGCATTTTCGCAACGCGGACGCTCTTTCCGAACGATTCGGACGGAGAGAGGATCTCCAACACGTCGCCCTCGCGGAAGCGGTTGCGCATCTCCGCATAAACGCGCCCCTCCCGATATCCCTTGACGACGGCGACGAACGTACATGTTCCGCCCTCCTGCGAGCCGTCGGCAAGAACGGTGTCGCGGTTCTCCCCGAAGGCGTAGGCGGTAGTATAGGCGCGATGCGAGGCGCATTCGAGTTCGGCGGCAAGCGATTGCGAATATCCGCCGTCCAGAATGCGGCGATAGGCGTTGACGACGGTGGCGAGATAGTACTCGCTCTTCATTCTGCCCTCGATCTTGAACGAGACGACGCCCGCCGCCGCAAGCTCCTGCAAGTGCGCGCTCATGTTCAGATCCTTGCTGTTCATCACATACGTGCCGCGCCCGTCCCATTCGAGATCGCACCAGCCGCTTTGCCCCTCGCTTTGAATGCGGTATGCGCGGCGGCACGCCTGCACGCACGCGCCGCGGTTGGCGGGGCGGCCGTCGAGATAGTCGGAGAGATAACACCTGCCGCTGTAAGAAATGCACATTGCGCCGTGTACGAACGCTTCAAGTTCCACTGCGGGCGCTTGGGCATGGATTTCGGCAATCTCCGCAAGCGAGAGTTCGCGCGCAAGCACGACGCGGCTCGCGCCCAGCTTGGCATACGCGGCGGCGGAGCGGGCGTTCGTGACGTTCGCCTGCGTGGAGATATGCACCGCGAGCGAGGGCGCGGCCTCGCGGCAGAGCGTGAGCGCGCCGAGGTCGGAGACGAGCACCGCGTCCGCCCCCAGCCGTTCCAGCGTGCGGAAATGTTCCGCCATGGCGGGAAAATCGGCGTTGCGCGCAAAGATATTGGCGGCGGCATACACCTTTTTGCCGCGTTCGTGCGCGTACGCGATCCCCTCGGCGAGTTCTTCGTCCGTAAAATTATCGGCAAACGCGCGGAGCGAAAAGCTCTTTCCGCCCACGTACACCGCATCCGCGCCGAAGCGGAACGCGCATTTGAGTTTTGCAAGATTGCCCGCAGGCGCAAGAAGTTCAGGTTTCGTCATTTGCAGCTCCTTCTGCGGAATTTCCCCCGCCCATGCCCGCGATCACACGCGCAAGTTCGTACACCGTTCTGCCGTCCGTGGGTACCTTGACCGCGCCCGTCTCCTCTTCAAACAGAGGCAGATAAGAAAGGGCGCGGGAGAGCACGTCGGCAGTCCGCCGCCCCGCGGCGATATCCTCTTCTATACGGGCGCGGAGCGTTTCCTCGCGCGCCGTCAGCGTCAAGCGTACGAGCCGCACGCCTTCGAGCGAGAGTTTGCGCAACAGCGTTTCGGCGATTTCGCGCCGCTGCATGACCCAGCAGAACACGCAGTTCTGCACCTCTTCGCACGCGAGATAGGCATTCAGAAGATATGCCGCGTTGGAAAACACGAGCTTTTTTCTCACTTCCGTTACGCGGAAGGGCGCAATGTCCCAACACGCGTCGCCGTCCACGAAGGCGCAGTCGGGCAGAAGCCGTTGCAGCGCGCGGGAGACCGCGGTCTTGCCCACGCCCATCGCGCCGTTGATAACATAGAGCGTTTTCATGCCTTCCCCTTTCTGCTGACGGCAAGCCCCATGCCGCAGTGCAGGATCTCCGTAGTAAGATCCGCGTCGGCGGAGAGCCGGTCGAGATACTCCGCAATGTGCGCGGCGAGCATTCTGCGCTTGGGCGGAACGCCGTGCCCGAACAGCAGTACGTCGTCCGAAAACAGCACGCCGCCCTCTTTTAAAAGCCGCTTGCAGTCGGGCAGAAACCGACGGTACTGCACCTTGGCGGCGTCGAGAAAGATAAGATCGAACGGACCTTGCAGGCAGGGCAGAATTTCCGCCGCGTCGCCTTCCAGAAAATCGATGCGATCGGATACGCCGAACTGCGCGAAATTTGCCCGCGCGGCAACGGCGCGCGCCGCGTCCCGCTCGATCGCCGTGATGCGCGCTTCGGGACGGGCGAGCGCAAAGGCGACGCTCGTCAGTCCCTTGCCCGCGCCGATTTCCAGAATACGTTCCGCGCCGAGCTGATCCGCCGTATTCAGCATATATTCCAGCGTTTCGTCTGCGCAGGTGGGGTCGCGCCCCTCTTTTTCCTGCGCGCGCAACACCGCAAGTTTTTCATGTTCCATAGCGTATCCTGTAAAAAACGGCAGGCATTGCCCGCCGTCATGTTCGTTTAATCGCTTGTGCGCTTTTTATAGAGAATGATCTCGGGATCGCTTCCGCCGCAGCCGTATCGGCAGACAAGCAGCATACTTTCGTCCGCAACCACGCCGAAACAGCGTTCGCTCCCCGCGACCTCGACCTGATTCCCCCAATAGATTTTTTCGTCCTGCAAAAGTTTCACGCGGGAACCGTTTGCAAGGGGATATTCCAGATTGACGAACGCACCGTGCAGCAGGTTCAGCCCGTCGAGATGCAGTCCGTGGATTCCGAGCGCGTTGAATTCGGCAACGAGCCGCTCACGCGCCGCCGCAAGCGCCTGCGCGCCGCCCTGCCTGACGCATTCCGCCGCCACGCATTGCCCGCCGAACGGACGCCCGCCCGTCGGCAGACAGCCGCCGCAGTCTTTTTCGCCGCACGACGCGCAGCAATCCGTACCGCAATAACACTCCATAAAGATCCTCAACGCGAAGTTTTTCGTTTGTTTGCGGGAAGTTCTTCCCACATTGCCGCGAAAAGCGCGTATAAAAACGCCTTGTCCGAGACGTTCTCCACGCGCAGACGCGGTTTCGCCCCTGCGTGCGGGGATTGGCGAACGGCGTTCGGGAGCAGTTCTTCCGCCGCGGGAACGATGGTCACGTATAAATGTCCGTCCTCGATCGTACCGACCATTTTCTCACGGAAGTAAACGAGCCATTCGCCCATCATGGCGCGGATACGCACGTCGGCAACGCCCGCAACAAGTTCTTCCGCAACGTTTTTCGGCGTACCCATGTCCGCACCCTCCCGCTTTAATTTTCGTAAACGCCAACCGCCCTCTTGACGAGGGAGGCAAACACTCCCACCGCCCCTGCGGGGCACCTCCCTCGGGGAGTAAGCGCATACCAGCCCTTGGCGCCCTCTATGAGGGAGCTGTCGAGCGTGAGCGAGACTGAGGGAGTTACTCCCACCGTCTGTGCGGCAACGCCGCACAGACACCTCTTGGCGGCACCAAGGCAGTGTGCCCGCCTGCGGGCACGGAATTGCCGCTGAGAAAGGCAATTCCTTAGTTCGCCATGCGCGCACAGCGCACCGCGCTGCTGCGCATTACGCATGGCTCACCCTCGGGGAGGGAGGCAAGAACTCCCGCAAGCGCAACCCCTCAGGCGCTTCGCGCCAGCTCCCCTTACACAGGGGCGCCACAATCACTCGCGCAAGCAAAATCGCATTTAGAGCCAATGTTATAAAATAACGTTGCAAAAGGCGTCACTGCGTTATGCCTGCTTGCTGTAAATCACTCGCGCAAGCAGGGGTCTCACGCAAGTAGACCTTGCGTTCGGGCAAGTTTTTTTCCGACAATGGCAGAAAACTCATTTCGCGACGCGCGCACACCGCACTGCGGTGATGCGCATAACGCGCCGCTCAACCCTGCGCCCGCACTATAAAACCTGTTGCAAAAGGCGTCACTGCGTTATGCCTTTTGCGCCCCTATTTGCCGCTCACGCGGCTTATGCGGAAAGGTGAAGGCGGCGTTGCTAAACTGTTGCGAATAACGCCGCCGAGGAAAACCAGCGGTTAGCCGCAGGCGTACCCGCGGGTTTTCTTAAAACTCACGAAGATTTTCCGCGTCAGTTCGCGGAAAATCTGTGGACCCTTATACTTCCTGTACCATCGGCAGAATCATCGGCGACTGCTTGGTCTTTTTGAAGAGATAGGTCTTTGCCGCGCGGCGGATCGCCGCGGCGATCTCCGCCGCCCCGCCGTGCGAACCGACGCTCTCGATCGCCTTATCGACGACGTCTCTGAGTTCACGCACATAGTCGCGATCGCCTGACAGAACGACGCCGCGGATCTCGATGACAGGCTCGCCCAGAACAACGCCGTTTGAGACGGCAACGCTGACAACGAACAGCCCCTCGCTCGACATACGGATACGGTCCTTTACGACCTCGCTCGTGCCGTAATCCTCGAAGCCCGCGCCGTCGATGAGACGCGCGCCCGCGGGGAAATTTTCGCCCTGTTTCAGGGTGTCGTCCGTCAGCTCGACGCATACGCCGATGTCGGGAATAAACGTCTGGGAAGGTTTCATACCCATCTCCTGCGCCAGCAGGACGTGCCGCTTCAGGTGGCGGTACTCGCCGTGCACGGGAATAAAGAACTTGGGCTTTAACAGGGTGTGCATGATTTTATGCTCTTCCTGACAGGCGTGCCCCGAAACGTGGATCTTTTCCAGCGATTCGTAGACGACGTTCGCGCCCTTTTTATAGAGATTGTTAATGACGCGGTAGATCATGCGCTCGTTTCCCGGGATGGGACTTGCCGAGATGATGATGGTATCGTTCGGTCCGATGGTCACTTTGTTGAACTCGCCCGAAGCCATGCGGGTGAGCGCGCTCATCGGCTCGCCCTGCGACCCCGTGGAGACGATGACGATCTCCCGGTCGAAAAAGTTCTTTGTCTTTTCCACGTCGACGAGCACGCCTTCGGGAATGGTGATCTCGCCGATCTTCGCCGCCGCCTCGACAACGTTGAACATACTGCGCCCCGAGAGCGCGACTTTGCGGCGGAACTTGACGGCAATATCGATGATCTGCTGCAACCTGTGCACGTTGGAGGCGAACGTCGCCACGATGAGCCGCCTGTCCGCATTCTCCGCAAACAGGTGTTCGAGCGTCGTTCCGACCACCTTTTCGCTCATAGTATAGCCCGGGCGCTCGATGTTGGTGGACTCGCCCAGATACAAAAGCACGCCCTTTTTGCCGTATTCGGCGATCTCCGTCAAGTCGATAGGCGCGCCCGCCACGGGCGTGGGATCGATCTTGAAATCTCCGCTGTGGAAGATGATGCCGTACGGCGTTTCGATCGCGAGCGCGACCGCCCCCGCAATGGAGTGGTTGACGTTGACGAAATGGACGGTGAACACGCCCGCTTTCACGCTGTCTTTAGGCTTGACCGTGTTTTCGACGACGTTATTCAGCCTGTGCTCGCGCAGTTTGTTATCGACGAGCGCAAGCGTGAGCTTGGTGCCGTAGACAGGCGTGGAAGGGTCAAGCTCCTTCATCAGGTACGGCACGCCGCCGATGTGATCCTCATGCCCATGCGTTAAAAACACGCCGCGGATCTTGTGTTTGTTGGTGACGAGATAGGTGATCTCGGGGAACACAAGGTCGATGCCCGGCATCTCCTCCGTGGGGAAAATAATACCCGCGTCGATGACGATGATGTCGTTCCCGTATTCGATCGCCGTCATATTTTTGCCGATCTCGCCGACCCCCCCGAAAAAGAGCACCTTTACGGGGCGTTTTTTTCGCCTGCCCTTTTCCTTCGTGCGGGGATTGCCCTGCCCTTCCGCGGTGTCCTTTTTCGACGCGGATTTTGCGGGCGCGTTCTTTTTTGCGCCCGCGTTTGCGCCTGCGGCAGACCCGGCGGATACGGAAGGATCGGCGGACGCGGGCTGCGCCGCAGACTGCGCGGGAAGTTTGGTGCCCTTCCCTTTGGCACGCGAACGGCGGCGGGGTTTGAGTCCCGCCTCCTCCATCGCCTCGGACGTGCGCGTTTCGCCCGTCGTCTTCTTTTTCGCCTGCTGTTCGCGGTTGTACGCCTCGATGCCGTTTAAAATCGCCAGCTCGATGGCACTCACGTTCTTGTCGCTTGGATCGTTTTTACCGTTTTTCAAACAATTCACTCCTTCTGTGCCGCCCCTTTTATTGAAAATAACAAGACGAGAGAGCCGATAACTCAGCTCTCTTTCGTACCTTGTGTTGGGCGGACCGATTTTTATGTTCAGAAGTCGAGGTCGGACTTTTCCACGATCGCCGTCTTGATCAGCCCTTCCGCGAGGAGCTGTTCCTCACTGCGGAACGCGAACTCGTCGGCATAGTCGGCGGGAACAAAGCCCTCTACCTTGACTGCCCCGAGATTCTCCATGAGCATCTCGATGAGGCGGATACCGCGCTTGACGGCGACGCCGCTCTTGATTTTGATCATCATCGGGGTCTTTTCATACATTTTTGTATCGCCTGCAAACTTCTGGTGGTAGACGCTGGACGGGAACTCGTCTGGATTGAGCGCCACATACAGGCACAGCGTCTTGCCGCGGACGCCGATCTTCGCAACGGTATCTCCCGCATAGGCGAAGCGGTCGTTCGACCAGCTGATCTGCGAGCTGACGCGCGCATAAGAAAGCAGCGCGTTTTTCAGATCGAAATAATAGTTTTTGATCTCTTCCGTGCTCTCGATGATCTTCGCCTTAAAGCTGCGCTTCAGGCGCGTCGTGAGCGCGGGATCTTCGGGTACGGGTACGACAACGGGCTTATAGGCGGGTGCTTCCGCAGGCGCGGCTGCCGCCGCCGCAAGCTCCTCCTCAGGCGCCTCCGCCGCGACATCTTCTGCGGGTTCGACAGCGGGTTCTTCCGCAAGTTCAGGCTCGGGTTCGGGCGCGGGTTCCGCTTCGGGCGCGGCTTCCGCGGCTTCCGCTTCGGGTTCCTCCGCGGCCTCTTCCGCAGACTCTTCGGCAGCCTCCGCGGGAACGGCCACGGGCGAGGCGACGACCGTGAACGAACCCTGTTCCTTCAACAGTTCCGCAACGCGCGCCGCAAGTTTTTCGTAGTCGATCTCTGCAGCGACGGCAGAGGCGAGTTTTTCGACGCCCGTATCGTCCATCGTCACATCGAACTCATGTTCCATGACGGAAGCGACGCGTTCGGCAACGAGGTCGTAATCGACGAGGGGCACGGATTCCGCGACCCTGTCCGCAATGGCGTTCTCGTCCGGCTGCGGAATGGTCGCGGCGACTGCCGCGGCAACTGCGTCCGCATCCGTAGGCGGGATCGCCGCCGTGATTTTATCGACGAGTACGTCGTAATCGACTTCGGGCATGACGGAAACGATCTTTTCCGCGAGTACGTCGTAATCGAAGTTCTCTTCCGTAACGGACGTTTCCGCGACGGGCGCTTCCGCGTTCTCTTCCGCAACGGACGTTTCCGCATTCCCTTCCTGCGGCCGGGCGGCAGTTTTTTCCGCCGTATCTTCGGCGGGCTGCGCGTTCAACGCGGCGAGTTTTTCGACGATATCCTGTGAGAGCGTCGCCTGAATCGTCTCGATCTTTTCATTGACGCGCGCTTCCATCGCCGCGATCTGTTCGTTGCAGGCGCGGATCGCCTCCAAAAGCGCGTCTTTTACGTCGTCGCGCTCTTTCTGGCTGTAGTCGTAAATGGCGCTGTTCTGCTGCGAGAGATAGCGGAGTTCCGCAAGGAGCGAATCCAAACCCTGCTTGAAGCTCCCCGCAAGCGCTTCGTAAGCGGAAGCCTGCTGGGCGGAACTGAACTGCAACTCTTTGGAGACGGACTCTCTGACCTCGTCGATCTTGCCCGCCATGCCTTTATACATTCCTTCCATGACCACAGACTTTCTGTCTTCGTAATTTTTGACTTCTTCCATCTTGCCACCTCTCGTCGTTCGGGCTGCGCCCTGTTTCTATTTTACACTAAATTCGAGCAAATGTAAATACTTTCTTCGGGATTTTTTGCGGCAAGATGCACTTTTTTGCAGTCCGTCGCCCTGACGTACGAAAAACGCACCCGCTTTTTTGTAAAATTTACGGCAAACACTTGTCAAACGGTATGAAAAGTTCTATAATGTATTGAAATAGCTGACTTGCTACAAGAGGTGAATTATGAGAGCATACAACTTTTCCGCAGGTCCTTCCACCCTGCCCCTCGAAGTCCTCGAAGAGGCGCAGCGCGACCTGCTTGACTTTGCGGGGACGGGAATGTCCGTGACCGAGATCTCCCACCGCAACAAAGCGTTCGAGGCGATCGTAGACGAAGGCGAATCGCTCCTGCGGGAACTGATGAACATTCCCGACGACTATGCCGTCCTCTTCGTGCAAGGCGGCGCGTCCCAGCAGTTTGCCGCCGTCCCCCTCAACCTGATGCACAAGGGGAAAGCGGATTACATCGTAACGGGCAACTTCGCCAAGAAAGCATGGCAGGAGGGCAAGATCTACGGCGACGCGGCGTGCGTCGCGTCCTCCGAGGATAAGACGTACACCTATATTCCAGACCTCGCTTCCGTTAAGTTCCGCGAAGATACCGACTACGTGCATATCTGCTCGAACAACACCATTTTCGGTACGCGCTACGCGGAATTTCCCGAGACGAAAGCGCCCCTCGTGGCGGATATGTCCTCCGAGATCCTCTCGCGCGAAGTCGACGTGAAAAAGTTCGGCGTCATCTATGCGGGCGCGCAGAAGAACCTCGCCCCCGCAGGCGTGACCATCGTCATTGCAAGGCGCGACCTCATTCAGGATCCGCTCGCGATCTGCCCCACCATGCTCAAATGGAAGGTGCAGGACGAAAACAAGAGCCTCTACAACACGCCCCCCTGCTTCCCCATCTACATTGCGACGCTTGTACTCCGCCGTCTGAAAAAGCTCGGCGGCGTCAGGGAAATGAACGCGGTCAACGAGTACAAAGCGGGGCTTTTGTACGACTTCATCGACAATTCCTCCTTCTACACCAACAGCGTGGTGAAGAAGTACCGCTCGATCATGAACGTTCCCTTCGTCACCCCCAGCGCGGAGCTGGACGCGAAGTTCGTGAAAGAGGCGGCTCAGAACGGGCTTGTTTCGCTCAAAGGGCATCGTCTCGTGGGCGGTATGCGCGCATCCATTTACAACGCGATGCCCGTCGAGGGCGTGCAGGCGCTCATCGCCTTCATGAAGAAGTTTGAAAAGGAGAACGCGTAACATGAAAGTTTTGAAGCTGAACGCGATCAGCCCCGTTGCGGACGAAGTATTCAGGGGCTACGAATATTCGGATAGAGTGGAAAACCCCGACGGCATCATGCTCCGCTCCTTTGCGATGCACGATTACCCCCTCGGAGACAATCTCCTTGCCGTGGCGCGCGCGGGCGCGGGCGTCAATAATATTCCCATTGACAAATGCACGGAAAAAGGAATCGTCGTATTCAACACCCCGGGCGCGAACGCGAACGCCGTGAAAGAGCTGGTGCTGTGCGAGCTCTTCCTCGGCGGCAGAAAGATCGTGGACGCCGCAAATTGGGCGCAGACGCTCAAAGGGCAGGAAGGCATTTCTAAACTCGTCGAAAAAGGCAAGAGCAAGTTTGTCGGGCAGGAGATCATGGGCAAAAAGCTGGGCGTCATCGGTCTGGGCGCGATCGGCGCGATGGTCGCCAACGCCGCCATTCACCTCGGCATGAGCGTCGTGGGATACGACCCCTTCATCTCCGTCAAGAGCGCGTGGATGATCGACAGGCGCGTTGAATTTACCGACGATCTGAACGTCGTGTTCAAGAGCTGCGACTTCATCACCGTCCACGTTCCCCTCACGCCCGACACCAAGGGAATGTTCAACAAAAAGACGCTCGCCGCCTGTAAAGACGGCGTCGTGATCATCAACAACTCGCGCGGCGACCTCGTCGTGAGCGCGGACATCGCCGAAGCGGTCGCAAGCGGCAAAGTTTCCCGCTATATCACCGACTTCCCCGATGAAACGCTGCTCGGCAAAGAGAACATTCTCTGCGTGCCCCACCTCGGCGCAAGCACCCCCGAAGCGGAGGACAACTGCGCCTATATGGCGGGCAAGCAGCTCACGGACTATCTGGAAAACGGCAACATCACCAACAGCGTGAACTACCCCTCCGTCTCCATGCCGCGTGACAGCGCCGCCCGCGTCTGCGTGCATCACAAGAACGTGAAGGAGATCCTCTCCAAGATCCTTGCGATCATCTCCTCGCAGGGGATCAACGTCGCGCATATGCAGGACCAGAGCAAGGGCGAATACGCCTACCTCGTGCTCGATCTGGACGAAGTTCCCTCCGCCGCCTGCATCGATCTCATCCGCGGCGTGAAAGACGTGATCCGCGTCCGCCAGCTCTGATTTTCAAAACCATCAAAACCCGCACCTGTGCGGGTTTTTTAAAAGCGTTTCAAGACGAATAACGCTGCAAATCGTACAAAAATGACAGGCGCGCGACGGCAAAAGTCCGTCCCGCGCCTATTTTTCGTAGATTATCTTTCCGAACACGGCGCGGCGGTTGAATACCATGCCCGCTGTGAAACAGATCATCAGCCAATACAGCCACAGCAAAAAGACGATGACGAGCGAAAGTGCGCCGTAAAGGCGTTCGGGGTTGCTGAAACGGAAGTACACGGCAAACGCCGCGGAGGCGATAAGCCATGCAAGCGCCGTGAGAAAGCTCCCCAGCGCGAGCGCGCGGCTCTTGCCGCGATAGGGACAGGCGTACACGTTCAGCAGCCACGCGGCGAGAAAGCCGATCACAAGCAGGGCGGCAAGATCGGCGGGAATGGCGAGCCAGAGCGTAAGACGCCGCGTCAGGATCGTGACGGCAAGCATCGCACCGCCCGCAAGGGTGAGTCCGAGCATTGCGGCGAGCGTAAATGCGATCGCTGCAATACGCACTTTCAGTCCTTTCCCCCTGCGGCGCACCTCATAGACGATTTCCCCGCTCCGCCTGAGATGGTAGAAAAACGCCGAGCTTGACCAGAGCGTCGTGGCAATGAGGAATACGCTCGCGCCCGCCGTTGCTCCCTCCGCATTTGTTTGGAGAAAGGTCACAAGATCGCGCGCCCAGCCGAAAAGTTCGAGTTCGAGAACGCGGTCCAAAAGCGCGTCCGCACCGCCGAACAGAAGAGAGACCCAGAACAGGAAGGGTACGAGCGACATAATGAGAAAGAACACGAGCGTTCCCGCGATTGTGGTAAACCGATGCGCCGAGAGCATGTTCCACGCCGCCCGCCCCTTTCGCCATGTGCTGATAAAGAAGTTTTCCCGCTTTCCCTCACGCTCCATACTCCTATTGTGTGCGAAAAATGCGCAATCCACACAACGCGCTTTTTTCCGAAAGTTCGCCGCTTCGTACTATGATTTACCACAGATTGATTTGATCTTCTTTTTCCTCTTCTGATGCACTTCATCGTATAATTCATCCTTTGTTGCGCAAAAAACCCGTTGCATTGCTGCAACGGGTTTTGATTTTGATTTGTCTTACTTGACGATCTTGGAAACAACGCCGGAACCGACCGTTCTGCCGCCCTCGCGGATAGCGAAACGGAGACCTTCTTCGATCGCGACGGGCTTGATCAGCTCAACCGTCATCGTGACGTGGTCGCCGGGCATAACCATTTCAACGCCTGCGGGAAGCTCGATGGAACCCGTAACGTCCGTCGTACGGATGAAGAACTGAGGACGATAGTGGTTGAAGAACGCCGTGTGACGGCCGCCCTCGTCCTTGGTCAGAACGTAGACCTGAGCCTCGAAAACGGTAGCCGTGGGAACAGTGCCGGGCTTTGCGATGACCTGACCCTTCTCAACGTCCGTTCTGTTGATACCGCGCAGAAGTGCGCCGACGTTATCGCCAGCCATAGCTTCGTCGAGCTGCTTGTGGAACATTTCGAGTCCGGTGATGGTCGTCGTGCGGGGCTTGTCGATGAGGCCGACGATCTCGGCAGGATCGCCGACGTGCGCTACGCCACGCTCAACTCTGCCCGTAGCAACCGTGCCGCGGCCGGAGATGGTGAAGACGTCCTCGACGGGAAGAAGGAAAGGCTTCTTGTCGTCGCGCTCGGGTGTAGGAATATAGCTGTCGATGGTGTCCATAAGCTCAAGGATGCACTTGCACTCGGGAGCTGCAAGAACTTCCTCATTGGAGCAGCCGCTCGTTGCCTTTTCAAGCGCTTTGAGCGCCGAACCCTTGATGATCGGAATATCGTCGCCGGGGAACTCGTAAGAGCTGAGAAGTTCGCGGATCTCCATCTCGACAAGCTCAAGCAGTTCGGGATCGTCGAGCTGGTCGCACTTGTTCAGGAACACGACGATGTAAGGAACGCCGACCTGACGAGCGAGCAGGATGTGCTCACGGGTCTGGGGCATGGGACCGTCGGTCGCAGCGACAACGAGGATCGCGCCGTCCATCTGGGCAGCGCCCGTGATCATGTTCTTGACGTAGTCCGCGTGTCCGGGGCAGTCAACGTGCGCATAGTGACGCTTGTCCGTCTCGTACTCAACGTGCGCGGTATTGATTGTGATACCGCGTGCTTTCTCTTCGGGCGCCTTATCGATTTCATCGTAGCGCATCTTCTGAGCCTGACCTTTGCACGCCATAACCATGGTGATAGCTGCGGTCAAAGTGGTCTTGCCGTGGTCAACGTGTCCGATCGTACCGATGTTGACGTGGGGCTTGCTTCTGTCGAATTTTGCCTTTGCCATTTTGATTTCCTCCAAATTTTTCTTTTATAATTTGATAACTTTTTCCGACCCCTTGCGGGATCGAAAGCGCAGCTATCTATCAATCAAATGATATCAAGCTTCACGCTTGCTTCCCTATTATACCCGATACGGAAAAAATTTGCAAATACTTTATCGTATTTTTTTCAAATTTTTGCGTATTTCAAACGAATTGGGGAATTAGTCCTTCTTCGCGCGGCTGGAAATGATCTTCTCGGAGACCGACTTCGGAACTTCCGCGTAGTGATCGGGCTGCATCGTGAACTGACCGCGGCCCTGCGTACGGGAACGGAGATCGGTCGCATAGCCGAACATTTCGGAGAGCGGGACTTCCGCGTCGATGACCTTCGCGCCGTTGCGATCGTCCGTGCCGATGATCGTACCGCGGCGGCTGCTGACGTTGCCCATCAGGTCGCCGAAGTAATCGTCGGGCGTGATGATCTGAACCTTCATGATGGGTTCGAGCAGCACGACGCCTGCCTTTGCCATACCGTCTTTGAACGCGAGCGAACCTGCGATCTTGAACGCCATTTCGGACGAGTCGACTTCGTGGTAGCTCCCGTCATAAACCTGCGCTTTGAAGTCCACCATCTCGTAGCCTGCGAGGAAGCCGTTTCTCGCAGCCTCCTGAATGCCCTTGTCGATCGCGGGGATATACTCCTTCGGGATCGAGCCGCCGACGGTGACGTCCTCGAACTCGTATCCTGCGCCCGGTTCGAGCGGGATAAAGCGGACTTTACAGTGACCGTACTGACCTTTACCGCCCGACTGACGCTTGTACATACCCTCTGCGTCCACTTCCTTGCGGAAGGTCTCGCGGTATGCGACCTGAGGCGCGCCGACGTTGGCTTCAACGTGGAACTCTCTCAGAAGTCTGTCTACGATGATATCGAGGTGCAGCTCGCCCATGCCGGCGATGATGGTCTGACCCGTCTCGTGATCGGTGTACGTCTTGAACGTGGGATCCTCTTCCGCGAGCTTGACGAGCGCCATGGTCATCTTTTCCTGACCTGCCTTCGTCTTGGGTTCGAGGGAGAGCTGGATAACGGGCTCGGGGAACTCCATCTGTTCGAGCACGATGGGGTGTTTCTCGTCGCACAGCGTATCGCCCGTCGTCGTGTTCTTCAAACCGACGATCGCGCAGATGTCGCCCGAGCAGATCTCGCTGATCTCTTTGCGCTCGTTGGAGTGCATCTGAACGAGACGACCGACGCGCTCCTTCTTGTCCTTCGTGGAGTTGTACACGTAGGAACCGGCAGCGAGCGTACCCGAATAGCAGCGGAAGTATGCGAGCGAACCAACGAAAGGATCGGTCGCGATCTTGAACGCAAGCCCCGCGAAAGGCTCGTCGTCCGACGTCTTGCGCTCTTCCTCTTCGCCCGTCTTGGGATTGATGCCCTTGACGTGATCGACGTCGAGCGGGCTGGGAAGGAAACGGATGACGGAGTCAAGCAGGAACTGCACGCCCTTGTTCTTGTAGGACGAACCGCAGAGCATAGGAATCGCCTCCATTTTCAGGCAGCGCTCGCGGAGACCGGCGATGATCTCCTCCTGCGTAAGCTCCATCGTTTCGAGATACTTCTCCATCAGCTCGTCGTTTGCAGAAGCGGCTTCCTCAACGAGCTTCTCGTGGTACTGGTTGGCGATCTCCTGCATATCGGCGGGGATGGGCTCCTTACGGAAGTCCTTGCCGAGGTCGTCGTAGTAGATCTCCGCCTCCATCGAGATGAGGTCGATGATGCCGCGGAAAGTATCCTCTTTGCCGATGGGAAGTTCAATGGGCACGGGGTTTGCGCCGAGGCGCTCGCGGATCATCTTCTCCACGCGGAAAAAGTCTGCGCCGTTGATATCCATCTTGTTGACGTATGCGATACGGGGAACCTTGTAGGTATCCGCCTGACGCCACACAGTTTCGGACTGAGGCTCAACGCCGCCCTTCGCGCAGAAGGTTGCGACGGCACCGTCCAGAACGCGCAGCGAACGCTCGACCTCGACCGTAAAGTCGACGTGTCCGGGCGTATCGATGATGTTGAAACGGTGGCCCTTCCAGATACAGGTCGTCGCGGCGGACGTAATGGTGATGCCGCGCTCCTGCTCCTGCACCATCCAATCCATGGTCGCGGCGCCTTCGTGGACTTCGCCCAGCTTGTGCGTTTTGCCCGTATAGAACAGGATACGCTCGGTGGTCGTCGTCTTGCCGGCGTCGATGTGCGCCATGATACCGAAATTTCTGGTATGCTGTAAATCGTATTCTCTTGCCATAAGCTCCCTCGCTTAGAAACGGAAGTGCGCGAACGCCTTGTTCGCTTCCGCCATTCTGTGAGTGTCTTCCTTCTTCTTGACGGAACCGCCGGTGTTGTTGTAGGCGTCCATCAGCTCCGCAGCAAGTTTCTTGCTCATTTCACGCTCCGAACGCTTTCTCGTGTTGATGACGAGCCAGCGGATCGCAAGCGTCTGACGGCGCTCGGGACGGATTTCGACGGGAACCTGATAGTTCGCGCCGCCGACTCTGCGCGCCTTGACTTCGACAACGGGCGTGATGTTGGAAAGCGCCTGCTTGAAGATTTCCATGGGGTCCATATTCAGCTTTTCCCCCATGATCTTGAACGCATCGTAAACGATGCCCTGCGCGACGCTCTTCTCGCCGTCCAGCATGATCTGGTTGATGAGTTTGGTGACGACCTTGCTCCCGTACATAGGATCGGGCAGGACGTCTCTCTTGGGAACTTTCCCTCTTCTGGGCATAGTATTATCCTCCTTTACGAATTTTTTGCCTTACGGCACGGCTGCATGGGGCAGCCACCCTTCAATACGGCTATCGCTTGCCCTTGCGGGGTAGCGAACCTTCTGCCCTCTTCGGGCATACTGCCTACTTCATCGGGGCTGATATTCCGAAATCAGTAGGGATCCAAGCCTTTTCAAAAAGACTTACTTAGGGCGCTTTGCGCCGTACTTGCTGCGCGACTGCTTGCGCTTTGCAACGCCTGCCGTATCGAGCGCACCGCGGATGATGTGGTAGCGCACGCCGGGCAGATCCTTGACTCTTCCGCCGCGGATAAGAACGGAGCTGTGCTCCTGCAAGTTGTGGCCCTCGCCGGGAATGTACACCGTACCTTCCTGCTTGTTGGTGAGCCGGACCCTTGCGATCTTACGAAGCGCCGAGTTGGGCTTCTTGGGCGACGTCGTCGTCACGGAAAGGCATACGCCGCGCTTCTGGGGGCAAGCGTCGAGAATGGGGCATTTGGACTTGTTCGCCTCCGTCTCTCTGCCTTTCTTGATGAGCTGGTTGATCGTGGGCATTTTGGGTTACCTCCTTGTAAGATTTCGGAATATCCTCAAAATCGCAAAGCGATCAGAAGAAGCTGGATTTACGGATTTTCTCGTCCGAAAGAACGATAAGATCCCTTGCCGTCCTGTCGGCTTGCCGCTGCGCGGCAAAGGGCTGCGCCGCGGATATGCGCCAAAAAGGACAACAAAAAAATGCGCCCATCTTCACGGGCAAAAGCATTTTACCAAAGTTGCACGGTTTTGTCAAATGTTTATTGCAATTTTTCCCAAAAATTTTGCGCTCATACGTTTTGCGCTTATACGTTATTATAATAGTAATACAAGAACGCCGCGCGGATTTTGAAGTGAACCCCAAAGTTTGGACAAAAATTTAATTAAATAGTTTGGTAATGAGTTCGGTATTGCACCGGGCTCA
>CALVMN010000007.1:0-56310 GCA_944346365.1 Candidatus Gallimonas merdigallinarum
TGTGCCGCCTCGGTCACGAAATTGCCGCTGAAATGGCAATTTCTTAGTTCGCGACGCGCGCACACCGCACTGCGGTGATGCGCATAATGCGCCGCTCACCTCAATTTGCCGCTCACGCGGCAAGCCGATCGTTTGCGGGAAAGTTGCGCGGTTATCATATTTTCGCGCAAGCAGGGTTTCCCTGCGCCAGCGCCCTCAATTTGCGCATACCTGCGCTTATGGGGAAAGTGTGAGCCGCCGCGTGCTATACTGTTGCGAAAACAGCGGCGGCGAGAGAAAACACATTGTCAGGCGCGTGCGCCGCGCAATGGGTTGTCTCTCAAAATCACGGAAATTCTTTTCGTCAGTTCGAAAAGAATTTCGTGAACTTTTTTACATCTTCTCCGGAACGCCGATCCCCAACAACCCCAACCCGTTCGTCAGCGCGGTGAGCGTCGCCTTGGTCAGCGCGAGACGGAACGCGCGGACGTCCGCTTCCGCCTGCAAAATCTTGCAGTCGAAATAGAACTTGTTGAAGAGCTTCGCCGTATCCACGCACCAGCGCGCCACGAAGGAAGGCTCGTACTTCTCCGCCGCCTCGCGGACGGTCGCGGGGAAGTCGCCGAGCGCTTTTAAAAGTTCCGCCTCCTGCGCGTTGGGCGTGCCGGACGCCGCCTCGTCGAAGGCGATCCCGTCCGCCGCCGCTTTGGAAAGCACGGAAGCGGCGCGCGCGCACGTATATTGCACGTAGACGCTCGTTTCGCCGTCGAAATTGAGCGCTTTATCGTACGAGAAAGTAATATCTTTGATCTTGCTGTTATAGAGCGCGCCGAACACGACCGCGCCCACGCCGACCGTCTCGGCAACGGCGTCCTTATTTTCCAGCGCGGGATTCTTCTCTTCGAGAATGACGCGCGCCTTCTCCACACAGCGGGAGATGACGTCCTCCAGCCAGACGACCTTCCCCTTTCGGGTGGACATTGCGCCGTCCTCCAACGAGACCATGCCGTACGCGACGTGCACAAGATCTTTCGCCCAATCGTACCCCATCAGCTCCAAGACCTTGAACACCTGTTTGAAATGCAGGTTCTGCTGATAGGCGACGACGTACAGGCACTTGTAAAAATCGTACGTCTTTTTGCGGTAGATCGCCGCCGCGAGATCGCGCGTGGCGTACAGCGACGCGCCGTCCGAACGGAGAATGAGGCAGGGCGGCATTCCGTACGCTTCCAGATCGACGATCTGCGCGCCGTTACTCTCTTTCAGAAGTCCCTTTTCTTTCAGTTCGGCGACGACGGGCGCCATTTTATCGGTGTAGAAACGCTCCCCCGCGTAGCTGTCGAAACGAATATGCAGGCGGTCGTAAATCTTCTCCACATAGGCGAGCGTGAGCGACTTGAACCACTCGAAGAGGTCGTTCGCCTCCTTTTCGCCGCTCTCGATGAGACGGAAATATTCGCGCGCCTCCGCCTCCATCGCCTCGTCCGCCTCCTCGTTGAAGCGCACATAGAGCGCGTTGACGGCGTGAATACCGCCCCGCTCGACTTCCTCCCTGTTGCCCCAGCGTTTGTAAGCGGAAATGAGCTTGCCGAACTGCGTTCCGTAGTCGCCGAGGTGGTTGATTCCCACTGCGCGGTAGCCGAGGAAGTTGAAAATGCGGTAGAGCGCGCCGCCCAGCACCGTGGTAGACAGATGCCCGATATGGAAGGGCTTTGCGATATTGACGGAGGAGTAGTCGATGCAAACCGTTTTGCCGCTGCCCTCGTCGGACGCGCCGTATTTTGCGCCCTCGCGCGCGATACGGGCAAGCACGTCGGCGGCAAGCCCCGCCTTGTTCACTTTAAAATTGAGATAGCCGTTGACTGCGGAGACGTCGGCAACGACCTCGTCGGGCGCGATCGTTTTCGCAAGCTCCTGCGCGATGATCACGGGGCTTTTTTTAAGCGCCTTTGCAAAGCGGAAGCAGGGCAGCGCGAAATCCCCCATCGCGGAATCGGGCGGAACGGCGAGCAGGGAAGCAATTTCCTCCTGCGCCACGCCCTCCACATTGATTTTCTGTGCGATATACTGTTTATAATCCATAGCGGTTCCCATCTCTTTGAGATATTTTCGCCGATTATTTTACCATAAAAATATGCAAATGGCAATCGAAAGGTTTGCGTGTTTGAAAGAAATCAAGTATAATAGAGCGGAAAACAAACATTGGAGAAAAAACGCATGAAATTAGGCGTCGTAGGACTTCCGAACGTCGGAAAATCCACCCTTTTCAACGCAATCACGCACGCGGGCGCGGACGCCGCGAACTATCCGTTCTGTACCATCGAGCCGAACGTCGGCGTCGTGGCAGTTCCCGACGAACGGCTGGACAAGCTCGCCGCGCTCTATCAGAGCAAAAAAGTCACCCCCGCCGTCATCGAATTTGTGGACATTGCAGGACTCGTGAAGGGCGCGAGCCGCGGCGAGGGCCTCGGCAACAAGTTTCTTTCGCATATCCGCGAAGTGGACGCGATCGTTCACGTGGTGCGCTGTTTCGAGGACGAAAACGTGACGCACGTCGAGAGTACGGTCGATCCCGTGCGCGACATTGAGACCATCAACCTCGAACTCATCCTTTCGGACATCGAGGCGGTGCAGAAACGCGCGGACCGCATCAAGAACGCGGCGCGCGGCGGGTCGGACAAGAACGCCGCACAGGAATACGCCTTCCTGCAAAAACTGCTCGCGCACCTCGAATCGGAACAGCCCGCCAATTCCCTTCCCGTCACCGACGACGAAAAGGCGATGCTCGACAATCTCTTCCTCCTCTCCTCCAAACCCGTCATCTACTGCGCGAATATCTCCGAAAAGGACATGGGCGCGGGCGAAGAAGAGATCCCCCTCGTGATGAAGGTGAAGGAATACGCCGCAAAACACGGCGCGGAGGTCATTGTCGTATGCGCCAAGACGGAGGAGGAGCTTTCCCAGCTCAGCCCCGAAGAACAGACAATGTTCTTGGAGGATTTCGGGCTGACCGAGAGCGGGCTTTCCAAGCTCATCAAGGCGTCGTATAAACTTCTGGGGCTCATTTCCTACCTGACGGCGGGCGAAAAAGAGACGCGCGCGTGGACGATCGTGAACGGCACGAAAGCGCCGCAGGCGGCGGGAAAGATCCACACCGATTTTGAAAAGGGATTTATCCGCGCCGAAGTCGTGGAATGGCAGACGCTTCTGGAATGCGGCGGACTTGCGGGCGCGCGCGAAAAGGGAAAAGTTCGCTCCGAAGGCAAGGACTACGTGATGAAAGACGGCGACGTGGTGCTCTTCCGCTTCAACGTATAACGCCGCAAAGATAACGATACGAATATTTCAACCAACCGCCGCTGCGCAAATGCGCGGCGGCGGCACTTTATAAAAGCGCGCCCGCGGCAACAGCCGCGGGCGCGCTCCGTATTCTGTTTTTACTCATCTTTGTTTTCGGCTTCCGCCGCCTCTTCGGGCGCAGCGACCACCGCCGTTCTCTTTGCGTCGCGCTCGCGCTTGTAGGCGGGATAATCCGCCGCGCAGAAGACGATGCAGGCGATCAGGAACGCCACCACGAGGGCGGCAACCGCCACGAGGATAATATTCGTAGTGTTGACGATGGTCGTAACGCCGCTCTGCTGATAGACGATCTGCGACTCAGCCGCAAACAGCGCCACGAGCGCGCTCTTTGCCGTCGCGCTGTTCGTCTTGATGGTCTCGAACAGCGCGTCGACTTCTTGCCCGAACGTCGTATTCGCCGCAAGCGGTTCGTTCAACTTCGTCGCCGTGCCGCCGCCGTTATCGGTATATCCGATCGCGGTAAGCTGCGCTTTCAGGTCGGCAATCGTCTCCGTCAGCTCCTGAATGCGTTCCATATATGTCGTATCGATCACGATCGATCCCGAAGCCGTTCCCGAAGTGCCGATAATATCTTTCAGATTCTGATTGAACGCGTCAAGCCTGTCCTGATTGGATTTGATCTGCTGCGCCCAGCCGTTTGCTATTTTCTGCAAATCGCTGTTTGCACCGATCAGAACATATCTGTTTGCCGCATACTCGCTTTCCAAAAGCGCAAGCGTGTTGCTTGCTCTCTGTGCATCGGCGTACAGCGCGCTGATCGACTTGCCTTCGTAAACGAACGAGCCGTATGTCGCCGTGGGCTGCGTCTGCGTCGTTGTATCGGAATCGCTCTGCGTATTCCCCGTCACTGCCGCATAGCGCGCGAGCAGATATGTCTGCTGTGCTTTGAGCACGTTCAAGCGGTCCTCATACGTCGTTAAAGATTCGTACCCCGAAAATCCCGCGGTGAAGTCCATGCCGGAGATCTTCGCGTTCACCGTGGCGATCGTCTGATCGAGCACGGCGCGCAGGAAATCGGACGCCTGATCGGCGCTGTCAAAATACGCGCTTGAAACGGTGATGGTATAAACGCCCGTGTACACCGTCGTATTGTCCGCGCCCGTCGTCGTCTCGGCGGAGATGGAAATGCCGCCGTTGGACGACATTTCGTCAATATCGATATTCGCAAACGCTTCGTTGGACGCCTTCGCCGCTTCCAATTGCGCGGCATAGACCATGGACGCATGGTTGAACGTCGTCCCGTCAGGATATTGGCGCTCGCTCGCACCGGGGAATTCCACCATAAAGGTGAGAGAGTAGTCGTTCTTGCCGCGGTTGATGACGAATGCAAACAAGAGCGATGCGATCAGCGCGACGATCACGGAAATACCGAGGATCCACCAGATGCGTTTTTTGACAAGATGGCAGATCTCGCCAAAGGTGATTCCGCTTTCTTCTTCCATAAGTTTCCTCCTTGCCGGAAACGTGCGTTTCCCCTCAATTCGTTGGTATGACAAATTTATTATACTTGATTTTTCCGCCTGTGTCAAACATTTTGCGAAAATTCTGTCCGCGACTTGCAAACAAGATTAACAGACGCCTTCCCGACCCGCCGCCCGTCCCCTTTTTTCAGATGAGAAAAGAGCTGAAAGAAAATTCAGCTCTGCCCTGTGGAGACGATCTCCTCGTCCTCATCTTCCCCGTTCCCGGGGCGGATCATGCAGTAATGCGGGTTGTGCGCGTACTGCTCCGTTTTTTTCTTCTCTTTCATACACACCTCCGCAAGGAGTATGCGCACCGCGCGCCCGTCCGATACGCGAACGCCGCGGCAGTGCCATGCACTGCCGCGGCGCGTCCGTCCGTTTGCGGTCCGCGCGGCAATCGGCGCGCGGACCGCGTCAGGTTTCCTTCTTGTCTTTGTCCTCTTCTTTCCCGCATTCGCCCGACATTTCGGCGATCGCCTCGCGTTCGCGGCGGATGCGTTCCTGTTCGCGTTCGTACGCGTCCTGATCGACGCGGTCTGCGTTCCCCTGTTCCTTTTTCATATGCAGTTCCCCCTTTTGCCATCATTATAACACGGCGGAACGGGGCTGTCAAGACCGCTTTTTATTCGGCAATCTGTTTTTTTACTTTGGAGAAAATCTCCGTCTTTTGGTCGATCATCATCTTTTCGGCGGGCTGTACTTCGTAATACCCGCGCGAAAGCATCTGCTCGAACACGCAGAACTGCGTATCGGCGTGTTCGCCGTAGAGCTTTAAGATCTTTTTGCGGAAGCCCGCGGAACTCCCCTCCGCCAGCGCGGCGGCGTAGTAGTTCATGAGCAGTTTTTCCGCGTCGAGCAGGTCCTGCAAGGCGTCTTTTTCGTTGAGTGTCGTGTCGCGTTTCGTCTGTTTCATGCCTTCCCTCCCAACATTGCGTAGAGCGCCGAAAAGCGTTCCGCGTGCATACGGGAGATGTTTTCCATCTCCTCGGCGAGCGCCGTATCCATGAGCGTGTTGGCGTAGATCCGCGCCTTCTTGCACGCCATCTCTTCCCCCGTGAGCAGGTGCGTGAGCACCTCCACGTCCTTTGCCGTCAGATTGGTCATAACAAAAAACCTCCTTTCTGCATTTTGTGCGGAGAAAGGAGATCTATTCGCATGAAAAAAATTATGCCTGATGAAAATATCTGCACAGATGCGCGAGCGTGCAGTGTTCGCAGTCGGGGCGCTGGGAATGGCACACCCGCCGCCCGTGGTAAATGAGCCAATGATGCGCGCGCGACCACTTTTCTTTGGGAATGACCCTGCACAGCCCCTCTTCCACCTTTTCGGGCGTGCTGCCCTCGGCAAGCCCCAGACGGTTGGAGACGCGGAACACGTGCGTATCCACAGCGATCGCGTCGCCGCCGAACGCAACGGCGTAGACGACGTTCGCCGTCTTTCTGCCCACGCCCGCGAGCGTGCGCAGTTCTTCCAGCGTGGAAGGCACTTCCCCGCCGAATTTTTCCACAATATCGCGCGAGGCGGAGAGGATATGCGCCGCCTTATTATGGTAAAACCCGCACGAGTAAATGTATTTTTCCAGCTCCTCCTGCGAAAGGAGCAGCATTTTCTGCGGCGTGTTGTGCTCCTCAAAGAGCTTTTCCGTGACCTGATTGACGCGCTCGTCCGTACACTGCGCGGAGAGAATGACCGCGACGAGCAGCTCGTAGGGCGAGCGGAATTTCAGCGCGGGAACGGCGTCCGGATACAGCGCTTCGAGTTGCGTTAAGATTTCGTCAGATGTGCACATATGCACCTATTATACAACGGCGCGCGCAAAAAAGCAAGCTCAGACGCGCACAAACGCGCCGCCGCATATCCGCAGATACCCCCAGAACGCCGAATAGCGGCGTTTTGCGAGCAGCGGACGGACGCGCGGGAAAAAATTGCAATCGAATTTCACCGAGACGCCGCACCCGATCCCCGCCTCTTTGGGCGTGGAGACCGCCTGCGACGGCACGCCCGCGCCTTTGAGCAGCGAAAGCGCGTCGAGCGCCTGCGCCCGCGACCTGAATACCGCCAACATCGTCATGTTCTCTTCCTCGACCTCGTATATATAATGATATGATCTATCTCGACAACGCCGCGACGGGAGGAGAAAAACCCGCCGCCGTACAAAACGCCGTGCTCGCCGCCTTGCAGGCGTGCGCAAACCCCGGGCGGAGCGGACACAGCCGCTCCATTGCCGTCGCCGAGCGCGTGCTCGCCTGCCGCAGACTGCTCTCCGACCTCTTCGACGGCTTCGGATTCGAGCGCGTCGTCTTTACCAAAAACTGCACCGAGGCGCTCAACATCGCCATTCTCGGCACGCTGCGCGAAGGCGACCACGCCGTGACGACCTGCCTCGAACACAACTCCGTGCTCCGCCCCCTCGAATACCTGAAAAAGGCGCGGGGCGTGACGTACTCCGTCGCGCCGCTCGTGGACGGAAAGCTCCTGCCCGAGACGATCGCCTCCCTCGTCCGCCCCGAAACCAAGCTATGCTGCGTGACCTCCGCCTCCAACGTGACGGGGGAAACGCCCGACCTGTTCGCCGTCCGTATGCGGCTGCCCGAGCGCGTCCTCTTTCTGGTGGACGGCGCGCAGGGCGCGGGGCATCTTCCCCTGAAAATGCGCGCATCGGGCATCGATTTTCTCGCCCTTGCGGGGCACAAGGGACTGCACGCGATCCAGGGGGCGGGCGCGCTGCTCTTTTCCGAGCGCGTCTCCCCCGACCCCGTTCTGTTCGGCGGCACGGGCAGCGAGAGTTTCAACCTCGATATGCCCGCATTCTACCCCGACCGCTTGGAGAGCGGAACGCTCTCCTATCCCGCGATCAGTTCCCTCTTCGAGGGTGCGCTCATTGTGCAGGCGCGCCGCAGCGAGAGCGCGCGCAAGCTCATATCGGTCACGGGCGCGGTCTCGGAGGCGGTCTCCTCGATCGACGGCTTTACTTCCTATTCCGCGGCAAACGCCTGCGGGATCTCCGCCTTTGCGCACGAGAAGATCCCTTCGGAGGAGCTTGCGGGCATTCTCTCCGAACGGTTCGGCATCGCCGTGCGCGGCGGACTGCACTGCGCGCCCCTGGCGCACAGGGCGCTCGGGACCTTTCCCGCGGGACTTGTGCGCGCGTCGTTCTCCCCCTTTCAGGGGATGCGGGAAGCGAACGGCCTGCTGGATGCGCTCCGCCGCATTGCGGAAAACGCTACATCTTTTTGAGTTCCGCGACGATTTTTTGCAGTTTTTTGCGCTTCGCGCCGTCCAGCATGGGCGAAAACTGCGCGTAAAAGGCGTCGATCTGTTCGTTCGTGAGCGTGCCGCTGCGCTTTCCCTCGACGGCGCGCGCGTAAATGGACTTCAACAAATCGTTCTCGCTCCTGCCGTCGTACGAGGCGGCGACCTTTTTCGCCTCCTCCAAAAACGCGTCCTGCGCGCCGCCGTCTCCCGTGAAGTTCGCAAAATCTTTCATGAACGTCTCCTCCTTCTTCATCCTATGACGCGCACGCCCGTTTTGCGCACCGCATACAATAAAAGTATGCAACCGGTCATCCTTCTCGTATTGCTCATGTTCGCGCAGCAGCCCGACTTCGGCGCGTCTTTGCAGAAATTCCTCGCGTTCTACCGCGAGAACCGCGAACTGCTCGCCGCGCTTGCGGGCGAAATCGGCGCAGCCCCGCCGCAACAGCCGCCCGCGCAGGAAAAAAGCCGCCCCGAAGAGGGCGGCAATCAGGCGGATATTCTCCAAACGTACTTAAAAAACGCGACCGTGCATTAAGCGAGCGCGGCAAGGACCTGCGCCAAGAACACGTCCGTCCCGTCGGGGAGCATGGGCGCGGTTATTGCGTGCGCGCCCGCCTGCGGATAGGAGGGCGTAACGCCCTTCTCGTGAATGCTGTTCCCGTTCGGCCAGAAGATTTCGGCGACGGTGAGGCGGAACGCGTCTCCGCTGATCGTCGTAAACGTGGACTGCATGACGCCCTTTCCGTACGTGCGGCAGACGCCCGTCTCCGCGTCATGGCGGAGATAAATATCCTCATATCCGATCGTCCCGTAGTCGATGAGCGCGCCGATCAGGCACTCGGAGGCGGAGGCGGTATTTTCGTCCGCCAGAACGGTAATACGGCTCTCGTCCGTAAAATACGCGGAATAATCGTTGCCGTCCGCGCGGTACAGCGACTCGGAGCCGTTGCGGTAGACGGCGCGCGCCACGACGGGGCTGTTCCCCTCCGCATTTTTCAGCAGATGGGCGGAAATGGCTTGCAGATCGCTCATGTATCCGCCGCCGTTGCCGCGCAGATCGAGCACGAGATCGCTCCGCCCGCGCGATTTCATGAGGGAAAGGCAGGCGGCGAACTCCTCCGCGCAGTTTCCGTCGAAGGAATCAAGGCGGATATACGCCGTATCCGCGCCGATGTCTCCGAGCGCGCCCTTCTCCTCCGTCACGTCGGTGAGAACGGTCTGCTCGTCGCCGCGGAACGCGTAGGCGCTTTCGCTGTCCCGATAGAAACAGTACGCCGCGCGGTATTCCGTCGCGTCCACCGTGTAGGCATTGGATTCGGAGGGCGTTTCCCCCGCCGAAAATCCCGCATACAGGATAAATTCGCCCGCCTGCGTATCGATAAAGGAGATGAGTTCGCTCGCGCTGCCCGTCTGCACCGCGCCGCCGACCTCCGACCAGCCGAGCAGATACATTCCCTTTTCGATGCCCGCAAGGCAGGCGGGGGAATTTTCCACGACGGCATAAAAGCGCACGCCGTCCGGCTCCGTCAGGAGCGTGACGCCGACGCCCTCGTTGCGCCCCTCGCTCTCGGCGAGGATCTGCGCGTATTCGTCTGCGGTATAAAAATAGGAGAAGCGATCGGGCACGACGACCCCGTACAGCGCGTCATAGAGCGCGTCGAGATCGACGTCCTTGTAATACTCCCCGTCGAGCGTATCGATCATCCATTCGAGTTTTCTCAGGCGTGCGTCCCGCGAATAGGCGCTTCCCAGCCACCCCGCGAGAAAGGCGGCGGCGACGATGAGAACGGCGAGAAGAATAACAAGCGCCCGCCTGCCCCTTCTTTTGGGCGAGGCGGGCGTCTGCGTTTGCTGACGATCCTGTTCCATGCCAAAAACTCCTATGATTGCAATAATTTATAGAGTACGGAGAGAATGCGGAATGTGACCGCGTCCGAGAACTTGCGGATATTCAGTCCCGTGACGCGTTCGATCTTATCCAGACGATACATGAGCGTATTGCGGTGCATAAAGAGGTTGCGGCTCGTCTCCGAGACGTTGAGACTGCTCTCCAAAAACGCCTCCGCCGTTTCCGTCATTTCCTCGTCCTCGAAGATCTCCTCCGCGCTCTCGGCGCGGAACTGTCCGAGATATTCCTGCATACGGCTCTTGGGGAGATCTTCCAGCAGTTTGACGAGCAGATATTCGCGGTAGGAATGCACTTCGCCCACGTTGTGGAAAATGGCGCTCACGCGGACGGCGGTGACCGCCTGCAAATAGGAGCGCGCGATCTCGGAAAAGGAGCGCACTTCGCACCCGA
The DNA here is from genome assembly GCA_944346365.1 of Candidatus Gallimonas merdigallinarum. Lineage (GTDB taxonomy): Bacteria > Bacillota > Clostridia > Christensenellales > Borkfalkiaceae > Gallimonas > Gallimonas merdigallinarum_A. The sequence goes on from CALVMN010000007.1 coordinate 10,360, forward strand.
TGCCTATGCTCGCCTTCACGCCCAGCTCCTCGTACAGGGAATTGCGCAGAAATTCGCCGAATTCGTAGGCGCTCTGTTCCCCGTCGGCAAAGTGGACGACGGCAATGCGGTTGTCGTCCATGCGGACGACCATATCCTGCGATTCGGAGAGCGTGCGTTCGAGCTGCGCGTACGATTCCGCAAGGCGTTTATCCGGCACCGCGTCCACCGCCACGCACGTTCCGTCCGCAAGGTTGAACTTCGTCATGAAGCGGAAGGCATACCACCCGCCGCCCTCACCGAGGAGAATGGTCCTGAGCGCCTCCTCTCTGGCTGGAATGAGCGTGTGAGAATCGACGTTTTCCACAAGGTACGCGATCAGCCGCGCCTCACGTACGGCGGCTTCCCCCGTCCCGGGCAGGTATGCGGGCGTCTCCTCGCCGCGGTAAATGAGCGTGAAACGCGTCTCCTCGCCGCCGCGCGGAGAAAGCGACGCCGCCGCCCCCGTCTTTTCGCAGATGTCCGCAAGGATCTTTTCAAGTTCCGCAAGCGCAGCCTTCATCCGTAAAATCCCCCTTTCGCTCCGCCCGAACGCCGGCTTTGCGCGCTCCGCGCACAGACGCGTTCCGGGCTTTCGCCCCTATTTGGATATTTTTGCCCGTACGACGATCATATTATACCATTTCCGCGCGCAAATAGCAAGAACTTTCTCCGAAATATACCACCCTGCAACCATGTCTGCAATTTTACATTCTTTCCGCAGGCATGGTATACGCAAAAAATGCATAAAAATATCTTTTTTCGAAGAAGTTTATTGACAAATACCGCACAACTGTGCTATAATAAAATAAATATGGGAAATTATGCAATTTCTCGCGACCAGAACAAACTAATTTCGGAGTGTGAAGAACATGAGCCAAAACCAAGTTAAATATGTACCTGTGGGCATGGTCGCCCCGGCAACTCCCGAACAGACATATTCCGCCGGCGGATACCGATTGCTTGCAGTCATCGCATTTATTGCCGCCGTCGGAGGGCTCTTCATCGGACTGCTCTCCAAATGGGCGGGGTTCCTCGCCCACAGCGAGCTTTTCAGCGCGCAGGGCGGCGTGCTTGACGGATCGCTCATCGGTTTCTTTATCCATTACGCAAAGACCGTGTTTACCGACGTCGGCATTCTGGCCTATCTGAGAGATTCTGTCTATCACCCGCTCAACGTTGCGAACGCGGCGTTGCTGCTCTCTTCCTCAACGACGGCGCTTGCAATCGTCCTCTCGCTCGTGCTGGGCGTTGTCTCGTTCGTTTCGCGCAAAGCCGCGAAGGGCTGCGCCATGACGAGCGCAGTGTTCGTATTCCTCGGCTATGCCGGTCTGTTTGCGACCAACTTCTACACGGCGCGCCTCACGGCGGACGGATTCGCGCGCACCATGTTCGATATCCCCACCGCGATCATCGGCGGCGTGATGCTGATCTGCCTTTTGATCGCCGCGCTTGCCCGCCGCAAGGGACTCGGGCTTCTCAACTTTGTGCTCTTCCTGCTGACGGCGCTCACGATCTACGCGCTCTGCAATACGCAGTCGCTGTTCGCACAGCTTGATCAAGATCATATGGGCGGCACGGCGGCGCTCCGGGAGAATCTCTTCTTCGGAATTTCCACGCTTGCGTTCCTTGCGTTGCTTGCATTCAATTTTGTTGTCTCGGTCGTCCGTCTGAACGCCAAAAAAGCGTATGTGTTTGACGCGATCCGTTTTGTTCCTCTGCTTGTAGCGGCGGTCCTTGCTTTCATTGCGAACGGACTCAGCAACAACTGGGCACTGTTCAATACACAAATGCTCTCCGTCATCCTCATGCTCGCCGCGCCTTTGGCGGCGATTCTGTTCTCGCTCGTGATCGCCATCGGCGAAGTGATGAATACACGCCTTCAGGAAGCAAAAGAGACGAGCAGGAAGCTCAGTCAGCCCGTGTCCCCCGCAAGGGATTATGCGGCGCCCACAATGGATGGTCAGCAGCCCGGCATGCCGGTCTATCCCATGCCCTACTACACCGCGCAGCAGCCCACGGCACAACCTGATCCTGCGGCAACATTCGCCAAGAAAGAGCCGATGAGCGAATTTGAACGCAACATGGCAGCGCTTGCAAAAGGGGGCGCGCCGGCAGCAGCAAACACTGCCGCAACGGCATATCAGCCGACGCCCGCACCCGTCTATGCGCAGCCCATATCCGCTTACACGCCGAAATCCGGGCCCATGGCTGCCCCTGCACCGAAGTCTGCACCCGCACCGCAATACGATGCAATGCAGTACACCTACGACCCTTTCATCAACAGCCTTACGCCGCAGGAAAAGAACGAGTTCGGCGACCTGTTCATTGCGAATAATTACGGCGATCTCGAATATCTTCCCGCGTATGTGATCGGCGGAGACAACAGCAAATTCTTCTCGAAAGTATTCATTTACATCGGCAGATTCCGCAGTCATATCTCCTCCTCGCTTCTCGAAAAGCTGTATGTTTACGTCACCCGAAGTAAAAAATGATCCAAAGCTCCGCGCATGAGCGCGGAGCTTTTTTGTAACAACGAAGATTGTATATAAGAAAATAATCCGAACTGTAAAAATATCCGCGCGCCCCACAATATGCGGGGCGCGCGGCCGCTGTCAAAAACAAATTAAATCAGATGAGGCGGATCACAACGCAGATGCCCTCTTCATCGCTGTACCCGCGGGCTTCGCTGAGTGCATCGACGAGGTACAGTCCCCTGCCGCGTTCGTCGTCTGCACCCGAGCAGGTAGACGTTGCAGGCGGACAGAACGCGATCGCACTCCGCACGCTGATACGGAGCGTGTTCCCGTCGCGGCGGACGCTGAACGCCGCGCTTCCGCCGCCGTATTGCAGCGCGTTCACGAGCAGCTCGTTGGCGACGAGCCTGCAATTAAATACGGCGTCGTCTGAAACAGCCTCCTGTTCGAGCACATCGCACATCGCGGCAAGCGCGCGCCGCAGCGCATCGTAATCGTCCACTTTGAAATCCATCATTCCACCATCGACTTTTTGAGGTTTTCCCTTAGTTTTTGCAGGATCTTGCGCTCCATGCGCGAGATATTCATCTGCGAAACGCCCATTCTCTTCGCCGTCTCCATTTGCGAAAGTTCATGCCCGAAACGGTATCTGACGAGCGTGCGCTCCTGATCGGAGAGCGTGGCGAGCGCCGCGTGAACCGCGTCCCTGTTCTCCACGTCCTCGAAAATGTTCTCCTCGGCAGGGAGCACGTCGTGCAGGCTCATGCTGTCCCCTTCGTGATCAACGGTACTGTCGAGCGAGACAACGCCGCCCGCCTCCGAACAGCGCAGCACCTCTTCTTCACTCACTCCGAGGCGCGCGGCAAGTTCCTTCACGGTGGCTTTTTTCCCCGTCTCCGCGAGATATTTTTCCGCTTCACGCTTGATGCTCACCCTGAGTTCGCTCACTTTGCGCGGCAGGTGTACGAGACGGGAGCGGTCGCGGAAATAGTTCTTGATCTCACCCGTGATGGTGGGCGTGATGAACGTGGAAAATTTCAGTCCCTTCCGTTCGTCAAAGCGCTCCACGCCCTTGATAAGCGCGAGCGAGGCGACCTGATACAAATCGTCGTACTCCACACCGCGACCCACAAATTTTTTGGCGAGCACGGCGGCTATGTAGAGATATTTTTCTACGATCTGATTGCGGATGGCAATATCGCCCGTCTCGCGGTATTTCTGGAAAAGTTCTTCGTCGTTCATGCCTGCTTTCCGAAGGTAAACGTAATCTTTGCGATCGCGCCGTCCCGTCTCTCCATCACGACGCCGCGCGCAAGCGCATTGATGAGCGCGAGGGCGATCTCGTCCTCCTCGCAGCCTGCGCCCTGTCCGCGTTCTCCGTCGCCCTCCACGGAGACGGAAAGTTCGTCACCATCGGCGAAAGCAACGCGGGCAGACGCGTACCCGCCGTGCAGAAGGAGTAAAAGACTTTCGGTCACGCAGACCTTGCAGTCCTCGCCGTCGTCATAGCTCAAAGAGACGAGCGAACATACGCCGCCCGTGGCAAGCCGCACCGTCGTCATCACGTCGGGACTGAGCGTAACGCGTAAACTGAGTAATTCGTCCATCATTCTATCTCCATGATCTTATCGAGCGCGCAGATGACGAACAGCTTTTTCAGGCGGGGATTCAGCCCAATGAGTTTCAGACCGTGACCGTTCATCCTGACGAATTTGAGGATTTTCACGAACGTACCGAGCGCCGTGGAATCGAGAAATTCAAGTTTCTCGCACGAAAATACGATGTCGGAATCGGACTGCCTGTAAAGCGCCCGGACCGCTGCATAAAATTCTTCGGCGTTCCCCGAATCGATCACGCCGCTGAGAGCGAGCGTGAAGGGAGAATTGGTGAGTAACGTAACTTCTTTCATGGTTTCCTCCGCCGCGTGCAGGTAACGCGGTCCTTACTATAATTTTACCACCTTTTGCGGCGGCTTCAAACACTATTTGAAAATTTCATTCAGGCTTTCCAGCACGAGATCGGGCTTATCGGGAAAATTCTTCATACTTTCCCGCGTCGTTTCACCCGAAAGCACCAGAAGGCTTTTCATGCCGTTGGCGTTCCCGAAGCGGATATCGGTATGCATTCTGTCGCCGACCATACAGGTGCGCTCGGGCGGTACGCCGAACGCCCGCGCAACACACGCGCCCATGACGGTGTACGGCTTGCCACAGACAACGGATGGCGTTCTGCCCGACGAACGCTCAAAGAGCGCCAGAAAGGACCCGACGTCGGGCATCGGCACGCCCGCAGTGGGGCATACGTCGTCGGGATGGGTGGCGATATATACCGCGCCGCCCGCCAGAAACTCGTTGAACCGTTTCATCTTGGCGAAATCGAGCGTCACGTCGTACGCAAGCACGCAGACTTCGGGCGTTGCGTCGTCGAGCGCAACGCCCGCGCGTGCAAACTGCGCGCGCACCGCATCCGTCGCCAGAACGTGCACCCGCGCCCCCGCATGATGCTCCAAGAGATACTCGATCGCCGCCATCGCGGAAGTATATACGGTGTCCTTCTCCCCCCAAAGCCCGATGCGCACGAGCTTTTTCTCGTATTCGTCGGGCGTCTTGGACGAATTGTTCGTGAGATACACCAGCTTTTTTCCGCAGGCGCGGAGCCGCGCGAGCGTCTCGCGCATTTCCCCGATGGGCGTTTCGTCCAGATAGACGGTCCCGTCGAGGTCGAGCAAAAATAAATCGGTCGTTTGCAGCAATTCTTCTTTCGTCATAATTCCCAATCCATCAGCCCGAAATCGCGGATAACGGCGCACAGTCCGCCTTCCGCCCGCTCGGGCAGCGTTTTCAGTAAGGTAAGATCGATTTTCCCCGTCGGCACGGGAGCGTATGCGCGCAATGCACGTTCGTATGCGCTTTTGCGCGCAGTCACGGCGCGAAGCTCCGCCAGCAGTTCGCCGCGCGCCCGTTCCAGACGCAGCGCCCGCACGGCGTACTCCTCCCGCGAGGGAATTTGCAGAGTGGCGTACGGCACGCGCGCGCGTCTGGCGCGCGCGGCGTAGTCGGGAACGGCGTACCGCCGCGGTCTCCCCTTGGCAAAAAACGCGAGATATAGCGCGCAGAGCGCCTGCCACCGCATATATGCCGAGCCGTCCAGCCGCATTCCCTCGCCCTGCGGCACACCCTCTTCTTCGAGCATACGCAGCCGCGCGTTCCGCCGAACGATCTCTTCGGGCGAAAGTTCGCCGCGCATTTCCGAAACGGAGAACGCCGCCTCGTACTCCTCTCCGCCCCACGCGCGGCGGCAGATCAGCCCGACGGCTTTTTCCTCGAAGCGCGCAAGGCGGGCGAGCATGAGCCGCGCATAGCCCTCGAAGAGGGACGGACGGAGAAAGGCAAGATCGCAGAATACATCGCCCGATGCGAGCGGAACGCGGATGCGGTTTTCGCCCACCATCACCTCGCCGCGTGCCGAAAGTACGCCGTCGAACGCGGCTTCCGCGGGGAAGAGCGCGCAGGGAATGCCGCGAACCGCGGCAAAAAAACGCGCCGCCTTCAGGACTTCCGCCCCGCCCGCCGCCAGAACGCAGCCCGCCTCGGGCAATGCGAACAGCGGGAGCGCGTCGCCCTCCCACATAGCGGAGAGCGTGTGCGGCGCGCGCACGGCGGGCAGCATTGCCGAAAACGCGCCGCTCTCGGCAACAATGAGCGCTTTCCCTGCGCGCCCCTGCAAAAACCGCGCCGCGCCCTCCTGTACGGAACAGAAGGAAAGCCCGCCCCCTCCGCACCTTCCGCCATCTGCGGGATTTATCTTCGGTACGGATGAGTCGAGCCGCATGGGTCTCCTCCCTATGAAAGTATTTGATGAAGTTGTGCGAGCAGAATGTCGTTCTCTGCGGGCGTACCCACCGTGATGCGCACGAAATCGCGCAGCACGGGTTTATCCCAGAAGCGGACGAGCACGCCCGCGTCTTTGAGTCTCTGATAGATCTCCTCTCCGCTCCTGCTCGCGCGCCCCGCGAAGAGGAAGTTTGCCGCGCTTTCCGGCACGGTAAAGCCCATGTTCAGCAGTTCCGCGCGGACGCGGCTGCGTTCGGACACGATTCTCTGCACCGTGCGGGCGTGATAGTCCTCGTCCTGCACCGCCGCGACGCAAACCGCCTCCGCGACGGCGTCCACGGGATAGGAATTGAAACAGTCCTTCATGCGCGTAAGTCCCGCGACCAGCGCGCTGTCGCCCACTGCGTAGCCGCAGCGCATCCCTGCGAGCGAGTAACTCTTTGAAAACGTCTTTACAACGAGCAGGTTCGCGTATTTTTTCGTGAGCGGCGCAAGGCTCTCGCCGAAAAAGTCCATGTACGCCTCGTCCGCGATCACGATTTTATCTGGTACGGACGCAACGAACCGCTCCATTGCGGCGCGTGCAATGCCGATCCCCGTCGGCGCGTTGGGATTGGCGATATAATAGCCTTGACAGTCCGCCGCGCGCATCGCGTCGAGCGCGAGCGTAAAATCGGGCATAAGCGGCACGATTTTGACGGGAATGCCGAAAAACGCAGCGAACACCTCGTAAAAGGAGTAAGTGATATCTGCGAAACAAGCGCCCGCGCCGTCCCCGTCGAAAAAGGCGGGAAAGCTCAGCGCGAGCACTTCGTCAGACCCGTTTCCGCAGAAGATATTCTCGGGCGAAACGCCTTCGCGCACGGCGAGGGCTTCGAGGAGCCGCCCCGCGTCGGGGCGCGGATAGCGGCGGAGATCATCGGGATTCATCCGCGCGAGCGTTTCCATGACGCGCGGAGAAGGCGGATAGGGATTTTCGTTTGTATTGAGTTTGACGTACGTTTTGCCGCGCAGCTGTTCACCCGCCGTGTAGGGCGTGATACCGCGCGCCTTTTTGCTGAGAAAGTCCATGGCGTCCCTCCGCACTAGGATTAAAACTATTATACCCCGCGGCGTGCCGTTTGTCAAATATTCAGCGGAGGAAGCGCAAGTTCCACACCGTTGACGGCGTATCCGACCGCCATGCCGAGCAGGAACAGTCCGAAGATGATGAGCGCGTTCCGCTTCCAATCCTTCACATTGCGCAGAAGAACGAGTATCCCCAGCCCCGTGTTGACGATAAGCCCCGCAAGACAACTTCCGAACGAGACCCCGCCCATGGCGTACACCTCGGCGAGAATGACGGAGGACGCGCAGTTCGGCACCAGCCCGAGCACGGAACAGATGAGCGGCTGATACCAATATCCGCTCCCTTGCAAGAAACCAATGACATTTTCTTCGCCGATGAGACCGAACAAAACCCCGAACAGCAGGTTGACGGCAAGCACGAACGCCGCGACTTTGAGCGCGTGAACGAGCGGCGAAACAAGGTAAAGCATATACCACTTTTCCGCGTGCGCGTGTTCGCAGGCGGTATATGCGCCGTCCGCAGACACCGCATCTTCATGATCATGCTCCGCGTGGTCGTGATGATGCCCGTGTACGTCATATTCGGGGATCGGCTGCACAGCGGCGCGCCGTTTGGAGAGCGCGTCCGCCAGATACCCGATCCCGGCGCCGAGCACGAGTTTGATGCCGCACATGGCTGCGATAGAGACAAGCTTATTCAGCCACGGCATATTGGAGACAAGCATGACGAGAAACGCCTCGTCGCTCGTGGTGATGAACACGGCGAGCAGCGTTCCCAGCGTAACGTGGCGGTGTTCGTACAGTTTTGCAGCCATGACGGAGAATCCGCACATGGGGATCAGCCCCGTCGCGCCGCCGACGAGCGGCGCCCACTTCCCCGTGAGCGCGCGGTTCGCGCGCCCCACACGGGTGTTGTGCTCCATCAGTTCGATTAAGATATAGAGCAGAAACAAAAAAGGAAAGAGTTTGAGCGTATCCAACAGCGCGTCCGATATGATTTCCCACCACTGCATACGCAGTCTCCTCCTTTTCAGCTTATCTTCAAAGTTGTACCATCATACCCTTTTTTTTGCGGTTTGTCAACGATTTCGGAAGTCCGTTTGAAAAATCGTGCCACAAAACAGAGTTCCACGCATTCCGCGACGAAAAAAGATCCCGAGCCACTGCTCGGGATCTTTTGTATCGAACGGATTATTCTTCGTCCTTCTTCTCTTCTTCGGCTGCTTCCTCGGCAGGAGTCTCCTCGGCCTTGTTTGCAGCCTCCGCAGCGGCAGCCGCCGCCTTGCGGCGCGCCTCCATCTTGGCGTCGTACTTCGCCTGTTTCTTCATTTCCTTGGTGACGACACGCGCCTTGTCGATCATCTCCTGCATCTCCTGAGGTGTAGGAGGCACGAACGCCGCGCCCTCCGCGTTTTCGGGAATGACGTCGTAGTGCTCGTCGCGTTCAAGCATCGTCGCTTCGGTGTAGCCGTCAAACAGGTGAATGTGCTTCGCATCGAAGGCAAGCTCGACGATCTCGCCCAGCTCGACCGACGCACGGGAGGAAATCTTCGCGATCATCTGCGCCGCGTTGTCGACGATGGTGTTCTTATCGCTCTGATAGTCAAGATCGCAGTAGATCTGCGTCTCGGCGCCGAGCTTTTCGATGACGTCGATACGCGCCTTGACGATGGTGTCGGGCGAATTGGAAATGAACAGGTCGTCCTCGTGAATATCTTCGGGACGGACGCCGAGCGTAACAGTCTTGCCCGTGTTCTTATATGCATCGAAATTCTTAATCTTGGAGACCATCGACTTCGGAAGCAGGATCTTGTTGCCGCCGATGAAGTTGACGTACACTTTGCCGCCCTCTTCTGTGATGGTGGAATTCTTGAAGAAGTTCATCTGAGGCGTGCCGATGAAACCTGCAACGAAGAGGTTGATGGGATAATCGTACAGGTTCTGAGGCGTATCCACCTGCTGCATGAACCCGTCTTTCATAACGACGATACGCGTACCCATCGTCATAGCCTCGATCTGGTCGTGGGTGACGTAGATGAACGTGGTCGCAAGACGGACGTGGAGTTTGGAGATCTCCGTTCTCATCTGAGCGCGAAGCTTTGCGTCGAGGTTGGAAAGAGGCTCGTCCAGAAGGAATACCTTGGGTTCACGGACGATGGTTCTGCCGAGCGCGACACGCTGACGCTGACCGCCGGAAAGCGCCTTGGGCTTGCGGGAAAGATAATCGGTGATGCCGAGGATCTCCGCCGCCGCCTTGACCTTTTCGTCGATGACGTCTTTGGGCACTTTGCGCAGTTTGAGACCGAACGCCATGTTGTCATACACGGACATATGAGGATAAAGCGCATAATTCTGGAAGACCATCGCGATATCTCTGTCCTTGGGAACGACGTCGTTGACGAGCTTGCCGTCGATGTACAGTTCGCCCGAAGAAATTTCTTCGAGACCTGCGATCATACGCAGCGTCGTGGACTTACCGCAGCCGGAAGGTCCGACGAAGACGATGAACTCTTTATCGCGGATGTCGAGGCAGAAGTTGAACACCGCCTGGTTGCCACCCGGATAGATCTTGTTGATGCCTTTGAGCAAAAGACCGGACATATTTTCCTCCCTTAAAAGAAAACAGATTTTATACGGTTATTTTACTATATTTCCGGCAAATCCGCAATAGGCAAACCCCACAAAATCCCCGCGCGATATTGTATAAACTGCCCAAAGTTTTAATCCTGAACAACGGTCCCCTGTCTCGCCCCGTCTGCCGCCCCGTCCGCGGCGACGCGTCCGTCCGCAAGTTCGATGATCCGGTCGCCATACGTCTCGGCAAATTCGCGGTCGTGCGTGACGACGATCACATATCTTTATGGATACTATAAATTCTGCCTTGTTTATATGCTATGCGTCAAGTTTTATAGCCGATTGGGAATATGGCTTCTTTTTCTCTTGATTATTCTGTCAAAATGTGCTAAAATAAATCAAAGTATATCAAGAGGTCGCAGAAGAATGAAAAACAAAGAAATAACGGTGCTTGATCAGGCGATACACATCAATAAGGACGATTGTTTTTCTTTAACGGATATTGCGAGATATAAGAATCCGGATGCGCCTGCCGATGTGGTCAAAAACTGGCTCAGACGTAAGGACACGATAGAGTTTATCGGGTTGTGGGAGAAGTTGAATAATCCGGATTTTAACGTGGTCGAATTCGACCAGTTTAAAAATGAGGCAGGACACAATTATTTCACGCTTTCGCCGAAGAAGTGGGTAGAGGGAGTTAATGCTATTGGGCTGATTTCAAAAGCAGGAAAATATAATGCGGGTACTTACGCTCACAAAGACATTGCACTGCAATTCGCATCGTGGATCTCGCCGGAGATCAATTTGTATATCATCAAAGAATTCCAGCGGCTGAAAATGGAAGAGCAGAAGCAACTTGATTGGTCTGTCAAGCGCGAGCTTGCTAAAATTAATTATCGGATACATACGGACGCGATCAAGGATAACATAATCATTCCGCTCGAAATATCCAAAGAACAGGCTGCGTTTGTTTATGCCAACGAAGCCGACGTGCTTAATGTTGCGCTGTTCGGAATGACGGCAAAGGAGTGGCGTGATAAAAATCCCGACAAGAAAGGAAATATTCGCGACTATGCCGAAGTGTCGCAGCTCATTTGCCTTTCCAATCTTGAAAATCTGAACGCTTATTTGATCGAATGCGGGGTAAGCCAATCGGAAAGGCTTTTGGAGTTGAACAGAGCAGCGATCCACCAAATGAAAATCTTGGCAGAGGAGAGGTCGAGGTTGCTTGACGGCAACGGTGAGGAGTGAGGTGTGCGATGAAGTTTTCGGAGAAAGTAAAATATGCAAGGATGAAATTATTGCTGACGCAAGAAGCTCTTGCGAAGGAACTAGGCGTTTCGTATGCGACGATATGTCGATGGGAAAAGGACAATCGTGAGCCGCAAATTGTATCTCAGGGCAAGTTTTATGCTTTTTGCGAGAGCAAGGGTATCAGATTTGAAGAATAAAATTAAAACAAAATACTGCACTAAAATATAGGAACTAGTATGGATTGGTTAAGTAAAATTCCTAATTGGATAAAAATACCGATAAAGGTTTTGCTGCCAGCTTTAGCAATCTTTTCAGGGTTTATTGTTTTGGCAAGCGATGACGTGTTAAAATATCTAAATTTGCTTGAATTTAAGCAAACAAATGGATTTGCCTTTGCAATTGTATTTTTAGTATGCGTAAGTCTGATTCTATGCTATATTGCTTCATACATAGCAGAAGTAATTGTAAAACAAATCAAAGCATATTTGTTAAAAAAACAGATGTACAAGAAATTTAACAATATGCCAGATATTTACAAAAACGCTCTTATTCAGATATATCGCCAACCGACAAAATCTTTGAAGATGGAGATGTCAAATTCTGTGGCGGCATATCTAACGGCAATTCGCGCAATTGATAGAAGTGCGCTTTCTGATATGGGCTATATATTTGATTACTTCTTACAGCCGTGGGTAGTTATGAGTATAGAGAGGCTGATCAAAGAAAACAGGAAATATATTACAAAATTAGAAAGAGCAATACCCAAGATGAAAGACAAGGACGAAAAAAAGAAATTGCAAGAAAATTTGAAAATTTGTCGCGCTAATTTGGAATATCTGACAACCGTAGATGTATCAAACAATTAAAGCTGATAGACATAGATGATATCATAGATTTTATCCTAGAAAGGAAATGGTAGCGAGAAAATGAGATTTATAGGAAACAAGGAGTCAATTGTAGAGCAAATCGATTCTTTTATTGATAGCAAAATAGCATCTAAAGATAACCTCATTCTGTTTGATGCGTTTTGTGGGACAGGATCTGTCTCTGATAAATTGAAAGATAAATTTAGCATCATTATTAATGATAACCTCAAATGGACTACCGTTTATGCGGCCGGTAGGCTATATGCTCCAACCTGCCATTTTAAAAGGCTTGGTTTTGATCCATTTGATTTTTTAAATCAAAGTAGTAATGAAATTCACGGCTTTATATATAAGACATATGCCCCGACTGAAAGTGGTAGGATGTATTTTACTCCCAATAATGCTGCAAGGATAGACTACTTTAGAAAACAGATAGAAGAATGGTATAGAGGTGACTTGCTTACTAAACCAGAATTTATGTTTCTTTTGGCTAGCCTCATAGAATCGGCATCAAAGGTTTCCAATACCGCGGGAGTGTATGGTGCATACTTGAAAAAATGGGATGGACGAGCACTAAAACCTATTAAATTTATAAAACCATCATATAACGAATGTGTTCCTAAATATATTACAATCTATAACGAAAAAATAGAGGATATAATTGCGGAGGTTGATTGTGATATTTTATATTTAGATCCGCCATACACACAGAATCAGTATGGAACACAATATCATTTGTTTGAAACACTAATTTTAAATGATAATCCTTCTGTAAGCAAGGTAACCGGATCTCGCCCAGTCATGCCCATGAGATCGGATTGGTCCAAAAAGTATAAAGTTAATATACTTTTTGAAAAAATTATTGCTAAAACAAAAGCTCGTTATATTGTTCTTAGCTATAACAATGATGGCTTCATGTCTAAAGAATATATTGAAGCTGTTATGAAACACTACGGAAAGAAAGAAACATATTGTTGCAAAAAAATCAGTTATAAAAAATATCAAAATTGGAAGTCGCAAAATCACAATGAACACTTCGAATATTTATTTTTTGTGGAAAAAAAGAATTCATCGGATGTAGTATATGAATCTCCGCTCAACTATATAGGGAACAAAAGTCATATAATTGCGAAAATAAGGGAAAACCTTCCTGCCGGTATAGATAGTTTTGTTGATGCTTTCGGGGGTGGGTTTAATGTTGGAATCAATATAAATTCTGAGAGTATTATATATAATGAGTATAATCATTTTGTAAAAGAACTTATAGAATCTTTTCGTCATTACGATACGTTTTCTTATATTATCTATATGAAGAAAATTATTCAAAGGTTTGAGCTAAAACCTGGAGATAAAAATTCATATATTAGGGCGCGCAATTATTACAATTCTTTACCAGAGGATAAACGTGACCCAAGATTATTGCTTGTAGTAATATTATATAGTTATCAACAGCAAATTCGTTTTAACGGGAATCATAAATTTAACAATCCTGTTGGAATGCGATGGTTTAATGATAAGATTCTTGAAAAACTTATAAGTTTTTCTCGTCGTATAAAAGAATTAAATGTTAGGTTCTACTGTGCAGATTATACGGATATGTTTCGCTATGTTAATGACGGGCACACCTTCGTATATCTTGATCCACCGTATATGCTCACTAATGGCTCATATAATGATGGGAAACGAGGGTTTAAAGGATGGGATGCTTCGCAGGAATTTGCGCTCTTTAACTTTTTGGATAGATTAAATGCCGAGGGAAGCAAATTTATGCTATCATATGTTTTAGAGCATAAAGGTAGGATAAACCAAAATTTATTGAATTGGACGCGAGATAATAACTATCATATTATAGCGTTGGGAGACATTTTGGGAATATCAGGAAGTAAAAGAAAAGAAATATTGGTGGTGAATTATGTCCAATAAACCATTATTTGTAATTAAACGAAATCTACAAAAATCTGCACAGACAGGGCAAACGTTTCAAGATCAGCTTAATGATGAAAGTCTAAGGGATATCTGCCAGAAAATAACTGGTCGCGCAGATTATGATTGTCGATACGTAGAAAATGATTATAGTGATGCGTTTTTGACTAACACTTACAACAAGGGGCGTTTGGCAACACTTCGCTATGGGGATTATGTGCACTTCATAACATTTTCCGAACTGGATATTGAGGGACGCAATTCAAGTATCCAAAGCGTTCCTACGGCGTATAATATCTTTTATATGTGCCCCTATGAAAAAAAGAAGTTATACTATTATTTTATCTGCAAAAGCGGAAACCCCGTAACTGATTACCATATGTTTATTTACAGATTGATGCAGACAGTAGGATTCACTTTTCTGAATTTCCCCACCTCATCTGCAATAAACAGTTTTGTAACAATTGAAGACATGATGCGTATGCGTGATGAGAATCGCGGGACAAATAGAAGCAATAACTCCACTTATATAAGCAAAAACGAAGAAGGAAAATATGAGGCTTATTGTAAAACCTATGGTGCAAGCAAATATGAATCTAGCCTTATATGTTATGCAATGTCCATGATAATTGGTCGAACAGAAAAAATAAAGCTATATGAAATATTAGAAGGTAATTTGAAAGAGTTGCCAGAATCGAGTTTACAAGTCCTTAGAAAAATGGACACAGTCGATATTATAAAAACCGATTTAACCTTTGAAAAAAGAATATTTGAAGAGAGCCATGGTAATCAACTACGTTCGCCAAGATATCAGTATAATTTATTAGACAAACTAGGAGAAAAACATTGTGCGTTATGTGGATGTACGATCCCTGATATAATTCAAGGGGCGCATATTTGGCCCGTTTCGAGCATAAGGGCGGAAAAATCAATTAGCGTAGACGATAAAGTCCGATACGCGACAGATGGAGATAATGGTTTGTGGTTATGCGAGAATCATCACAAATTGTTTGATAGGAATTTAATCGCAATTATGAGTGATGGTTCTGTAAAATATAATCGTAACATTTCTACAGTACATATTCCATATTTACATGCTTTTACAGAAAAAGTCCAGTTGCCATCCGTATATCTGAACAATAACTTCAAACATTATGTCGAACTTCGAAACAGGACTTTAGATATTACAAATTTCGTCGAATTTTGATTACACTACATAATTATAAGTAATTCCAAACTCTTCCCTCCAAAATTTGATTAGCGATGTGACACATTATTGCTACTTCTGCGGGATTGACATAATAAACACCTCTAAAAAACTGGCACCGTGACGTGTGCTTGGCATAGACAAGTGCGGCTCGCTGCGCTCGCCGCAGCCAAGCACACGCCACGAAAAAGACAACAAGAACAACACGGAAAACCAAACCGAAAGCGCGGCGGCGCACGGCCGTTCCCTGCGTCTCCGACGCACATAAAGCCAATACCCGAGAAATGCCGCGCCCGCAAAAAATAACAGCGCGGCGCACACGCTCAGCCCGAAATAAATGGACGCGTACGGATACGACGAAACGATTATATCGCCGACGACAGTAATGCGGAATGCGATCATGCCCCATATTACGGCAAAGAACGCCGCCACTGCAGAGAACGCGAACATAACCGCCGCTGCCGCAAACCGCCGTTTACGGATTCTCCGCGCGCGCTCTTCCAGAAGAATTTCCGAAACAGACCGCGCAATGGCGGAAATGTCGTCCTGCCCGAGCGGCTCCGCCCGATCTGACGGCTCCGCCGACAAGTCGGATACGCCGAGTTCCTCTCCGTACAGATCCGCAGGCGAAAGACGCAGCTTTTCGTACAGAAACTGCATCGTCTCGACCGACGGAACGCTCTTGCCCGTTTCCCAACGATGCACTGTCTGCCGCGAAACGCCGCAGAATTCCGCAAGCCGTTCCTGCGATAGCCCGCGCTCGCTGCGCAGAAGTTTTATCTGCTCGCTGATCTGATTTTCATCCGTTCTGTTTTCTAACACGATTTTCCGTTCCCCCTTTATGCAAGCTCATTTCTATTGTACCATAAATAATTTATCTGTCAATAATGCTTTGTTAACATACGCTGTAACTTTTTGTTAACATTTGCAAAATTTATGCTGCATATGAAAACGCTCCGGCGGAAAATTCAGTTTATTGTACGAAAAAAGAACGGCTTTACGCCGTCCTTCTTTTCTGAAATGTTATGCGGACTGTTTGAACACGAGGCGGGGTTTATCCCCTTTCGTCACGCAGTCGCGCGTGATGATGACCTCTTCCACGTTCTTCTGCGAAGGAATATCGTACATGACGTCCGTCATCAGTCCTTCGATGATGGTGCGCAGCCCGCGCGCGCCCGTCTTTAACCGAATGGCGGTGTTGGCGATCTCGCGCACCGCGCCGTCCTCTACCGTGAGTTTTACGCCGTCCAGCCCGACGAGCTTCTGATACTGCTTGATGATCGCGTTCTTCGGCTCGGTGAGAATGCTGACGAGCGCGTTTTCATCGAGCGGCTGCAAGGAAACGACGATGGGAATACGCCCCACGAACTCGGGGATCAGCCCGAATTTGGTGAGATCCTGCGGTTTGACGTCGTCGAGCAGGGAGTAGTCCACCTCGTTCTCGCCCATGCGCACTTTGCCGCCGAAGCCCAGCCCCGAATCGTCCTTCCGCGCGCCGACGATCTTATCCAATCCGACGAACGCGCCGCCGCAGATAAAGAGAATGTTCGTCGTATCGATGCGCATACAGTCCTGCTGGGGGTGCTTTCTGCCGCCCTGCGGAGGAACGTTTGCGACCGTGCTCTCGATGATTTTCAAAAGCGCCTGCTGCACGCCCTCGCCCGAGACGTCGCGCGTGATGGAGACGTTCTCCCCCTTCCGCGCGATCTTATCGATCTCGTCGATATAGATGATACCGCGCTGGGCGCGCTCAATGTCGTAATCGGCGTTCTGAATGAGTTTCAAAAGGATATTCTCCACGTCCTCGCCGACGTACCCCGCCTCGGTGAGCGTGGTCGCGTCGCTGGTCGCAAACGGAACGTTGAGAATACGCGCGAGGGTACGCGCGAGCAGCGTTTTTCCGCTCCCCGTAGGTCCGAGCAGCAGAATGTTGCTCTTTTCGATTTCCACGTCATCGTCATCTTTCTTGCCCGAGAGCATGGAATTGATGCGCTTGTAGTGATTGTACACCGCCACGGAAAGAACGCGTTTCGCCTTATCCTGCCCGATGATGTACTTATCGAGTTCCTCCTTGATCTCGGCGGGCTTTTTCAGCTCCACCGTCTCGGCGGGAGAATTGGAGGGCATTTTCGCCATCATGTCGCGGCACAGCTCGACGCATTCATCGCAGATGAACACGCCGTCGGGACCTGCAATCAGCTTTTTTGCCTTGGATTTTTCCTTCCCGCAGAAGGAACAGTATTGTTCGTATTTTGCCATATAAACTCCTCTATATTCACGAATTTTCTCGCACAAAGGTGCGACAAAATTCCGTGATCTGAGAGGACGGCTGCGGACACGGCATACGCCTGACCGCGCCTTCCTCTCTTTGCGCGAACCCTAGGGGCTTACAATTATAGTTCGCGCAAATTCACTCCTTCTTGAAAGTTGCTTGCGCAACAATTAGGGGCATACTGCGGAAGGAAACCTTCCTTGTATCTGTGATTTATACACGAGCGGTAACCGCAAACGCATAGGCGCAAAATGCAATTTTTCCTGCGCGAGTGATGATAGCTTTTGGAAGCTAAAATTCGTTGCAAAAGGCGTCACTTGTTATGCCTTTTGCTCTCGGCGGCACCAAGGTAGTGTGCCGCCTGCGGTACTTCGCGCGTAGCGCTCGTGCGCCACTTCGTCGAAATTCTTTTGCAAGCAAGACTTTCTCCTCGTGTCGGACACAAATTGCCGCTGAAATGGCAATTTCTTAGTTCGCGACGTGCGCACACCGCACTGCGGTGATGCGCATAACGCGCCGCTCACCTCAATTTGCCGCTCACGCGGTTTACGCAGAAAAGTGAAGGCGGCGTTTATTATGTTGCCATGAACGCCGCCGAGAAAAACCGCGTGCAGAGCGCAGGCGAACACGGGGTTTTTTTAAGAATCACGAAGATTTTTCCCGAACTGACGGGAAAAATCTGTGAATGTTACTCAACGCTTTTCGTACACTCTGTCGATGAGTCCGTACGCGAGCGCTTCGTCTGCGGAAAGGTAATTGTCGCGGTCGGTATCGCGCTCGACCACGTCGACAGGTTTGCCCGTGTTCTCGGCAAGGATCTTGTTCATCTTTGCCTTGATGCGGAGAATGTGTTCCGCTTGGATCTTGATGTCGCTCGCCTGACCCTGCGCGCCGCCGAGGGGCTGGTGGATCATGATCTCGCTGTTTTTGAGCGCGTAGCGTTTGCCTTTCGCGCCCGCCGCGAGCAGGAATGCCCCCATCGACGCCGCAAGTCCGATACAGATGGTGGAAACGTCGCACTTAATGTAATTCATCGTATCGAAAATCGCCATGCCCGCGGAGACAGAGCCGCCCGGGCTGTTGATGTAAAGGCTGATATCCTTGGTGGGGTCTTTCCCTTCCAGATAGATGAGCTGCGCCACGACGGTATTCGCCATCGCGTCGTCGATCTCCCCGCTCAGAAAAATGATGCGGTCTTCCAGAAGGCGGGAATAGAGGTCGTAACTTCTTTCACCGCTCGACGTACGCTCGACAACGTAGGGAATGAGCACGTTCTTTTCCATAGCCATGCGAAAGCCTCCTGCCTTGAGAACTTATTTTGCCTCTGCAACGAACATTTCGTTGTTTGCCTGCAAGTAGTCGAAGAGCTTGGTGACCTTGATGTCCCCCTCGATATATTCGAGCTGACGGGGATCCATCGTCTTTCTGTACTCTTCCGCTTCCTTGCCGACGCTTGCAGCCTGCTCCGCGACCTTGTCTGCGATCTCCGCTTCCGTCGCCTCGATATTCAGCTCCTTGATGAGCTTTTCGACGATGAGCTGGTGCAGGACGGTGCGGCGCGCCTCTTCCTCGAAATGCTTCTTGTACTCGTCGCGCGTCTGGTTGACGTATTTGAGATAGTCGTCAAGTTTGATGCCCTGATACATCAGGCTGTACTCCATTCTCTGCATGGAATACTCTTCCTGTTTTTCGATCATGGCGTCGGGGATCTCCGCCGAAGCGGTCTTGGCGATCTCGGTGATGATGGAGTTCTCCGTCTCGTTGAGGGAACGGGACGCCGCCGCCTTTTCGAGACGCTCGCGCACCTTGGCGCGGTATGCGTCCACGCTGTCGCTCCCCACTTTCTTTGCGAACTCTTCGTTGAGTTCGGGAAGCACCTTGCCCGTGATCTTATGCACGGTGACGGTGAACACCGCGGGCTTGCCTTTGAGGTTTTCCGCCTGATAGTCCTCGGGGAAGGTGACGTTGACGTCCTTCGTCTCGCCCACATTCATGCCGACGACCTGCTCCTCGAACCCTGCGATGAACTGTCCTGCGCCGAGCGTGAGGTCGTACCCCTTCGCCGAACCGCCGTCGAACGCCGCGCCGTCCATCTTCCCTTCAAAATCGATGTTGACGGTATCGCCGTTCTGCGCGGGACGGTCGGTGACGTCCACGCTCTCGGCAAAGCGCTCGCGGGTGCTGTCGATTTCCTTGTCAACGTCGGCGTCCGTAACAGTATACTCAAATTTCTCGATTTTTATACCCGTGTATTTTTCGATGGTAACGTCCGGCTTGACGGGCGCAGCCGCCGTGAGCACGACCTTCTCTTCCGAAATCTCCTCCACGGACAGCGCGGGATCGCCCACGGGGGTGAAGTTCTCTTTCTCCTTTTCGAGAATGGCGGGATAGTGCTCCGCGAAGAGGTCGTTGAGCGCGTCTTCATAAAAGAGACCTTTGCCGTAGTACATTTCGAGAACGTGCTTGGGCACCTTGCCCTTGCGGAAACCGTTGACCGCGAACTTCTTGCGGTTATCGAGGTAAGCCTTGTCGTTTGCGGCAGCCCATTCTTCGGGCGTGAAGGTCATCGCGATCTTGACGGTGCTCTTTTCTGCGGGTGTTACTGTGTAGTTCATGATTTTTACTCCGATTGACTGTGAGATTTTTTTCAGACGGGTTTATTTTACCATATCGGCGCGAGAAAGAAAAGCATTTTTCATTTACATTTTGCCTTTTTTCGGGTATAATTGGAACATACGGCTCTGCGGGAAAGACATTTTTTCCGCAGAAAAGCAGGAAAGGAGCAACTATGCCGCAGGACGCTTTTACCCTCCGCCTCACGGCGCGGGAATTTGACGCCGCGCTCACGGGCGGGCGCGTGAACAGGATCAACCAGCCCGAGCGAGAGGAACTCTCCTTTATTATATACACGGGAAAACGCACCGTTAAACTCACGCTCAACGTAAATGCGTCCGATTGCGGCGCATATTTTTCGGAGGACGACCGCGAAAATCCGCTCGTCGCGCCCAATTTCTGCATGCTGCTGCGCAAACACCTGCAAAGCGCGGAAATTCTGAGCGTGGAACAGGTCGGATTCGAGCGCATCCTCGCGTTCCGTTTCCGCTGCGTCTCCGATTTTTCCACCGCCGAGCGCGTTTTATACGCCGAGATCATGGGGAAATACTCAAACCTGCTCCTCACCGAAAACGGCGTGATTTTAGGCGCGCTCAAAACGACGTCCGCCGACGAGGCGACAAAGCGCATGATCCTTGCGGGCGCAAAATACGTTCTGCCCGCGCCGCAGGATAAAGTCAACCCCTCCGACCGCGCCGCGCTCCGCCGCCTGTGCGACTGCGTTACGGGCGACCTGGAACACTTCCTCTTCACGCGGGTCGCGGGGCTTGCGCCCTGCACGGCGCGCATGATCGCCGAAGAATACCGCGGCGGCGATCTTGCCGATCATGTGTATAACTACATCTTTTCCGACGAAACGCAGCCCTGCGTTCTGGAACGCGACGGCGGGGCAGTCGATTTTTACGCGCGGGCGGTGCAGGGCGCGAAGCCGTTTGAGACGCTCTCCGCCGCGCAGACATACTTCTATGCGAAACGGCGCGCGCAGAAAACGCTGGAAGGCGCACGCCGCAGACTGACAACGGCAGTCAATACGGCGATCAAAAAGCAGGAAAAACGCCTCGCGCAGATCTCGGAAAAACAAAAAGAGGCGCAGTCGTGCGAGACGGTGCGCATCAAGGGAGAACTCCTCACCGCAAACCTTTACGCGCTCGAACGCGGCATGAAATCGTGCGAGCTGATCAACTTTTACGACGAGGCGGGCGGCACGATGAAAATCGCGCTCGACCCGACGCTGACGCCCGCGCAGAACGCGCAGGCATACTTCAAAAAATACCGCAAGCAAAAGCGCACGTTGGAGGCGCTCGCCCCGCAGGAAAAGGAGACGCGCGCCGAACTCGACTATCTCGGGAGCGTTCTCCCCTTCCTCGCCTCGGCGGGATCGCTCGACGATCTGACGGCGGCGGAAGAGGAACTCACGGACATGGGTCTGGTAAAAGCGCCGCAGGCGCGCACGAAAAAGAAACGCCCCGAGATCCCGTTCCGCACATATGAAAAGGAGGGCTTGCGCATCTATGCGGGGCGGAGCAACGTTCAGAACGACCGCCTTATCCGCATGAGCGCGCCCGACGACGTATGGCTGCACGCGCGGGGACTGCATTCCTGCCACGTCGTGATCAGAACGGACGGAAAGCCCATACCCGACGGCGTGCTCGCCTTTGCGGCGGGCGTCTGCGCGAAATATTCTGCGGGCAAAGGCGAAAGGATCCCCGTCGATTACTGCCCTGTCCGCCGCGTGAAGAAGCCCCCGAAGAGCAAGCCGGGGTTCGTGACCTACACCGATTTTCAGACGATTCTGGGCGATCCCGCCCTCGCGGAATAAACGGTTTTTTTGGCAAAAGCCCTTTCCCCGTCATCATTCCCCCGCCTTTTATCACGCAAAGCGCGCCCGCGGCATTTTGCCGCGGGCGCGCTGTTATGTCTTATGAAATTGCCCCGATCTCGGGCGGGAGTTCGACGATCTGATCGCCGAAGGTAAACGTGATGAGACATTGCTCGGGCGTTCCGCTGATTTGCGAAAGCATTCCGTTTTCAATGACGACTTTCACGTCAAAAAGTTCGCCTCCGAAGTCCATTTTTCCGACGTAACATTTCTGAGCGTCATCGTACGTAAAATTTTCGTACGCGTCTTTAAGCGGAGCAAGCAAAACGTCGCCGAAGCCCTCGCCCTCATCGATGAGAAGAGAGTTCTGACTTGAACGGCTCTTCCACTGACTTTTCGAATCCCGATAATACTGCGTGTACTCCGTCTGCGTTTGAAGGGAATAAAACTCGTCGGTGAACGGAATGGAATTTCTGACGCCTGTCCGTTTCAGATATTCCTTTCCGTCCGCCACGATATAATCCATGGCGGGAGTCTGCGCTCCGTTCAGATCGCGCACTTCAAATTTCATATTTTCAAATTTATCGGCAGAAAACGCGGCATCCCACTCCTCGCGGCTTCCCGCCGACGGTCCTGTTTCAGGCAGCTGAATGCTCTGCCCGCCGAAGGTGAACGCGATTTTAAGCGCTTCCATAGAATTTGAGTCTGCCGCCGGAGAACATTCCACCGTACTGAGTACGCCGTTTTTAAAAGCCACTTTGTAGTCGTCCCATGTAGGGACTGCACCGCTGTCGACGCCTTCTCCGGCCACATATACCGTGCCAAAATAGGCTTCTTCATCTGCGGAAGGCTGCATAAAATCTTTATATTTCCCGCGTAATGCACGCCAACCGGAAAGCGGAATTCCTTTGATCCCGTTATGGCGATCGCCGGAATACTGCTGTTCCGTTGTTTCCCAACTGCCGTCAGTCTGCCTACTGTACTTTACTATTTCCGTCTCGGAGTAGACTTCAAATGTTTCCTCACGGAAAGCAGCAGACTCGCCGATTCCGTTTGCCGCTATGTACCGTTTCCCATCGGCGGCAATGTATTCCATGGTATACACGGGGATATATTCCCCATCCTGTACCGCAAAAACATCCACCGTCATACGGAAATTCTCGAAGTTCTCTTCGGCAAACGCCGCGTTCCACTCCTCTTCCGTCACCGTCGTGCGGTCGGAAATTTCAGGCAACAGAACACTCTGCCCGCCGAATGTAAAATCGAATGTAAAGTATTCTTTCCAGCCGTTTCCGTTCTCCCAAGAGAAACCCACCTGCGTCAAAACACCGTTTTCAAACGTAACCTCGTACGGCATATCGCCCCCGTTGCCGTCGAGCGTTTCCAGCGTCGCGGAATAGCTTTGTGCTGTCTCATCATACGCGAAATCAGCAAAGTAAGCCGGAAGACGGTAAAAGGCTTCCATAACAGATAAATCGTCGATCAACGACTGCATCTCCTCTTCCGTGCGCCACTGTCCGGATTCGTTCAAATACCACAGATATCCGCTGTCCGTCTTTTGCGAATATCTGGTGACAGCCGTCAGGTTTCCGTTATCCATCACCTCTGTAAATTTCTCCCGTTCGCCGTCCGTCGTATAATCGACTATGTTCGGAATGTCGTCGAGTTCATTTCCTTCCGCGTCGGTACGATAATAACCAATTGTCATGTGAAAATTTTCGAACTTTTCTTTGGCAAACGCCGCTTCCCATTCCGCTTCCGTCACCGTCGTGCGGTCGGGCTCCTGCGCCGCGGAGACCGTACAGGAAACAGACGCGGAAACTTCTCCGCACGCCGCCGTGATCGTTGCGCCGCCTTCCGCGACCGCCGTCACCTCGCCGCCCTCTACCGTTGCGACGGCAGGGTCGGAGCTCGTCCATGTCACGCTTTTATCCGTCGCGTTGTCGGGCGTGACCGTTGCCGTCAGCGTGAAGCTCTCCCCCACGGTCAGCGAAAGCTCCGTCTTGCTCAGAGTAACGCCCGTTGCCGCAACCGTTTCGTCCTCGTCGCAGCCCGCCGCAAGGAAAACCGTCGCCGCCGCCATAATCGCCGCAAGCAAAATGCCTGCAATATATCTGAACTTCATGCGCCGCCCCCTCCCGACCGCTCCTTTCCAAGGAGCGGTATGATTACAGCAATTATAAAACTGCTTATTTCAAGTATAGCATTTCCCCCCCTCGTATTTGTCAAGTCTTTTTGGAAAATTACATTATTTTTATCATTCAGCCGCCCGCCTGGATCCCAGGCGGGCGGCTCGATCGCGCAGAATATTTGTTACTTTTTGCAGCAGCCCTTGCCCTGCGGGTAGAGCGGCAGTTCAAAGAATCCCGAGCAGACTTCCTGCGAGTACTCCTGTGCGGGCGGAATGGCGCAATAGCCGTAAGACGGCACAAGCAGTTCCACCTGCATGGCGACTTTGAGAATACAGGTGACGCACGCGCTGACGGTGAACGTGCCGTCGTCGTTGAACGTACCCTCGGGCGAGACACAGCTCGCCACAGCCGTCACGGTAAAGGGCATGACGGACGCGGCGGGGACGTACATCAGCACGTCTTCGCTGAGCGTGATCGCGCTCGTCGCCTTGCCTTCCCGCCCTGCGGCGTCCGTGTAGACGACTTCGACAGGTACGGTGATCGTTGCCTGTACGCGCGCGCAGCAGGAATCGGGTTGGCGCTCCACGGAAAGATCGGAAACGATGCCGACGCCCGTAAGCGAGCGGGCGCTTACGAACGTAAGCGGATATGTAGGATCTGCGGGCGTGGGGTCGGTGAGGGTAAGCGTATAATTTTCGAGACGGGTCTGGATAATGCCTGCGTCGAAAATCTTTTCAACCTGAATACACACTTTTTCGCAGAGACCGTTCAACGGATTGCCCGTAATGGGTCCGGGACAGTGGTCCGAAGAAAAATTGGAAAAAAACGACATTGGTTACCTCCGTATAAATAGAACATAGCGTTCTATTCCATGTTATGCCGACGACCGATATTTTGCGCACCCCCTGCTTACCCGCAAGGCGTTTTTCAGTTTCACGCCTTTTTCCGTTCGTACTTGCTATAAAATAATCGCGCAAGCAGGGGTCTCACGCAAGTAGACCTTGCGTTCGGGCAAGTTTTTTGCCGACAATGGCAAAAAACTCATTTCGCGACGCGCGCACACCGCACTGCGGTGATGCGCATAACGCGCCGCTCAACCCTGCGCCCGTCTCAGCGACACCAAGGTAATGTGTCGCTTCGGTCACGAAATTGCCGCTGAAATGGCAATTTCTTAGTTCGCAGCGCGCGCACAGCGCACCGCGGTGGTGCGCATAACGCGCTGCTCACCCCACATTTGCGCATACCTGCGCTTTGGCGGAAAAGTGAGATAGCGCGCGCTATACTGTTGCCATCTGCGCGCTATCGAGAAAAACCGCGCGCAAAGCGTAAGCGACCGCGGGGTTTTTCCTCAAATCACGACTTTTTTCCGCGTCAGCTCGCGGAAAAAAGTGTGAACCCTTTACAATATTACCACCTGTCCCGGGTACAGATAGCGGGTACCGTTGCGCGCCTCGAAACGCTCGGCGGAGCCGCACAGCATGGCGCGCGACTCTCCCCCCTGCACACGGTACAGATTGCCCGACGGCGGAATGAAAAGCACCTGCCCCGCGCACGGTTCTTCCGTAAGATGATTGACGGCGGCGAGCAGGCGCGCGGTCACGCCGAAGGCGCGGGCGATCGACGAAAGCGTCTGCCCGTGCCTGACGCGGTAATACGCACGGCGCATAAGACAAAGTTCCACGCCTCTATCTTATGCGCTAAAACATAAAAAGGTGCGCGTCATGAATAGAATACAACATGAATTTGTACCGCACCGCCGCCGTGGTGACCGTTTTTTCCGCGGCGGAACACTGCCTCGGATTTTTATACCGTATCCTGCTCTCTCGGATGCTCGGCTCGGAGGGGCTGGGCGTCTATCAGGTCGCGCTTACGGTTTTTTCCGTGTTCCTGACCGTATCTTCAAGCGGACTGCCCGTCACGCTCTCGCGCACCATCTCCAAACACCGCGCAAACGGAATGCGCTCGCGAGAACATGCCGCCACGAGCGCAGCCGTCCTGCTGTCGCTCGCATGCAGCGTCCCCGTGACCATTCTCCTCTTTCTCCTTCGTGAACAGTTCTCGCAGGTATTTTCCGATCCGCGCTGTGCGGATCTCTTCTATATTCTTCTGCCCGGGCTGACTTTCACCTCGGTGTACGCCGTCGTCCGCGGTAGCTTCTGGGGAAACAAGCGTTTCCTCGCCTACTCGCTGGTGGAACTGTGCGAGGAGATGATCCGCATCTGCGTGGGCGTGATCCTGCTCGTGTTTGTTCAGACGACGCTCGCGGGCGTCAACCGCGCGGCGTTCGCGGTGCTCATTTCCTACCTCTGTTCGTTCGCGCTCGCGCTCGGGTATTATTTTTTCAAGGGCGGAAAATTCCGCTCTCCCAAGGGAGAACTCAGACCGCTCTTTGCCTCCTCCCTCCCCGTGACGACGATGCGCACCTCCTCTTCGCTGATGAGTTCGCTCATCTCCGTCCTCTTTCCCCTGCGCATGCAGGCGGCGGGATT
Organism: Candidatus Gallimonas merdigallinarum; assembly: GCA_944346365.1. GTDB lineage: Bacteria > Bacillota > Clostridia > Christensenellales > Borkfalkiaceae > Gallimonas > Gallimonas merdigallinarum_A. The sequence goes on from CALVMN010000007.1 coordinate 36,905, forward strand.
CACCGCCGCGTACGCCATGAGCGAATACGGCGTGGTATACGGCATGGTGACGCCCGTCATGGCGATCCCGTGCGCGTTCATCGGCTCGATCGCGCTGGTGCTCGTACCCGAACTTTCCGAACACTTCTATAAAGGCAAAACGGAGGAAGTCAACGCGCTCACGCGGCGGGCGCTCTCGACGACTCTTCTCATCGCGGGACTTCTGCTCCCCTTCTATATCGTCTGCGGCGAGGACGTGGGCGTGTTCCTGTACTCCAACGCGCGGAGCGGCGGCATGATCGCAGGGTGCGCGCTCATGCTCGTTCCGATGAGTCTCACGCTGATCTGCACGAGTATGCTCAACTCGATGGGCTGCGAAAAGCACACGCTGGGCATCTTTCTGGCAGGCTCGGGCGCGATGCTCCTCTGTACCCTGTTCCTGCCGAAATATCTCGGCGGCGGCGCGCTCCTTGCGGGAATGGCGTGCGATTCGTGCATCACCGCCCTGCTCTCTCTGCTCCTGATCTGCAAAAAGACGGGCAGACTGCGCATGGGGCAGTACTGCCTCCGCCTTGCCGCGGCGGTTCTCCCCTCCGTCGGGCTGGGCGCGGCCGCGCACCTCTTCTTCGTACGGACGCTCGGGTACTTTCCCGCGTTCGCGCTCACGATGATCGTGACCGCTGCGGGCGAACTGCTCTTCTTCGGACTATTGCGGCTCGTGGACGTGCGCGCCCTCTTTGCACGGTTTACACGGATTTTTAAGAAAAAAGGCAAAAAAATTTCATAGCAGTCTTGATATTGCCCCGCATTTATGATACAATGAATATAATATCGATAATCGGAGGATAAAAACACGGTATGAAACTGACCGATGAACTGCGCAAATCTCTGCGCGTAACGGTAGACTACACCAACATGACAGACAAGTATCTGGGCGACAAGGGCATCTCGGAAAAGACGCTCGACGCGCACAAGAAGATCGCGAAAGCGGCGCACGCCTATGTGAGCGAGAACCGCGGCAAAGACGAACTCTTCATGGGCTGGACGGAACTCCCGTACAACCAGGGCGAGATCGTGACGGATATCCTTGAAACGGCGAAGCTCGTCCGCAAGAAATTCGATTACTTCGTCGTGCTCGGCATCGGCGGTTCGGCGCTCGGTCCCACGATGGCGTTCAACGCGCTCTGCCACCTGCACTACAACGATCTGCCCAAGTCCAAGCGCCGCGGTCCCAAGTTCTTCGTGGAAGATAACGTCGACCCCGTCCGCATGAAGGAACTGCTCGACATCATCGACGTCAAAAAGACCTGCTTCAACGTCATCTCCAAGTCGGGTGCGACGAGCGAGACGATGGCGCAGTACCTCATCATCTCCGACCTTCTCAAAAAAGAGGGCGTGAACATTAAAGAGAACGTCATCTTCACGACGGACGCCGCGAAGGGCAACCTCGTGAAGATCTCCAAGGAACTCGGCGGCGTCAAGAGCTATGTTCTTCCCGACGGCGTGGGCGGGCGTTTCTCCGAACTCTGCCCCGTGGGGCTCCTTCCCGCGGCGGTGCTCGGCATCGACATCAAAATGCTCTTGAAGGGCGCGGCGTACATGGATAAGCTGTGCAAGACGGCGGATCTCAAAAAGAACCCCGCGCTCCTGTGCGCAACGCTGCAATACATTGCGATGAACGACGGCAAGAATATCGGCGTTCTCATGCCCTATTCGGATAACCTGCGCTATGTTTCCGATTGGTACGCGCAGCTCTGGGCGGAATCGCTCGGCAAGAACGTGACGCTTGCCGGCACGCCCTGCAACGTGGGACAGACGCCCGTCAAGGCGCTCGGCGTCACCGACCAGCACTCGCAGGTACAGCTCTATACCGAAGGTCCGTTCGACAAAGTCGTCACCTTCCTCTCGGTCGGGAGCTACAAGGAAAAGACGCCCATCCCCCACGGCTGCGAAAACATTCCTGACGTCTCCTTCCTCGGCGGACACACGATGGAAGAACTGATTCAGGCGGAGAACAAGGCGACGGCGCACGCGCTGACGATGGCGGGCAGACTCAATTACACCATTACCCTTCCCGAAGTCAACGAGTTCACGCTTGGTCAGCTCCTGTTCCTCTTTGAGTTGCAGACGGCTTACGCGGGCGCGATGTTCAACATCAACACTTTCAATCAGCCCGGCGTGGAAGCGGGCAAGAAGGCGACGTTCGCGCTTCTCGGCAAGCCCGGGTACGCGGAGAAGAAGGCGGAACTCGACGCCGCCGCACCCGACGCAAACTATATCGTATAATACTCCAATACCTCCTGATTGTTCAAAAGCCCGCTGCGGAAGCAGCGGGCTTTTGAACTGATGTGCGGCGGGGCATATGTCCCGCCGCGCTTTTTACACGGTCTTTCCCGTACCCATGTACGGATCGGCATATGCGTACGGACAACCATGTCCGAGACGGCATATGATTTCCCTTGCAGGCATGGCGCGCCGCGTCTTATTGCCGGCATGACGCGCTCCGAAGCAATGCAGTTCTCCGAAAAGCGCATTCACATACGATTGAGAAATCGCTGGATCTCGCCGAGACGTTTTTTGATGTCCTCTATCTCACGGATCACCGCAACGGGCGTATGGATGTCCGTATCCGTGACGCCCAACAAATAATCGCACGTTACATTAAAAAATTTTGCAAGCGCAACAATGGCAACCGCGTCCGGCACCGTTTTCCCCGTTTCGTAGTTAGAAAGCGTGCGCTGATCGATCCCCGTGGCAGCTGCGACATCCGACTGCCGCAAATCGCGGTCTTCGCGCAGACTGCGAATCCTATGCGCAGAAATATTTTTCTCCATACGATAAATATACTATATTTTTTCTTAAAAATACTTGACGAACTAATAATATTCCTTTATAATGATTTTATACTAATATTTTAGTATAAAGGAGAAACGTAAGATGGAATATGAAGGGATTACACTCAACGATGGAGAAGAAGTAGTTTGCAAGATCGTCAAAAATCCGCTCGCCGCTCTGGGCGGCGTTATCTGGTTTGTATTCTTTTTGATTATCGGTATCGTTGTATACGCCTCGACGGGTGCATTCGCGCCCCCTGCCGAGCCGAACGAATACGGATATGCGAACAACGGTCTCCGCACGGTCGGACTTACATATGGATCATTGCTCATCTTTATCGGAGTGATCATTCTCGTGTGCGTTCTTTTGTCGCTGGCACATGTCAAACTCATTCTGACCAACAAACGCGTAATCGGCACGCGCGGCGTATTTGCGCGGGATAATATCGATATTCCCCTTTCTAAAATCGATGCGGTCAGCGTAAAACGCAGTTTTTTCGGCTCGATATTCGGATATCAGAGCGTACAGGTTTTCTCTCCTTCTACGGCGACAATCTCCCGAAAGGGTTCTATGTTTGGATACGCAAAAAATGCCACGGAATTTAAAAATGCCGTTGTACAGGAAATCGACAAATTTGAAAAAAGGGAACAGGCTGTCTGATTGCCGTTTGTCAATACAGGAAGCGCCGTCCGATTGTTCGGGCGGCGCTGTATCATTTGTTACAAACCAGACCCGCGCCGCAGAGATCTGCGGCGCGGGTCTGCGTCGGCGCGTTATTCCGCCGAACGTTCTTTGATCTCGACGGTGTACTTTTTAGAGTCCTTGGGGGTAGCGGCGCGGACGAGGGTGCGGAGCGCCTTGGCGATCTTGCCCTGTTTGCCGATGACCTTGCCCATATCCGAATCGGAGAGCAGAACGGTGACGTTGATCGCCTCGTCCGTCTCTTCGACCTCGTATCTGATGTTCGCCTTATCTTCGGCGAACTGCTCCACGACGTACTTGATAAGATCCAACATAATGATTTCCTCCTTATTTGGGTTCACGAATTTTCTCGTCCAAAGGGACGACAAAATTCCGTGATTTGAGCAGGAAGTTGCTGACACGGCACTACGTGCCTGACAGCACCTCCCGCTCTGCGCCGTCCCATCAGGGCTTTCATAATAGCGGACGGCGCATTCACACCTACCTGAAAGTTGCTTACGCAACAATTAGGGGCATGCTGCGGAAGGAAACCTTCCTTGCATCTGCGATTGACAGCTTTTCCCACGGAAAAAGGTTATAAATTTCCTGCAAAAGGCGTTACTGCGTTATGCCTTTTGCTCTCGGCGACACCAAGGTAATGTGCCGCCGAGACAACCAAATGCAGAGCCGCAGGCGAACGTTGGGTTTCTCTTCCCCTCACGACATTATCGTACCGCAGCCCTCGCAAAAAAGATTTCGCAGAAAGATTTTTTGCGAAGAGGAGCGGCGAGTGTTTTAAGCGCGGCGTTCGGCGCAGCCGAACCGCCCGCAAGATGTGCTCCGCCGCGACGACGTCAGTTCGAAAAGAATTTCGTGAAATATCTTACTTCTTTTTCTTCGTCTTGGTCTTGGAAGGCGAAAGCTTTGCGGGCTTCTCCATCGCACCTGCGCGGACAAGAAGGCTGCGGACGGTCTCGGTGGGCTGAACACCCTTTGCAAGCCACTCCTTCGCCTTTTCCACATCCACGGTGAGCGTGACAGGTTCGGACTTGGGATCGTAGAACCCGATCTTCTCGATATACTCGCCCGTTGCCGCCTTGCGCGCGTCCACGACTACGATACGGTAGACGGGGGACTTCTTGTCGCCCATGCGTACCAATCTCATTTTAACCATAATACATACCTCCGATTAAATTTGTTTTTCTTTGATTATTCTCAGAACGGAAGGCGCATTTTGCCCTTTCCGTTTTTGAACTGTTTCATGAGCAGTTTGGTCTGCTCGAACTGTTTCAGGAGCTGATTGATCTCCTGCACCGTCGTACCCGATCCAAGCGCAATTCGGCGCTTTCTGGAAGAGTTGATGATCTGCGGATTGTCGCGTTCTTTCGGCGTCATGGAGAGAATGATCGCGCGGGTGCGCTCCATCTTCTTCTCGTCGAGATCGCCCTCTTTGAGTTTGAGCTTGCTCCCGGGGAGCATTCCCATGAGCGCGGACGCCCCGCCCATCTTTTTGAGCGCCTCGAACTGGTCGAGGTAATCGGCGAGCGTAAAGGAATTTTCGCGCATTTTGCGCTCCATCTCCTTCGCCTGCTGTTCCGAGACCGCCTCCTGCGCCTTCTCGATGAGGGAGAGCACGTCCCCCATGCCGAGAATGCGGGAAGCCATGCGCTCGGGATAGAACGGTTCGAGGTCGGTGAGTTTTTCGCCGACGCCGATGAACTTGATGGGTTTGCCCGTGACCGCCTTGATGGAGAGGCACGCGCCGCCGCGGGTATCGCCGTCGAGTTTGGTCAGGATCACGCCCGTGATTTCGAGGCGGGAATTGAACGTTTCGGCAACGGTGACGGCGTCCTGTCCCGTCATGGCGTCCACAACGAGCAGCGTCTCGGTGACAGAGACCGTCTTTTTGATCTCTTCCAGCTCCTTCATGAGCGCGTCGTCGATATGGAGCCGCCCTGCGGTATCCACTACGACGGTATCGTACCCCATGCGGAGCGCGTATTCCGTCGCCTGTTTCGCCGTCTTGGCGGGCGCCTGCGTCCCCTTTTCAAAGACCTCGACCTGCGCCTTTCCGCCCACGACTTTGAGCTGATCGATCGCCGCGGGACGGTAGATGTCGCAGGCGACCAGAAGCGGTTTTTTGCCCTGTTTTTTCAGCTGAATCGCGAGTTTTCCGCACAGCGTCGTCTTGCCCGCGCCTTGCAGACCGCACATTAAAATGACTGTGGGCGGCTTGGGCGAAACTTCGAGTTTCGCATTGCCCGACCCCATGAGCGCGATCAGCTCGTCGTTGACGATCTTGATGACCTGCTGCGCGGGATTGAGCGACTGCAAAACCTCCTGCCCGACGGCTTTTTCGGATACTTCCGCAATAAACTGCTTGGCAACTTTTAAATTGACGTCCGCCTCCAAGAGTGCGATGCGGACTTCGCGCATTGCGGTGCGGATCTCCAACTCGGTGAGTTTTCCGCGCTTTGTGAGCTTTGAAAAGATATGGTTGAGCCGTTCGGAAAGTGATGCGAACAATGCCATAAGCGCCTCCTATCCCTGTTTATCGCAGTTTTCTTCGGCGCGTTTTTTCGCCTCCTCCGAATAATCGCGCTGCGTGAGCGAGAGAACGTGCGCGCACGCCTCTTCGGAGAGATTTTCCCGCGCCCATCGGTTGATGTTTTCCGCCATGAGCGACTGCGCAAGCGCACTCTCCGCTAGCAGACGGGAAAAGCGGAGTTTTTCCTCGTACTCCTCCATCTGGCGGCGCGCCTTGTTCAGCGTGTCCGATACGCTCTGGCGGGAACAGCCCTTCTGCTCGGCGATCTCCGCAAGGGAAAGATCGCAGTTGTAATACAGATCGGTGATCTCGCGCTGGTGCTCGGTGAGAATGGGGCTGTAAATATCCCACAGGCGCAGCACGCGAAGATCCATCGTTCCCCTCCAAGTGCACCCATTATAGCAGATAAAAAATATCCCTGTCAAGCATTTTTACTTGACAGGAAGAAACTTTACAACTTTCAAAAATTTATTTTTTCGACGCGATAGCGTGCATTTCCCGCAGTAAACGGACTTGTACATACATTTTATTGATCTGAGCTTGACAGATGAAGTACGCGACCGCCCCGAGCACACCGCCGCAAAAACCTGCCAAGAGATAATACCACAGAAACATTTCCAGCTGAACGGAATATACGATGCAGAGTATGACGCCGACTGCCAGACAGACTCCCCCGAATACGACCGCGATTTGCTTGATAACGGCGTACGGCGCAGCCAATTCCCCTACTTTTTTTCTTTCATTTTGATCGAGTTCCATCAACATCCAGTCGGTAAAATCCATACAACGCTCCTATTTATCCCATATCGGGATAAATAGATTATACCAAAACGGTATAATATTGTCAAGGGAATTTTATGAGATTGCGTGAATTGCGACAACGAAAGCATATGTCCCAACTCCAACTTGCGTTGGAGTTGAACATGAACCAAAACAGCGTCAGCCGTTACGAGACGGGTGAACGGGAGGCGGACTATGAAACGCTCATGCGGATCGCCTCGTATTTTCATGTGTCCATCGACTACCTTTTGGAATATACGGACGATCCTCGCCCCTATCCGAAGGTAAAAAAGTAAGACGATCCGAACGCGCGGATCGTCCTTTTTTCACGCCTTTGGGAATGACAGTATCAAAAGAATCCTTCAACAAACTGCTCTGCGTCGAACAGTTCCAGATCGTCGATCTTCTCCCCTACGCCCGCAAACACGACGGGGATTTTCAGCTCGCCGCACAGCGAGAACACAAAACCGCCCTTTGCGGTGCCGTCGAGCTTGGTCAGAACGATGCCGTCCAGCTCCACCGCCTCGTCGAACACGCGCGCCTGCGAGACGGCGTTCTGCCCCGTCGTGGCGTCGAGCACGAGGTATTTGAGGAACTGCGCCTCGGGGTACTCGCGCGTGACGACGCGGTCCATTTTCTGCAATTCCTTCATGAGATTTTCCTTGACGTGCAGCCGCCCCGCGGTATCCACGAGCACCACGTCCGTGCCGCGCGCCTTGGCGGAAGAGACGGCGTCGAAGATGACGGCGGAGGGATCGCTCCCGTCCTCATGCTTGACGATGCGCACCTTTGCGCGGTTTGCCCAGATTTCAAGCTGATCGATCGCCGCCGCGCGGAAGGTATCCGCCGCCGCGATGGTAACGCTCTTTTTCTGTTTGACGAACCAATTCGCGACTTTGCCGATGGTCGTCGTCTTGCCCACGCCGTTGACCCCGACGAACATGATGACACAGGGATATTTGAGTTCGGGCACGGGCGCTTCGTTGAGCGTATCTTCGAGAATATCCTTCAAAAGGTCGGTGACGAACTGCTCGTCTTTGACCTTATTTCCGATCGCCTCTTCGCGCACCTGTTCCACAACGTCCTCCGCCGTGCGGACGGAGACGTCGGCGGAGATGAGGATCTCCTCCAACTCGTCGTAAAACGCGTCGCCGATCTTATCCTTTAAAAAGAGCTGGCGCATTTTCAGCGCGACGCTGTCTTTCGTCTTTTTTAAAGCGTCTCTGATTTTTCCGAAAAGACCCATAAATACCTCTCACAGATTTTTCCCAAACTGACGGGAAAAATCTTCGTGATTTTTAGAAAAACCCCGTGTTCGCAATGCTCTGCACGCGGTTTTTCTCGGCGGCGTTAATGGCAACATAATAAACGCCGCCTTCACTTTTCCGCAAAAGCGCAGGTGTGCGCAAATGTAGGGCGCGGGCGCAGGGTTGAGCGGCGCGTTATGCGCATCACCGCAGTGCGGTGTGCGCGCGTCGCGAAATGAGTTTTTGCCATTGTCGGCAAAAAACTTGCCCGAACGCAAGGTCTACTTGCGTGAGACCCCTGCTTGCGCAAGTGATTTTATAATATCTCACAAAATTCCTAAAAAAGCTATCAATCACAGATACAAGGAAGGTTTCCTTCCGCAGTATGCCCCAATTTGCCGCTCACGCGGCTTTCAGGTAGGTGTGAATGCGGGCGAACTATAATTGTAAGCCCCTAAGGTTCGCCCGCAGAGCGGGAGGTGCGGTTAGCGCACGCCCTATCCCCTCATCCGTCTGCTTCGCAGACACCTTCCCCCAAGGGGGAAGGCAAGGGGCGGGCGCGTACCCGCAACTTCCTGCTCAGATCACGGAATTTTGTCGTCCCTTTGGACGAGAAAATTCGTGAATGTAGTGTGAATATCGTCACGCCATTACCGTATCTCCCCCGAGTCTTGCCTCCACTTCGGAAAGCTTGACGGAGACGATCTTACTTACGCCCTTTTCCTCCATCGTCACGCCGAACAGAACGTCCGCCTGATTCATGGTCGGTTTTCTGTGCGTGATAACGATGAACTGCGTATCCTTGGAGAACTTTTTCAGATATTTCGCAAAACGGTCGACGTTCGCCTCATCGAGCGCAGCCTCGATCTCGTCGAGAATACAGAAGGGCATGGGACGGGATTTGAGGATCGCGAACAGGATCGCGATCGCCGTAAAGGCGCGCTCGCCGCCCGAAAGCAGGGAAATTTTCGTCAGCTTTTTCCCGGGCGGGCAGGCGACGATTTCAATGCCCGCGTTCAGCGGATCGTCGCAGTCGGTATAGTCGAGCTGCATTTCCGCCTTGCCGCCGCCGAACAGTTCGCGGAAAATCTTGGTAAAATTCTCGTTGATCTCGTTGAACCCGTCGTCGAACTTCTTCTGCATCTCCGCTTTCAGCTCATCGAGCACGGACGTGAGATCTTCGATGCCCTTGTCGAGGTCCTCGCGCTGCGTCTGCATTTCGGTATAGCGCGCGAGCAGGTTGTCGTAGTCCTCTTCCGCGTTCTGGTTGATCGCGCCCAAGGACGCAATGCGGTGTTTGAGGCTGTTGATGCGCGTGGACGCCTGCGAAATGTCGTAATTCTCATCGCGCAGCTCCTGCGCGCTCTCGTATGTAAGACCGTACGCCTCGTCGATGCGCTGTTTCATGTTTTCGAGGCTGACTTCCGCGCGGGAGATCTCCAACTCGCAGGTATGCTTGATCTCGCCGAGCGTCATCTGCTGCGTTAAAAGTCCGCGCTTCTCTTCGGAAAGCCCCGCCTGTTTTTCGGAGACGGCGCGCTTTTCCGTTTCCACCTCCGTAAGGCGCGCGCGCAGGGCGGCGACCGTCTTTTGCTCGTCCTCGGTGAGCGCGACCTTCTCTTCGTCGCGTTTGAGCTGTTCGATGCGCACCTGCGTTTCCGCCATGGCGGCGCGGGTATCTTCCACCTTTTTCAGGAGCGTCGCGCGCTCTTCGCGCATGCGCACCGCGCTCTCGCCGTCCGCCTGCCGCGCGGAAGCGATCGCCGCTTCCTCCACGCGCAGTTCGCTCAGGCGTCTGGAAAGCCCGTCGCGCTCGGCGCGCAGTTTTTCGCCCTCCGCCTGCCGCGCGGACGACTCCGCCGCCGCCTCCGAACGGATCTTGTTTAAAAGCTCTTCGTTCTCTTCCGACGAGAGCACCTCGCGGCTCAGATCGTCCGCCGTGCGGGTGAGCCGCTCTAAAAGCGCGTCGTACTCCGCTCTGTCGTTCGCCGCATCCTGCGCGAGTCCTTCGAGCGTCGCTTCCCGCTGCGAGAGCGCAGCGAACGCCGCGGTCTCCTCCTGCACTTTGATGCGGAATTTTTCATAAGCGCCCTCGGCTGCTTCCAGCTCCTTTTCGCAGTCCGCAAGCGCGGTTTTGAGCTTTTCAAGCGTCGCCTTTTTGCGGGCGATGCCCTCTTCGCATTCCTTGATGTGCCGCTCGCCCGCAAGCAGGTTTCCGCTCTCGCGGCGGCGGGAACCGCCCGTCATCGCGCCGCTCGACGCGATCGTATCGCCGTCCAGCGTGACAAGTTTGAACGCGCGGGGGTATTTTTTGGCAATGCGCGTGGCGTTGCCGATGGTATCGCAGATGAGCGTGTTGTCGAGGAGATATTTGACGATATTGGAATAGTACGGGTCGTAGGATACAAGCTCGTCCGCAAGCCCGAGCGCGCCCTCCTCGCGGAGCGCCGCCTGTACGTCGCGCCCGTTCCCGCGGGGACGCATCGCGTCCACGGGCAGGAAGGTGACGATACCGCCGCCCGTGCGTTTGAGATATTCGATGAGGTAGCGCGCGTCGTCCTGCGTTGCCGTGACGAGGTTCTGCATTGCGCCGCCGATCGCCGTTTCAACGGCGACTTCGTACTGTTTTTCCGTGCGCACGATGTCCGCGATCGCGCCGCGGATGCGCTTGCCGATCTCGGGATCTTTCTGCGCGGTGAGCTGCAAGCGGCGCACCGAATCGCGGTAGCCGTCGAACCTGTTTTTCAGGTTGACGTACATTTCGAGGTTGTTGCTGAGATTGGCAATGGACGTATTGCAGTCCACGATGTCCTCCGTCAGTTTCTGACGGGAACGGCGCAGGTCGGCAATATCCCCCGTGAGCGCCTCTTCGCGCGCGGGTTTGCCGTTGAGGAAGGCGGCGCAGGCGGCTTTATCCTTTCTGCAATCGGCGAGCTGCCGCTCGTACTCCGTTTTGCGCGCGTCCGCCTTGCCGATCGCTTCTTTCACTTCGCCGATACGTTCGCTCACCGCGTCGTGTCTGGCGGAGAGGCTCCCCACGTTCGCGCGCACGTCGGCAAGGCTCTCGACCGAGCTGAGTTCGCTGGCGCGCTTCTCGTCCGAAATGCGGTCGAACGCCGCAACGCGCGCGTCCGCCTCGCGCAGTTTTCTTTCAAGCTCCGCGCACTCCGCGCCGATCTCCTTGGCGCGCTTTTCGTTCTTTTCCGCGCGCGCCGCGCCCGACGCGGTGAGCGCGTCGATCTCCTGCGTGCGGCGGAGGGAATATTCCACGTCGTCCGCCGCCGTTTGGAGCTGACGGCGGAAGGAGGCGATCCGCTCGCCGATGACCTTCGCTTCGCCCGTCTTATGCTCCATGCCGACCTCAAACAGGCGCAGTTTTTCGTTGAGCGAGCGCAGATTGTCGTCCGCCTTGGCGATCGCCGCTCTGCCCTCCTCCTCTTCCGTATCGATGGCGGAGAGCCGCTCTTCGACGGCGATGAGTCTGCGGGTCGCGTCGTCGATCTTCTCGCGCTGTTTGCCCGTCTCGTACGCGAAATTATCGAACCGCACGAGGTAGGAGTTGACCTCCTCGTGTTTGAGTTCTTCGGAATAGGCGCGGAACTTTTTCGCCGTCTCAGCCTGCTTTTCAAGGGGACGGAGCTGGTTTTCCGCCTCGTCCATACGCTGAACAAACACGGTGAGATTGTCCTTCGCATTTTCGAGCTTGCGCTCGATCTCACCCTTCTGCGCCTTGAACTTCATGACGCCCGTCGCCTCTTCGAAGATGGCGCGGCGGTCCTCGGGCTTGGCGTTCATGATCTGCTCGACCTTGCCCTGCCCGATGATGGAGTAGCCCTCCTTACCGATGCCGACGCCGTGCAGAAGCGCGACGATATCTTTGAGGCGGCAGGGCTGCATATTGAGCAGATACTCGCTCTCGCCCGAACGGTACAGGCGGCGGGTCATGGCGACTTCGTCGTACTCGATGTCGAACATTCTGTTTGTGTTGTCGAATACCAGCGTGACCTCGCAGTACGAGAGCGGACGGCGCGCCTCCGTGCCGCCGAAAATGACGTCCTGCATGGAAGAACCGCGCAGAGTCTTGGCAGACTGCTCGCCGAGCACCCAGCGCACCGCGTCGGCAACGTTGCTCTTGCCGCAGCCGTTGGGTCCGACGATGACGGTAACGCCGTCGTCGAATTTAATGGAGGTCTTGTCTGCGAAGGACTTGAACCCCACAAGTTGCATTTCCTTGAAATTCATGATTGCGATAGTATCCCGTACAATTTTTTTGCCGCGGCAACCTCTGCCGCCTTTTTGTTTGCGCCCGCGCCCTGCGCCGCTCTGCCGAGCGCGCGCACTGTGCTTTTATATCCGTTTTCCGCGGCTTCCGTCTCATAGACGGGCGTCGCGTGTTCGTATTTCTGTACAAGTTCCTGCAAGGCGGATTTGAAGTTCTCCGGCTCGGTCTCCTCCAACGTGCGGGCAAGAAACGCCTTTGCCGCGCTCATGCCGCCGTCCAGATAGATCGCGCCGACCGCCGCCTCGAAGAGGTTGGAAGCCGTCTTGCCGCGCAGCGCGTCCGCGCCGCCCGCATAGTGCAGAAAGCGCATCAGCCCGACGCGCCCCTCCGCAAGTTCGAGCGCGCCCTTGGAGACGTACCGCTTTCTCAGCTCCGTCAGCGTTCCCTCGCGCGCGTCCACGTCGCGGTACAGCTTTTCGGTGACGAGCAGTTCCACAACGGCGTCGCCGAGAAATTCCAGCCGCTCGTTGCTCACCTCTCCGCTGTTTACGAGCGACGCGTGCGTCAGGCACGTTTTCAGCAGTTCACGATCGGAAAACGCATACCCGAGCGCCCGTTCCGCCGCCGCAAGCTCCTCTTCCCGCCATGCGGCGCTCATTATTCCGCCTCGCTTTCCGCGGAGAACATCTCTTCCAGCGTGGGAATCAGCCCGCCGCGATAGGCGTCGATCGCCTGAAAGACGGACTGTTTGACGGAGAACGCCTTGGAAGATCCGTGCGATTTGATGACGACCTTTTTCAGCCCCAGAAACACTGAGCCGCCGAACCGGGAATAATCGAGCGCGCGCGCCAATCCCTTGACGGGTTTCCGTGCGAACAGATAGCTGATCTTGCTGCCGAGCGAGCGCGTGAACTCTTTTCTGAGCATGGAGGCGACCGTCTTGCCGCAGCCCTCGATGGCTTTGAGCGCAACGTTACCCGAGAAACCGTCCGAAACCACGACGTCCACGTCGCCGTACATAATGTCGCGCCCCTCCACGTTGCCTGCAAAGCGGATCCCCTTCGTCTCTTTGAGGAGCTGATGCGCCTCCTGATGGAGCGGGTCGCCTTTATGCTCCTCTGTGCCGTTGGTCAGAAGTCCGACGCGCGGCTCTTTCACGCCGTACGCGGCTTTGGCGTACGCGGACGCCATGACGCCGAACTGCGCCAGATAGGCGGGCTTGCACTCGGCGTTCGCGCCGCAGTCACACAGAAGGGTGATCTCGCCGCGCACGTTGGGAATGCCGGGACAGAGCGCGGGGCGCATGACCCCTTTGAGCCGCCCGACGAACATGATGCCGCCCGTGAGCACCGCGCCCGTGGAGCCTGCCGAGACGAAACCGCCCGCCTCGGGGTCGTTTTTGAGCATATTCAGCCCGACGACGAGCGAACTGTCGCGCTTGGCGCGCACGGCTTGGGTCGGCACGTCGTCGTTGGTGATGACCTGCGTGCAGGCGACGACCTCCACGCGGGAGGCGTCGTATGTGTATTTTTCCAATTCGTGATTGACGAGAGCCTCGTCGCCCGTCAGAACGACTTTGAAGTCGGGACGTTCTTTCACGGCGTCAAGCGCGCCCTTTACGATCTCGGCGGGAGCGTTGTCGCCGCCCATTGCGTCTACGATTATTTTCAGCATATATTTATCTCCCCGAAAAGACAATAATCCATTGGTTATTATAACAGATTTCGCCGCAAAAAACAATCGTCTTGACGATATTTCCCCCCGTTTTCGTATATTTTTGAACGATTGGACGAAAAAAAGCGCGCCGCCGCGATATAATCGCGGCGGCGCCGTCCGAATTTCGTCTGTATTTTGTCCGCACGGCTGATCCCGTGCAATGCGTTGTTACCAGACGACGGGCGTGACGCCGTCCGAATCATAATGCCAGTAGTTGCCGCCGTCATCCGGAACGTCCGTCTCCTCCGCAACATAGTCGTAGCGCGCGGCGGACGTCAATGCAGCGTTCCAATCGCCGATCGAAATCTCCGCCCACTTTGCCGGATCGCCAAAAAAGTATACAGCCGTAAGCACGCTGCAGCCCTCGAACGCGCAATTACCGATGGAAACGACGCTATCCGGAATCATCACGCTTTCAAGCGAACGGCAGTACCAAAACGCCCCGTCTCCGATAGTTACGACGCCGTCCGGAATGGCAACGTACGTAAGCGCGGTGCATCCGTTGAACGCGGATTCGCCGATCGCAGTCACGCCGGCGGGAATGTCGATCTCCGGGAGTTTGACGCAGTCAAGAAACGCCTCGCTGCCGATGAATGCGACGCCGTCGGGAATGGTGACGCCGACCAGCTCGCCGCACGCGTAGAACGCCTGATCTGCGATGCCGACAGTCCCCGCACGCAGCGTGGCGGTTTCATCTTCATCATCAGAATCCTCCTTAAAATCGACCGCCCACCGATCGACATAAACGACCCTGTCCTGCACCTGCAGCAGCCGCGTACAGCCGCCGAACGCCCCCGCACCGACAGACGTTACGCCCGTCGGGATAGCGATCCCCGAAAGCCCGACGCAGCCGTTGAACGCGCCTTCGCCGATGGATTTGACGCCGGCGGGAATGTCGATTTCGGTAAGTGCGACACAGCCCTTAAAGACATAATCGGCGATCGAAAGCATGTCCGCGGGCAGCGTAACGCCTGCAAGCGACGCACAGTTCTTGAATGCGTAATCTCCGACCGAAACGCCGGCGGGAAGGACAACGCTTTCAAGCGCGGTACAGCCGTTGAATGCAGAATCGCCGATGAAATCGAGGCTCTCGGGCAGTGCAACGCTTGCAAGCGAAGCAACGCTCCTGAATGCCTGATCGGCAATGCCGACGGTATCCGCGCGCAGCGTGACAGCCGTCGTATCCGCAGCGCAGCCGACCGCCCAACCATCAACATAACTGACCCCGCCTTCCGTTTGGAGCAGCCCCGTACAGCCATTGAACGCCCCCGCGCCGACAGACATTACGCTTGCGGGAATGTCGATATCCGTGAGCGCAGTACAGTTCCGGAACGCTGAAACGCCGATGGACGTTACGCTGTCGGGGATCGCGATGCTTGTGAGCGAAGTGCAGTTCCGGAATGCATTATAGCCGATCGACGTAACGGGCAAGCCGTTATATTCGGAAGGAATTGTAACGGCAGTATCGGAAACCGTACCGATCCCGCTCACCTCATATGCGTCGCCGCCCGGGAGAATCGCATACGCAAGTTCTGCCGCAGCACCTGTTCCGGACGATCCCCCCGATCCGCCCTCGTTCCCCTTCTCGTCGCATGCGGCAAAGCCGAAAGCCCCCGCCGCAAGCACTGCTGCCGATAACAGCGAAACCCATAACTTTTGCTTCATTCCCTGCCTCCGAAATAATTTTTTGCAGGGCATAGAAAAAGCGTGGCTCCGATCGGAGACACGCCCTGCATCATGGTATCTCCGAAATTTGTTACCACGCAAATTCACCACAATGAGGAATAGAGATACGAAATGCCGATTCGTAGCCCATTGTGGTGATAATTCAATTTGCGTGGTACTTGTAGTATAGCATGAAACACATAGAATTTCAAGAGAAATACGAAAAAAAATTCTCAAAAAATATATCAGGCGCGGCGGCGGACAAAAGTCCGCCGCCGCGCCTGATAAACAAATAAAACTTCCGAACTTACTCCCGCTCCACCGTGACGGACGGCTCGTAGTCGCCGAAAATGCGGACGGCGCGCTCGGCGTCGTTTTTCAGCTCCGAATCTTTGACGGGGCAGCCGAAGGGAATGCCAAGCTCGAACACGACTTTGTTTTTCGCGCCGCGCACGAGGCGGAAATCGTGCAGGTTCACGCCCTCCGCAAGTCCTTCCACTGCGGCGCGCACGCGCGATTCCAGCTCTTTCGCCTCTTCGTCGTCCAACATGACGGGATCGAGGTGCAGCGTCAGCGAGACGCCCGTTTCGGCAAGCACCTTGCGTTCCAGCCCGTCGAGCACCTCGTGCGAGGCGAGCGCGGCCAGACGCGCGTCCATTTCGGCGTGCGCCGCCGCGAACGTGACCCCCTTCCCGTAGCCGTAAATTTTCAGATCGTGCACGCCGAGAATGCCCTCCCCCGCGAGCAGGATCTCGCGCACGCGTTTGACGAGCGCTTCATCGGGCGCCTGACCCAGCAGTTTGGAACCCGCCTCTTTCAGCACGCACGCGCCCTGCCACAGAATGAACAGCGCAACCGCAATGCCGACGTAGCCGTCCGACTTCCACGGCGTGTACGCCGAAAGCACCATGCCGAGCACGACGGCGAGCGAGGCGACGCAGTCGCACGCGCTGTCCGCTGCCGCCGCCCGCAGCGTATCCGAATCCAGCCGCCGCGCACCGACGCGGTACAAAAGGAACATTCCCGCCTTGACGAGCACGGAGACGCCCAGAACGATATACAGCCACCAGACGCTCTCGCTGACCGTGCCCGATGCGATGGTTTCGACCGATTCGCGCAGCAGTTCCACGGCGAGCGCGAGCACAAAAAAGGCGATGATCATGGACGCGACGTATTCCGCCCGCCTGTGTCCGTACGGGTGTTCGCGGTCGGCGGGTTTTTCCGCCACGCGGAAGGAGACGAGGGAGACCGCGCTCGAACCGCAGTCGCTTAAATTGTTGATGCCGTCCGCCACGACGGACACCAGCCCCGCGATCGCGCCCGCCGCGATCTTTGCCGCCGCAAGAATGAGATTGCAGACGATGCCGACGGCGCTCACGCGCTGCCCCACCGCCCCGTTTTTTCCGTTATTTTTCTCCATATCTTCCATACACGATATTATACGCCGACGGAGCGCGCCTGTCAAACGCGGACGGCGTATAAAAGCGCGGAGAGCCGTCAACAATCAGAGCGGTGAGCGCGGGACGGAACAGGAATCGGCAGCCGATACATACAATGGTAAGGAACCAGCTCACCAAAGAGGGAAAATTATGATCGTAAAACGCGGAGAACTCTACTATGCCGACCTCTCCCCCGTGGTGGGGAGCGAACAGGGCGGCGTGCGCCCCGTTCTGGTGGTGCAGAACGATACGGGCAACAAATATTCCCCCACTGTGATCGCCGCGGCAGTGACGAGCAAGATCAACAAGGCGCGGCTGCCGACGCACATTGAGCTGCCTTCCGCGTTCGGACTTGCCAAAGACAGCGTGATCTTGCTCGAACAGATCCGCACTATCGATAAAAAGCGGCTGATGAGCCGCATCGGCGAACTTCCGCCCGCGACGATGCGCCGCGTGAACCGCGCCATTCTGATCAGCCTCGGCTTCGAGGATAACCTGCACACTTCTTAAAATACAGAACCGCCGCGCCGTGCGTTGTATGCACGGCGCGGCGGCAGAGTGGAAATCGCTTACGAATTATCATGCGCGCGGCGGCGGGCAAAAGCCCGCCGCCGCGCGCTGTTTTGTACCGCTTGTCTTATCCGCCGCGCGTTTGTTTGTGCGGAATGGTAAAATTTTAAAAAAATTTTCGTAAATTCTTGTACTTTTCACCGCTTTGCGTTATACTATAAATACCACGCAAATTGAATGAACGCTCAAATGGGATACGTTGCGGCATTTCGTATCTCTATCATTTCTCATTTGGGCGAATTTGCGTGGCAACAAATTCGGGGATACAATGCAGGGCGTGTCTCCGATCGGAGCCACGCTTTTTTAATGCCCTGCCAAAAATTTTACGGAGGTAGGGATATGAAGCGCAAATTTTGGCTCGCCGCGCTCTCGGCTTGCATGCTCGCCGCCGCGGCGTTCGGCTTTGCCGCCTGCGACGACGGCGACGGCACTGAACAGAGCGACACTGAACAGGGCGGAACAGAGCAAGGCGATTCGCAGCAGGGCGGCGGTCAGCAGGGCGGAACAGAGCAAGGCGATTCGCAGCAGGGCGGCGGTCAGCAGGGCGGAACGGAACTCGTCGGCACACCGGGGTTGGCGTATGAACTCAACGATGACGGCGACGCCTATACGGTCACCGGTCTCGGCGCCGCTACGGAGACGGATATCGTGATCCCCTCTACATACAACGGCTTACCCGTGACGGGCATTGGCTATCATGCGTTCACGGATTGCAGCGGACTGACGAGCGTGACGATCGGAAGCGGTGTGACGTACATTGGCGATTATGCGTTCTGGAATTGCGACGGACTGACGAGTATCATCATCCCCGACAGCGTGACGAGCATTGGTAGTTCTGCGTTCGAGTATTGCGACGGGCTGACAAGCATCACGATCCCCGACAGCGTGACGAGCATTGAAAGTTTTGCGTTCTGGAATTGCGACGGGCTAACGGAAATTTACTATACAGGTGATATAGCAAGTTGGTGTAGGATTTCTGGTCTTGGCAGTCTAATGTCTTTAGGTCGAACGCTATATATTGATAATGAAGTTTTAACAGGCGAATTGGTAATCCCCGACAGTGTGACGAGCATTGGCGATTCTGCGTTCCGAGATTGTAGTGGGCTGACAAGCGTCGTCATACCCAACAGCGTGACGAGCATTGGCGGCGGTGCGTTCTATGGATGCAGCGGGCTGACAAGCGTGACAATCGGCAACGGCGTGACGAGCATTGGCGATTCTGCGTTCCGAGATTGTAGTGGGCTGACGAGCGTCGTCATACCCAACAGCGTGACGAGCATTGGCGGCGGTGCGTTCCAATATTGCAGCGGGCTGACGAGCGTCACGATCCCCGACAGCGTGACGAGCATTGGCGGTTATGCGTTCGAGTATTGCAGCGGGCTGACGAGCATCACGATCCCCAACAGCGTGACGAGCATTGGAAATTGTGCATTTGAGGGTTGTAGCGGTATTATCCAAACGGAGAATGGTGTTAGATACGTTGATAAATGGGCAATCGGTTGCGATGCAACAGTTACAAGTATCACATTGCGCAATAACACCGCGGGAATTGCCGATCACGCGTTCTACGGTTGCAGCGGGCTGACGAGCTTCACCATTCCAAACAGTGTGACGAGCATTGGCAGTTCTGCGTTTTCTCTTTGCACCGGGCTGACAAGCATCACGATCCCCGACAGCGTGACGAGCATTGGCGGTTATGCGTTCCGAGATTGTAGTGGGCTGAC